>NZ_JAIMIA010000181.1 GCF_019966495.1 Tateyamaria pelophila | reverse complement strand
TCCTCCCGCCCGTTGTTTGAACGAAACTGAATCACAAAACTATGCAATCAAACAAGAATTAATGGGTGTGCTGCCTAGAATGGGTGTGAAACGCGATAATTTTGTGGGCCCGTCATCAGCCTCCAGGACTGGCGCGCCGTCAAGTTCGATCCAGGAATGGGCGAAGAAAGGATACTGCTTCACGCCAATGATGAACGTAGGATCGTGCCCGACAGTCCTGAGATAAACAAAAAGCGCGGTCGCGCGCGGCAGGCAATCGAGATCTCCCTTGACGTGGGGCACGAGTGCCTCTGCGCGTCGAAAAGCGATGATCGGGTCGGCCGAGCGTGTCTTGCCGCGAGATTGGGCCAACGCCCAGTGCAGCGCAGTGCCGAACCCTTCCTTGCTGATACGCCTTCTGGCCATGACCAGTGACGTCAGCGCCGCAATTGTCGACGAACCAAACCACGGGACCGCACGCGGATTTCCGTTGATCTGAAAGGTATCGAACCAGCCCCTGTCGGCAAAGCTCTGAACAAAATAGTCGTCCACGCGCTTACCTGACTGCATCTCGTAAAACGCCGCAGATGTGGGTACGTCCAGCGCCAGAAATTTATTCAGTCGGAGGTCGAGAACAAAAACATTGCGTCCCAGGTGGCACCAGGTCACCCACGGCGCGAGGGTAGAGTTACTCGCCAGCGCTGCCGCCTTTGTCCTTTCGGGTGACACCAGTGAGGGTGCCGCCATCTGTCAACTGACCGACACTGTCACGTCCCGTCAACTCTTCGACCCTGCCCAATTCGACAATCCCGGCCGCAGGTGTTTGCACCGTCTTCTTTTCATCTTTTGACATGGATACTCCTATCATCTCCTATTGAAATCGCTGGTTTGGCGCTCTTGGTCCGGCCTATTCGCCGATACTCCCATCTTTCCGTCTGGACCCAATGGTGCCGCCGTCCATCAGCTTGCCTGGTCCGTCATGTCCTGTGAGTTCTTCGACATCGCCCAATTCGACGATGCCGTCACGGCGTTCAGAGCGTTTTGGTTCTTTCTTGGCATCCAATGTCATGACCGGCTCCCGCGCTGTTATCATATCCCGGAGTCAAAATGTATTTTGAAAATCGTAAGTGATCCAGTTTTACTTGTCCAGCGCGGCGCCTACCGCGACCCAATGGCTTCTGTCGCCACCTCTTTGCAATATGGACCAGTATGCCAAGCTATGATGGCCGCCGCCCTTTGAATTGGCGGGCGAGTATCAGAACGTTACGAGTGACGTCAAAGATAGCCACCATCCGAAAGATGTGATCCTGTACGCAGTATTTTTCCATATTCGGTATGCGGTTTCCTACCGCGATCTGAAATCGCCGGGCTGGGTCAGCCTTCGCTTGCCGGGGCGTTGGCGGCAACGGTCGGACCCTGGGGGCAGTGGTTCATTTTCACAGGTGTCATTGTTTCGGTCCTGGGGGCCTATCTGGCCTGGTCCCTGATCGTAGCCGAAGTACCCTTCGCTGCCGCAAAGTCCAAGGACATGCCGCGTTTCTTCGCCAAGCAGAATGCCAACAAGGCGCCGTCAAACGCGATGTGGGTATCGAATTTGATCATGTCGTCGTTCATCATCTCGACGTACTGGTCTGCGGACGCGTTCAATTTCATGCTGGATATGGCGGCCGTCGCATCAGGGCATCGCGTTGATGTCCAAGGCCCTGTTCGAACAAGACGCGGTTGATCACGTGCTTGTTGCAGGCATGCCCAAGCTGCGCGCGGCGATGCATCTGGACACGGTCTTCAAGTTTGCCGACCGTGACTGCGTGTTGATCTATCCCGATATCGTCAACACCATCACGCCCTACAGCATCCGCCCGGGCAAGAATGGTGGCCTTGACGTCCGGCGCGCCGAAGGAAGCTGGACCGACGCAGTACGCGATGCGCTCAATCTCAAGGATATTCGCGTGGTTGAGACCGGCGGAACTGCCTATGTCCGCGAACGCACGCAATGGGACTCGGGCGCAAACCTTGTTTGTCTCTCGCCCGGCGTGGTCATGGCGTATGATCGCAACACCTACACCAATACGCTACTGCGCAAACAGGGCATCGAGGTGATCACCATTTCCGGATCCGAGCTTGGCCGCGGTCGCGGAGGCGGCCACTGCATGACCTGGCCAATCATCCGCGATGCGGTCGACTATTGAAAACAATCGGGTGCGGCGCTGAACACATCCTGTCGGCCGCACCGCACCCCAGTCCTGCTCCGCGCACAACCGATGCAGTGCGGATGCCCTGCGTTTACCGGACCGCCACCGGTTTTGCCGGAACAAGACTGCGCCGCGCATTCGATCTCGATATCCGGTCATCTAAACCTCACAAATACACTCCATACCGCCGCGATCTTGTCCGGACACAGACCAAGCAACAGAACAGCGCATAACTCCCCCTTACATCCCTAAAAAAGAAACACTCCATCAAACAGAAGTGACGCATGCGTTGTGCCAGGAACACAGAAAACCAGACGATGCGCTAGGAAACCTCTTTTGGGGATCGCCTCAGTAGCCCGAACGTGCTCAACGCGGTAAACTGGCGGGGTGGTGGCAAAATTACAACCAATCGGTCTAGAAATAAGTATTCGCCTATGACGGGTAATTTGTATGTAAGTCAAAGTTGCGAGCCTGTGTCATGCTGACGCAGTTAAACAACACCCAATCAGGAGAAAAACATCATGTGCGAGAAATGCAATTCGGTGGGTGTAACCCGCAGGGGATTGATTGCTGGTGGGCTGGCAATGTCCGCGGCTGGTACTTTTGTGTCTCAGGCCAATGCGCAAACAGCTGACCCTGTCCCGGTAACGCCCGACGAAGCCTTGCAGCGCCTGATTGACGGCAATGCGCGTTATGTTGCGAATGCAGCAATCAACACGGATCACTCGGTCGGACGCGCAAACCGGGCGCTTGGACAACAACCCTTTGCCGCGATTGTAAGCTGTGCTGATAGTCGGGTTTCGCCCGAGCTGATTTTCGACCAAGGCCCCGGAGACCTGTTTGTGATCCGGGTTGCGGGTAATTTCCTCAATGAGGATGGCATTGCTAGCCTTGAGTTTGGCACCGCCGTCCTTGGTATCAAGCTGATCGTGGTTCTGGGCCATAGTTCCTGTGGCGCTGTCGATGCGACAATTGATGTGGTTCAGAACGGCACTGAACTTCCAGGCCACCTGCCGCGCCTCGCGGAAGCCATTCGGCCAGCGGTTGACCTGGCCATTGCGAGCGGTTCGGACGACCTGTTGACCGTTGCGACACAACAGAATGCCAAGCTCAACGCCGAAAACGCATTGCTGACAGAGCCCGTCTTATCGGAACTCGCCAGCTCAGGCGCCCTGAAGTCTGCCGCAGGCGTTTATGAGATATCGACCGGCAAGGTTGAGTTTCTGTAGGGCGCTTGATGACAAATTGTGCCCCGGAAAAGTCGCGACTAAGGCGCGCAGTGTTTCTGTTGCCTTCACTTGGGCTTGCGTCAGTTTCCGACACGGCGAGCGCGCAGGTCAATACTGCATGGGCGACCGACCAGATACCGGTCGTCCATGAGATAGCCGAGCAGCAATTCGACCGGCATCAACTCAATTCCCTGATCCTTCAGGTCCTTGTAAATGGCGAAGTGCTCGTGACCAAGGCCATGGGCGAGGCGATGACCGGCGTCCCAGCCACGGCTGACGGGCATTTTCGCAATGGTGCAATTGCGTTGACTTATGTTGCCGCCTTGGCGCTCCGCCTGTCAGAAGAGGGTCTGGTCGATCTTGACGTGCCTGTTGCCCGATGGATGCCGGAACTGCCTGGCGCCGATCAGACGACCTTGCGTATGCTTGCCAATATGACGGCCGGTTACCCTGATCACGTCGCCAACGAGGAGGGCTTTGTCCTGCCTTTCCTCGACAATCCTTTCCTGACATGGAGCTCCGATGACCTGATTGCCGTAAGTCTGTCGACGCCGCGCATCTTTGAGCCGGGCGCCAATTGGGACTATTCGCACTCGGGCTACGTCATTCTGGGGCAGGTGCTTGAAGCGGCGACGGGCGAGACCATGGATGTGCTGATGCACCGCTATATTCTGACGCCGCTGAAAATGAGCGGCACCTTTGCCCATGACAATGCCGTGATCCCTGAACCTGCCATTCACGGCTTCACTGCGGAACGCGGTATTTGGGAGGACGCAACATTCTGGAATCCATCATGGACGTTGCCGTCTGGCAGCATTCAGGTCACGACAATTTCAGATGCGGCGCGCAGTTTTGATGCGATTACCGGGCATGACGGTTTTCTATCAGCAAACGCGCGGCAACAGATGATAGAACCCGCGCTGATCGGCTTTGGATCGCCATTGCCGGGGTGTCCATCATGTCACGAAATGTCTGCGAATTTCAGCTATGGGTTGGGTGTGATGCTGCAGGGTGACTGGGTGTTTCAAACGCCACTCTTTGGTGGTTATGCCGCTTCTGTTGGTACGTTGCCGGAGGGGCGCGCGCATGTTGGACGGCTGACAATTGCTGTCGCGGCGACTTACACTCAGGCGTCTGTTTCTGATTGGGCGGAGCCGCTGCCAAACTGGGCGGATGAAACCGCTCGGCTAATTGCTCGTGCACTTGTTCCTGACAACCCACCACCCATGCGATGATGTCTGACGCGCGCCAAAACTCTATCCAAACCCTTTTCAATTGAGGATCAACTACAATGAAAATACCGGGTGAACGCAGCTTGGCCCTGGCAGGTCGCCGGTTTGGATTGACGGTCGCTGCGGGGATAGCCGCTTTTTCATCCACACTGCATGCGCAGGACGCGAGCATCCCGCCGCCCTCCCGATATGTGGCGACCGAGGTGCCAGCCGCGCAAATCGACGCCGCAATTGCCGGGCTGGACAAGCTCGTCGAAGATGTGATGGCACGCAGTGGAATCCCCGGTCTTGCGGTGGCGGTCGTGCGGAACGATGAAACGGTTTATGCGCGCGGTTTTGGCCAGCGCCGGGTCGATGCTGAGGATGCCGTTGACCCAGACACAGTCTTCCTTCTGGCGTCGCTTTCCAAACCATTGGGGGCAACTGTCATCGCCAGTCAGGTTGCCAAAGGTCTGGTGGAATGGGACACACCGATAGCGCGCCTGTTGCCATGGTTTGTGCTGTCAGATCCATGGGTGACCGAGCATGTTACAATCGGTGATCTGTATGCACACCGTTCCGGGTTACCAGACCATGCGGGCGACGATCTGGAAGATTTGGGGTTTGATCGGCGTGAAGTGCTTGAGCGGTTGGCGCTTTTGCCCTTGAGCCCTTTCCGTTCCACCTATGCATATACGAATTTTGGTCTCACAGCCGCCGCCGAAGGGGTCGCCGAAGTGGTTGGCACGAGTTGGGAGCGCCTTTCGCAAGATGCTCTTTATGAGCCGCTCGGGATGACGTCCACCAGCTCACTCAACGCGGATTTTCTTGAAAGAGCCAATCGTAGCTCCAGCCACATCCCGCAAGGCGATGGCTATGTCGTGGCAGACTTGCGCCAGCCGGATGCACAGTCGGCTGCCGGTGGCGCCAGTTCCAGCGTCAATGACATGGCGAAGTGGATGGCGCTTGTGCTGCAAGACGGGAAATTGGGTGGCCAGACCTTTATTGACCCCGACGCGCTCATTCCTGCGATAACCGCACAAATGATCTCTTCGCCGTCGTCCTCTGCGGATGCACGGGCCGGCATGTATGGCTTTGGCTTCAATGTCGGTATCCAACCCTCGGGCCGGGTTTCGATCGGACATTCCGGGGCTTTTGTCTTAGGGGCAAGTACCACGGTCTCGATGATCCCCTCGCTTGGCATCGGCATTGTCGTTTTGACCAACGCGCCACCCGTAGGTGCGGTCGAGGCGATCGCCGTCAGCTTTCTGGATGAGCTTCAGTTTGGAGCGCCGACGCGAGACTGGTTGGCAGCATTCCAACGCTTGATCGGGCCGATTATGGAACCCACGGGGGAACTGGTAGGTGTTGCAAGACCATCCGCGCCTGAGCCCCACCGCGATCTGGACGCCTATCTCGGAGTTTATCAGAATGCCTACTTCGGTGATCTGGAAATCCTGTCATTTGAAGGTGGTTTGGGATTGGTTGTCGGACCGGCCGGAAATGTCGAGCGTCTTGCGCATTGGAATGGTGATGACTTCACGTATCGGCCATTCGACGAGAGTGGCCCAAAGGGCACGATTTCGCGGGTATCCTTTGAAGGGTTTGATGCGTCGCAAGCACGCGAGGTCGTTGTCGAACACCTCAACGATATCGGCTTTGGGAGGTTCGCCCGTTGATAACGCGGAACCAGACCTTGCTGCGGGCACCAGTTTATCAGGCGGACTCGAGGTCAGGCCAACCTGATGAAGTTTTGGGGTATTGCCATGTGTGGACGGTTCCTGTTTAGCAAGGTTTTTTTGACGTCGTGATCATCGCGGGTTGCGGTCATGTGTCCG
>NZ_JAIMIA010000180.1 GCF_019966495.1 Tateyamaria pelophila | reverse complement strand
TCTCCCTTATTCACAGCTATGATGTGATCCTATCGGGAGCTCGACCAAAGTGCAGGGTCAGCCCAATTACGCATGCTCTCCGCCCAATGGCCTACAAGCCTATCGCTTCCAAGGCCGCACCCTCGGCATTTCCTCGGTCACCTGGACATCCCGCAGTATTCCACCCGCAACCAGCCCGTCCCGCACCCAATCCAGCGCCTGCCACCAATCCTCATATCCGCGCCGAGCTGATGCGATCTGTTCCGGGTGGGGCCGCCAGGTGACCGGACAGGCCAAAACCTCCACTGTTCGCCACCGTCCGCGCGAGAGTATACGTTCGGTGCCCACTACTTCCGTCACAGCCCGAACGCCATGCTGGTTTTGTCGCGTTTCCACTGGGATGCAGCGTGGCACGACACCGGGCATCCAGTCGGGGGTCAGCCCGGCCCGGGCCAGTTCCGCGACGCGGATAGCCATGCGGATGCCGCCAAGGCTGTCGGGGAGCCCGGCAACGGTGGCCGCGATCACTTCGGCATCGGCATGGGTATAACTGCCCATCTTGTGCTGCCCGCCATCGACCTTGCAGCCCAGCGCGGCGCGCTGCATCAGGACGTATTCAAGGCCGAAGCCAAAGCCTTCTTCCACCACATCCTTCGGCGGGGGCAGTTCCAACTGCGCCTTCTCGATCCGAAACGCCCATTCCAGCGCTGCCTGCAAGCCTAGCGCGCGTTTCACCTTTGCACCACTGACGCGCCCGATCCGTCCCTGCATGCTCATGGCTGCAATCCTTCAAAGAGGTTCATCTGCGCTGGGCGTTCCGGCCCCTCCACTGGCCGCCAGATCCACGGGCCCGAGGCCATGGGCAGCTGCGAGAGAGCGCCACGCATGTGCTGCTGCCAGAGGGTGAACTCCGTTTCCGAGCAGGCGCAGAGCGCGTGCCCGATGGGCCAGCCCATCAACCATCCGACGAAGAGCGGATTGAGCCGCCGCCGTGCCCGGGCTTTCAGGATCCGCCGACATGTGGCGCGCCCATGCGAGGCAATCATGAAAGCCCAGAGCGGGCGCGAGATCGGAGCGTGCGGCGAGGATCGCTGCCCATGCGGCATGGTCGTCGGGTCCGGGCGGATGAAGCCCTGCTCGGCCCGGTAATGCAGTATATCCATCCAGGACTTCCCATCGGTCCGGATCACACTGGCCGGGCTGCTGACTTTCCAGTTCTGGGCCGCCGGTGTGGGCCAGGATGAAGATGCGCAACCGTTGGTGCGTCGCACCAACTTCTGCCGCGCTGAACAGGCCTGCCGCAGGCGTGTAGCCCATGTCCCAAAGCTCTCGCAGCACAGTCTCAAGGCCGAGGCTGACGTGACCTGGTACATTTTCGAGGAAGACCCATTCGGGACGGCTTTCCCTGATGACCCGGGCGACCTCGGGCCACAGGTGCCGGGGATCGTCGGCGCCGCCGCGTTTTCCGGCCGCGCTGAAGGGCTGGCAGGGATATCCGGCGAGGACGATGTCAAACGCACCGCGGAAGGGCCGGGCGTCGAAGCTGCGCAGGTCGTCCCAGATCGGGGCCGGGGCGAAATATCCCGCGCGCTGGGCGGCAACGAGGACAGCTCTTGGCCACTCCTCCCATTCGAAGAAGGCGCGGGTGTGAAAACCGGGTTCGGCGAGCATGAGGCCCATATCCAGGCCTCCGCCGCCTGCGCAGAGGGACAATCCGTGCCGGGGACGTGACACCAGGCCATTCACACCACCCCCCGCGCACGCAGTCGTTCACGCGTCACCAGCCCCCGCGCCAGCATCGCTTCGCACGTTGCGTTGCTGATCATGCTTGGGGGCAGGTATTCGTCGGAGTTCACCTTGGCTGCGTAGAAGGCCGCCAGCTCATTCGGGCCGGGCGGCGGTGTGCCTTGGGCGTTGCTGCTGCGCTTGGCTTTCACGGAAATGGCAGCGTTTTGCGCATCGCGCTGGGCAGCGCGTTCCATGAACCGATCCAGCGCTTTGGGCCCATCAGGCGGATTCGGGTGATCGCGCCGACTCTCAGAAGCAACCTCGATGATCCGATCCGTGGAGAGACCAAGATCATCAATCCAGCGGCGAACGTGCTGCCGCGCTGGCCAGCCCTGCCACCAGGCGGGGAGGGTCGCATTGGTGGCAAAGCCCAGCGCCGAGAGGAGCTCTGCGAAGAACAAATCAAAATCGGAATTTCGCGCCCGCGCGTCCTCCTCCTCCTCCTTTACAGGTTTACTTAGGGGTTCTCTTACAAGGTTAATCTCCGGATTCCGGAGATGGCTTTGGGCAAAATCAGGAGATGGCTTTGCCGCAAATCCGGAGATGGCTCCATGTCCGGATTCAGGAATTGGATCGACGTTCTGTTCTGCCTCCGTTCCTGCAATTCCATCTCCGGTTTTCGGAGTTGGCTCTGGTGGAAACCCATCCTCGAACCCGAGGATGTAGCGCGTAGCTTTGCGCTTGTGGGTGCGCGGATCATAGCTGCGAACCCGGTGGATCAGGCGCAGCTCCTCCAGCCTGGTGAGATGGTTGTTCAGCGCTGAGACCGACATTTCCGCGTCCTCGGCCAATCGTACCTGCGTCGGGAAACAGCCGAAATCCGGGTTGTGCCGGTCACAGAGGAACCAAAGCACGATCTTGGTCGCAGGCTTCAACCCGCGTTGCTGGATGGCCCAGACGGTTGCCTTGTGGCTCATGATGCAACCCTCCGCGCTGGACGGACACGGGTGGTGAAGCCATGATCGGCCAATGCGCCCAGCGCATCGTCGAGCGAGCGCACGAGCGCCCAGCCGAAACCCTGCGCCAGCACCGCATCGCGGAAGGCCTCCTGCGTCGGACGCAGCTGTCCTTTCGGCGCTTTCAACTCGAGGAACAGCATACGGCCATCGCAAAGGACCATCAGGTCGGCAAAACCTGCATGCACGCCCATGCCGACGAGGATCGCCTGGCGCTTTGCGCCGCGGGGGCCAGCCTCGGTCACCTCGTTGGCACAGTGATGGATGATGGCGGTGCGCGGCAGGGCAACGCGCAACGCCTGCACCACTGCACGCTGCAGATCCGCCTCGGGGGTGCCGCGCCGCTTCATGACCCCACCTCCGGATCTGGCCGGTGGTTGCCCCGTGTGGGATGCCTTGCATCGACCACCACCAGCAGGATGCGGGCGTCCTCGCGTTCCTGGTCCGTCTCGCCATGGGTGGCGAGGACCTTGCAGGCGAGCCGGATCAGGTGGTCGGAATGATGCGCCACATCGGCGATGACGGCGCGTGCTTCTGCCAGACGGTCAGCGGGCCAGTCGGAGGTGCGGGTTTGACCGACCATCAGCGGCGACCTCCGGCACGGCGGCGGCGCGGGGCGGCCTGCTCCTGTTCCTCCAACCAGTCCTCGACGGCGGCGCGGCGGTAATAGACCTTGCGCCCGGCGCGCACGCAGGGCGGGCCGGTGCGTTGGGCCTCCCAGCGGCGTAGCGTGTCGACCGACAGGCCGAGTTCCAGCGCGAGATCAAGGCGGCTGATCCAGCCGACAAGAAGCTTGCGGGGTTTTTCCTTTGGGTCTGGCATCGATCCGAGATGCGGCATGGGTTTCTCCCTGTTCTGGCCCCATGACTGATCGTCGGGGGGCGTTTGCAGAGATCAGTGAGCGCAGAGGCGAAGGGGTGGCGGCGAGGCGCAGGGTGGCGGAAAGGCGGCCCCCTTTGTGCCACCCCTTGTTTTATTGGGCTTACTTGAGTTTTGCGGGTCAGGTGGGATGACGCGCCGCCGCGCTGCCCGTGGTCGTGGGGGATGCGGGACGCAGGCCAAAGCCGCAAACACCTGCGAACACCGGGATTTACAGGTGATTTACCGGCATTGGCGGAGAAAGAAGGGGCGGCACCCGGCACGGCACCCTTGCCACCCATTGAATTTGCTGGAGATTTACAAAATCGGCCTGGTCCGGTGCATTGATTCCGGGTCTTTCGGCATCGTTTTGCGCGCGTCAGGGGCCAGTGGTCGCAATGGCTATTTCCGACGACCGTCTCGCCCAGCGCCGGATCGCCAGTAAAACCCAGTAAAACAACGGGTGGCACAAAGGGGGCGACCTTTCCGCCACTCTGCGCCTCCCCGCCACCCTAATTCTCATGCTTGTCTTGATAGAGCGGCGAAACCACGCCTCATGTCGGATGCAAGAAGGACAGGACACATGGCCGAGCGCACCAAGCTGACCGAAAAAGTACTCCGCGAGGCAGAGCCCATCGTCGGGCGCGATTACCAGATTTTTGACACCGACGTGCGTGGCTTCGCCGCCTGCATCTATCGCGGCGGCGGGCGGGCCTTCACGCTCGACTATCGCCACGCCGGGCGCCAGCGCCGGATGACCTTCGGGCGCTGGCCGGAATGGTCGGTGTCGGCGGCGCGCGAGCGGGCCAAGGAAATCCGCCGCGAGATCGACGCCGGAGCGGATCCGCTGGCCCAGCGCGGGGCGCTTCGCGAAGCCCCTCGCGTGACCGATCTGATCGAGCGCTACTGCGCCCAGCATCTGCCCAAGCTGGCGGAACGCAACGCCGCCGACCAGCGCGCCTCGCTGGCCAAGCTGGTGGCCCCGGTCTGGGGCCGGAAACTTGTGACGGACATCACCTCGACCGACGTCGACAAGCTGCTGAACAAGATCGCCGAGGGGAGGGCGCGACCGCACAAGGAAAAACCCAACAACCGGGCGCGAAAGCTGCAGCCCGCAAAGCCCACGCCCGTGCGCGCCAACCGGATGGGAGAGGTGTTGCGCAAGATGTTCACGCTGGCGGTGGAATGGGGCTGGTGCGCGGACAACCCCGCCCAGCGCTTTCACCGCCGCATCGAGACGCCCCGCGAGCGGTTCCTGTCAAAGGAGGAAATCACCAGCCTGGCTGCCGCACTGGATGCGGCGGAGGACCGGCGTGCCGCCGACATCATCCGGATTTGCATGCTGACCGGCGCGCGGCTGGGCGAGGTGCGGCAGGCGCGGTTCGAACAGTTTAACCTTGAACATCTGAGCTGGTCGAAGCCTCCGATGATGACAAAACAGCGCCGCGCGCATCGCGTGCCGATCTCGGACGAGACCGCCGCCATCGTGCGCCAGCGCCAGCTGTCGGTGCCAGGCGGTACACCGTGGCTGTTCCCCGGCGATACGCCCGGCCAGCCGGTGCAGGAGGTGCGGCGGTTCTGGGTGCAGATCCAGAAGCAATGCGCGCTGCAGGACGTGCGCATCCACGACTTGCGCCACACCTTTGCCTCCCTGCTGGTCAGCGGCGGGGCGTCACTGGAAATGATCGGCAAACTGCTGGGCCACAGCCAGACGCAGACCACGCTGCGCTATGCGCATCTGATGGAGTCGCCCCTGCGCGCCGGTGTTGATGCCGTCGCCAGCGCCTTCCGGCCAAAGCCGAGGCTGGTTCAAGACGCGGATGAGCCGGGCGACACCAAGTCGGCCTGACGCGGCCCGGCGCGTATCCGGATCATCATGCATCCTCTCGTCGCAGGGCGCGCCAGATCGGCGTGATCCGACGTCGAATGCTGCGGCTGTCGGGCATCTTCTTGCCGTCCGTCTGATCCGCGAACCACTCCTGCATCTCGGCGACCAGCTCGGCCTGGGTCGCGGGCAAGCCGTGGTCGTGAATGCGCAGGATCAGGGCGATGGTCATCCCTTCCCAATCATAGGGCGAGGTCACACCTGGCCCGCTGGGCGTGCGGCGCACCATGTCGTTTTCCTCTTCAAAGGCATGCACCTCCTCAGCCAGGATCAGCATGTCGGCCAAACCAACAGAAATGCCTCCAGCGGGATCGGTAATCAGCAGCCAGTCCTGTCGGCCCAGAGGCTGGATGCGCCGCATGACGCCTTCGGAGGGACCAGTCCCACACCGGCGAAAAAGGGGCAGCAATTCCATCGGGGACAGCACGATCATGTCTGCAATGATTTCTTCGCCACAGCGAACAGGGCCGATTCCTGTCAGGATGCGGAACCTGCCTGTATGGGCCCAGCCTGCGATATCTGCGATATTGCAGCCCCAGCGCGCGGAGGCCTCGTGAAGGGTGAAAAATACGCGGGGCGGCAGGGCCATGGCTGAAACCTCCTCAAAATGAACCGAGGATGATCTGAGCTCAAACCGTATGCAGCCCGCGCCTTGACGGCGCAGGGTAAGTGACCGGGTAGAACGACCTGGCGGGCGCTGACGCGCCTCTGACGGCCGAAATTGTTTTTCCGATAGACCTGATTTGCTTTTGGTTGAGGACTGCTCTCCCCATTCGCACAACCTGCACGGGAGCCCAATCCAGGGCAAGAGGGTCATCGCACGAATCTGTGGATAACGAAGGTGACGCGGTGGCACTTTCAGCAACGGCGCTGTGGCCGTGTAAGCGGCTGTCGTTCCCGGCGGACTCCGGAATTTCGCTGCGATCTGCACCAAGGTCTGCGGTGCTGGAAAAAGCGACCGCTCGGGATCGCAATGTCGATGATCGCTTTACAAAAGCGCTTACCAAAGACCGGCGGGTAAATGGAGCTTTCAGACGAGAATAGCCAACGCAAGTGTCTGATCTGTGAAACGAGGGTACGAGCGAAAGGTGCCGTTGTCAGAACTCAATGGCAGCAAGTACGATGAATTAACCGACATTCCCCAAGTGGCCTGCCATCTGACGCGAAGATCGCCTGATCAGGCCTGCGGATCAAGTATCTTTTACC
>NZ_JAIMIA010000017.1 GCF_019966495.1 Tateyamaria pelophila | reverse complement strand
AAGGCCTATATCAAATGGGAATGCCAGGATGCGTGATCATGCCAAATCCGAATTTCCAGACGTGGGGTTGCTCAATCCCGCCCCGGGGCGGCGGCATTGAAATCAGACTTTACGACACGGACCCGGAGGACGCTGTGGCCCGCGCTGAAGCCCATGGCGGCACGATACTGCAAGAGCCGACCAACAAACCCCATGGTCTGCGCGAGGCATATATCCTATGCGAAAACGGCTATGCGTGGGTACCTTCGCAGGCAAAGACCGCTTAGGTGTTTGATCCCACGTTTTGACGGGGAGATCCTTTTTTCGGGATTGAAAGGAAGACTGATGCACTGGCCCGCAGCACATCCAGGGGATGTGTGAGAGGGGACAAGTTCGTCACGGAGGGGCGCAGCGTACCCTTGCACGACAATGGAGGGCGAAGCGATACCGTCAGGACAGTCACGCCCCAAGCTGAACGAACACGACATGCGGGTCCCGTCCGCACAGCTGGCGGCTTTGCTCATTTTGACCCGGAGATCATTATTTCGACCGGCAACGCAATTCGTTTTTGGGATGCGGACGGAAACGAGTAAGTCGACTACCGCTTAAGATAGGTGCGGATCGCTGCTTCTGTTCCCTCATCCCAAACCAAACGAAGCCACTGCTCGAAACAGGCGGCAAAACGCGCATTTTGTCCAAGGTCACCATAGATCTTGTCTTGTGCGATCCATACCTTAGGATCGATTTTTGCCGTGATGGCTTGCGCTGACAGGCTGTCCCAATAGGGGTCATTCGGTGTGATTTCCGATCCATCTTCGCGGGTCCCAAAACACATGCGTGCCCAGAGTGCCTCGATCAGAGCCAAGCCTTCGATCGGTGTTCCGGCTGCCAGTGCGTCGCGAATGATCGGATGCAAAAAGCCGGGGTGGCGCGATGATCCGTCGAACGCCACGCGCCGGGTGGTGTCGCGTATTTCGGGGTTCGCAAACCGGCCAGCGATCAAATCCACGTAGGCGAGAGGTGTCATGCCGGGGACGGCGTCCACATGGGGCGCGATCTCAGTGGTTTCGATCTTGAGGAACATGTCCCGGATCAGCGGGTTCGCCATCGTGCCTGCAATGGTCTCGACACTCAGCAGTTCACCCGGTGTCGCAATGATTTGATGGCCTGCGTTGAGCATGCGCAGCTTCATCGCTTCATATGTGTGGACGTCGTCCGTGAACGTCGCGCCAACCTTGTTCCAATCGGGGCGTCCGGCGCAAAACTTGTCCTCGATCACCCATTGGCGAAAGTTTTCGTGCGTGACCGGCGCGTTGTCTTCGATGCCGAATGTCCTGACCAGCGCCAATTCCGTGGGCCCTGTCGCCGGAACGATGCAATCGACCATGGAGTTCGGGAAGGTCACGGTGTCATCGATCCAGTCCGCCAGGTCCGGGTCAGAGAGCCTGGCCAGTTCCAGCACCGTCTGGCGCAGGATATCGCCGTTGCCTTGCAGGTTGTCGCAGCTTTGGCAGGTAAAGGGGCCGGAGCCCTGAGACCGGCGTATTTTCAGGGCTGCGATGATCGCCCCAAATGCCGTCCGGGGCGTGTCGGGATGCGCCGCGTCATATTGCATATCCGCGTTTTGGGCGTCAAAACTGCCATCTGCGGCCACGTAATAGCCTCCTTCGGTGACGGTCAGCGCGACGATACGAATGGCAGGTTCCGCCATATGAGCGATCAGCGGCGCATTGTCTTCGGCCACCGGAACGAAACCGATCATCGCCCCCGTCACTTCGGCAGACATGCCCGACGGGTCAAGCTCGATCAGTGTGGTCAGACAGTCCTGGGCCAGCAGTTTGTCCCGCTGTCCCGCGTCGGCCGCGCGCACACCCGCCCCCAGAATGGCCCAATCCTTCGCCAGCCCCTGATCCATGAGGCGGTGCAGATACCATGCCTGATGAGCCCGGTGAAAGTTACCGAGGCCGATATGAACGATACCTGCTGACAGGTCGCTGCGCTCATAAGAGGGTCTGCGCACATTGTCTGGCAGCTTCGCGATATTCTCCAAATTCAGGGTCATCAGCTCATCCATTGTCCGCCATCGACGTTATACGTCTGCGATACGATATAATTCGAGTCCGGTGATGCGAGGAAAACCGCCATCCCGTTGAGGTCTTCGGGCACTGCAAAGCGCCCCGCAGGAACGCCTGCGGCAACTTCCGCTTTTTTCTGACCGGGTTTCTTGCCTTCGAGTTTGGCGAACATGGCGTCGACATGTTCCCAATGTTCCCCGTCAACCACACCCGGGGCAATTGCGTTGACGTTGATGCCGTGTTTGATCAGATTCAGGCCCGCCGACTGGGTCATCGAAATGACAGCCGCCTTGGTCGAGCAATAGACCAGTACGAGGCTCTCGCCGCGCCGTCCGGCCTGGCTTGCCATATTGATGATCTTGCCGCCATGTCCCTGCGCAATCATCTGCTTTGCAGCGGCTTGCATGGTAAAGAGCGTCCCCGCGACGTTCACCGCATAGAGTTTGTCAAAGCTGGCGCGGGTGATGTCGACCGTTTCTGCGGCGTCAAAAAGCGCCGCATTGTTGACCAGAATATCCAGCTTGCCGGTCTGATCGACGACGGCCGCAACGGCCGCATCGATGCTGTCTTGATCGCTCACGTCAATCTGCACGGCGTAAGCGCTATCGCCCAAGGTCTCGGCGGCCTGTTTTGCTGCATCAAAGTTGATGTCTGCAATGGCCACAGTCGCCCCTTCGGCGAGGAAGGCGCCCGCGAAACCGTAACCGATTCCGCGGGCGGCGCCTGTGATCAGCGCCGATTTTCCGCTGAGCCGTTTCATGCGATGCGCAGTCCGTGCTCATCAAAACGGTGCATCTGATCCATAGATGGGGTCAGATAGATATCGTCACCATGTTTGACCTGGATATCGCCGGTGATGCGCACGGTCATCATGTCCATCAGACCGGTGTCATGCACGTGGATGAAGGTGTCAGAGCCAAGATGCTCGGCCACGCCCACACGGCCTTTCCACGTCCCTTCGGTGCTGGAGACGCTGACATGCTCGGGTCGGATACCGATTGTCGCGGCATCGTGCTTTTGCGCTTCGGAACCATCGATGAGGTTCATCTTTGGTGAGCCGATGAACCCCGCGACAAATTTGTTGCGCGGTGTGTGATAAAGCTCAAGCGGTGAGCCCACCTGTTCGATCACACCGGCCTGCAAGACGACGATCTTGTCAGCCATCGTCATCGCTTCGACCTGATCATGAGTCACATAGATCATCGTGGTCTTCAGCTTTTCATGCAGCTCCATGATTTCAAGACGCATGCCGACCCGCAACGCTGCATCGAGGTTTGACAAAGGCTCGTCAAACAGGAACGCAGCAGGCTCGCGGACAATCGCACGGCCGATGGCCACACGTTGACGCTGACCACCCGAAAGCTGCCCGGGTTTGCGATCAAGATAGTCCGTCAGGTTGAGCGCCTTTGCAGCGGCTTCAATCTTGGCATCCTGTGTCGCTTGGTCCATCCCGGCCATCCGCATCGGAAAGGCGATGTTCTTGCGGACCGACATGTGCGGATAAAGCGCATAGGATTGGAACACCATCGCCAGACTGCGTTTCGCAGGCGGCAGATCGGTCGCATCGTTGCCGTTGATATTGATATGCCCGGAGGTCGTGTCTTCCAACCCGGCAATCAAGCGCAACAGCGTGGATTTACCGCACCCCGAGGGGCCAACAAAGACGACGAACTCGCCTTCGTTGATCTCAAGGTCCAGAGGTGGAATGACCTGGGTTTCGCCAAAGCTTTTGGTGACTTGGTTAAGGGTAATCTGTCCCATTATTTTACCGCTCCGAATGTAAGGCCCCGAACGAGCTGTTTCTGTGAGAACCAACCCAAGATCAGGATTGGTGCGATGGCCATTGTCGAGGCCGCACTGAGTTTTGCGTAGAACAAGCCCTCAGGGCTTGAGTAGCTTGCGATGAAGGCCGTCAACGGCGCCGCTTTTGCCGCGGTCAGGTTGAGGGTCCAGAAGGCTTCGTTCCATGCCAGGATAAAGTTCAAGAGCAAGGTCGAAGCGATGCCTGGAATGGCCATTGGTGTGAGGACGTAAAGGATCTCGGACTTCAACGTTGCTCCGTCCATCCGCGCCGCTTCCAGGATCTCTCCGGGAATTTCGCGGAAGTACGTGTACAGCATCCAGACGATGATCGGCAGGTTTATCAGCATTATGATAAAGGTCAGTCCGAACACGTTGTCCAACAAGCCCAGATTAATGAACAGCAGGTAGATTGGATAGAGAACACCTACTGCCGGCAGCATCTTGGTCGAGAGCATCCAGAGGAGGATGTCTTTGGTCCTGCGTGAGGGCACAAAGGCCATGGACCACGCCGCCGGGATCGCAATGATGATCCCGAGGATGGTAGAGCCCCCGGCGATGAAAATTGAGTTCCAAAGGAAACGTCCGTAGTTGGAGCGCTCCATGACGGTGGAATAGTTCTCAGTGGTCCAGTCAAAGAACAGGAACAGAGGTGGATCATTGATTGCCTGTGCTTCGGTTTTGAAGCTGGTCAGCATGGTCCAAAGGATTGGGAAGAAGATCAGCAGACCGATTGCCCAAGCGAGTGCGGTGTTGACCGCTTTGCGATTTGTCGTAATTGCACGTGCCATGTTTCGTCCTCCCTCAGTTGTCCAGGTTTTTGCCGACGATGCGCATCAGGAAGATCGCAACGATATTGGCAAGTATGATGGCATAGACACCGCCCGCAGACCCAAGTCCGATGTTCTGGCTTTCCAGAACACGCTGGAAGATCAGGTACGACAGGGTTCGGGTGCCAAAGGCGCCGCCGGTGGTTACGAAAATCTCGGCAAAGATCGCGAGCAAGAAAATCGTTTGGATCAGAACCACGATGGTAATCGCGCGGCTCAGGTGCGGCAGCGTGATGAACCCAAAGCGTGCCAGCGGCGAGGCTCCGTCCATTTCGGCAGCTTCAAGCTGTTCACTGTCCAGCGACTGGATGGCGGTCAGCAGGATCAATGTCGCAAAAGGCAGCCATTGCCACGAGACAATCAGGATCAGCGACGGGATTGCGGCATCGGACAGCCAACTGACGGGTTCAGCACCAAAGAACTTCCATAAATGGGCAAACAAGCCGTTTGTCGGATCCATGAAGATGTTCTTCCAAACCAGAGCCGAAACGGTTGGCATGACAAAGAATGGAGCAATGACGAGGATACGAACAACGCCTTGTCCCCACATGGGTTGGTCCAGCAAAATCGCGAGCAAGACACCCAGTGCGATTGTGATAACGAGAACACCGATCAGAATGATCAGAGTCGTTGATACAGCGGGCCAGAATGAACTGGACGTCACAAAGCGCACATAGTTGTCAAATCCGGTCCAGCCCTGGTCACCGCCACGCAGCGGCAGGTATGTCCGGAAAGAAAACCACAGTGTCATCGTGAGAGGGACCAGCATCCAGCCGAGCAGCAGGACGACAGCGGGCGCCATCATCAGGCGTGCTGCAGATCGGGAAGCTTTGGTTGCCATCTTGAGTCATCTCCTTTGTGAACAGGCAGCCGGTTTCGGCCCTGTTTTCGGCGATGGTTAAATCTAGGTGAGGTTGGGGGAAGAAAGATCAGAGGGCGACGTATACCGCCCTCTGATTTGGGAGCGCGGCTTATTTGTAGCCGGCGCCTTCCATAACTTCATTGGCGATGTCTTGTGCTTTCGCCAGCGCTTCTTCGACGGTCTGCTGACCTGCATAGGCAGCCGAGAATTCCTGGCTGACTTCTGTTGCCATGCCTGCAAACTCTGGGATGGCCGCAAACTGGATACCAACATAGGGCACCGGATCAACCGTTGGGTTGCTCGGGTCAGCGGACAGGATCGAGTCCAGTGTCATCTGAGCGAATGGAACCTTCAGGTACTCTGGGTTCTCGTACAGCGATTTACGCGCACCCGGAGGCACGTTGGCCCAACCTTCATTTGCAGCGACCAAATCGATGTAGTCGGTGCTTGTTGCCCATTCGATGAACTGCTTGGCTTCAGCTTCTTGCTGTGTGCCTGCAGGAACGGCCAGAGCCCAGGCCCACAGCCAGTTGGAGCGTTTGCCCAAGCCGGTGTCGGGTGCCAGTGCAAAGCCCACGTGGTCCGCAACAGTCGAGTCGTCGCCCGTGACGAAAGACGCAGCAACAGTCGCGTCGATCCACATGCCGCACTTGCCTTGGTTGAACAGCGACAGGTTTTCGTTGAAACCGTTTGTCGCGTAACCCGCTGGGCCGGATGCGTCCATCATGCTCTTGTAGAAGTTCAGGGTGTTGGCCCATGCTTCTGTATCGAACTGTGGGTTCCAGTCCATGTCGAACCAGCGCGCACCGAAGGAGTTGGACATCGTTGTGATGAACGCACCACCTTCGCCCCAGCCGGCCTTGCCGCGCAGGCAGATACCGTTGATCTCGTTTTCACGGTCGGTCATCGCAGCCGCAGCTTCGGCGATGAATTCCCATGTTGGCGCAGTTGGCATTTCAAGGCCAGCGGCTTCCATCAGGTCCGTGCGATACATGATCATGGAGCTTTCACCATAGAATGGTGCCGCGTAAAGCGTTCCCTCATGGCTCAGACCACCTGCCATCGCCGGCAGAATGTCAGCAACATTGTATTCTTCCGACAGGTCGTCGAGTGGGACGAGCCAGCCGTTTGCACCCCAGATGGGTGTTTCGTACATGCCGATTGTCATGATGTCGAACTGGCCACCTTTGGTGGTGATGTCCGTTGTCACACGCTGGCGCAGCACGTTTTCTTCAAGTGTCACCCACTCGACGTTGATGCCGGTTTGTTCGGTGAATGTGTCAGTGTAGCCTTGCATGCGGATCATATCGCCGTTGTTCACTGTGGCGATTGTGATCGTGCTTTGCGCTGCGGCGATCCCAGCAGTCAGGCCAAAGCCGACAACACTGGTGAGTAGTGCGTTCTTAATAGACATCGTGTCCTCCCGTTTTTTACACGCGTTCAAATTGACGGACTTGTTACCTTCCGTCAACATATTTCTAAGAAATAAATTGCTGCAGCGCAGTATGGACGCAATTGTTACGCGGATTCACGGACTTGCAGTGCTCCGTCGAACAATTCCACGATCTGATCACCTGAATTTTTTTCCCCGTGTATTTTATTGACCAGCAAGTTTACCGCCCGACTGCCGATTCCCTGTAGGTTTTGTTCGACGGTGGTCAGGCTTGGCGTCAAGTAGGGGCACAGGGGGTAATCGTCATGGCCCATGATGCGCAGGCCGCCCTTGCGCAAGGCTCCGGGCTCCAGTCCGTGCTGGGATGCCGCCTTGAGCGCACCGATGGCAACCCTGTCGTTGGCACACAAGATTGACTGGTCCGTCAGATCGCCGATTGAAAACGCCTGATCCATCACGGAGTGGCCATGCGCCTCGTAGTGTCCCTGATCATTGAGGTGCTCGCGCCCGATGATACGCGGCTCAAAGCCCAATTCTTCCATTTTGGAAATGTAGGCTCGTTCGTTGCCAAGCGCGTTGAAGTTGACCGGAGGCATCGCCAGAAAGACCGGCGGGCCACCGACGCGGCACAGGTATTCAACAGCGAGCCCCATGCTTTGTTGGTGGTTGGTGCCAACATAGTCGACGTCCAGCATCGTGTCGGGCCGCGAATCCACGAGCAGGGATGGTATGCGAGACCGCAATCTTTCATAGCTGCGCACGTCGCTTTGATTGCCCAGCGGTACGACAAGCGCACCATCGACGTTCATCGCGATAAAGCCTTCCAAAGCTTTTGCTTCAATCACAGGGTCCGAATGCGAGCACTTTGTGAGGACCGTTAACCCTGCATCCATCGCGGTCCGTTCGATCGATTCCAGCAGCTTGGTAAAAAACAAATCATTCAGGTAGGGAATGATGACGCCGATCATGCCGGTCGACTTGCGGTTCAGCCGGGTGGCAAAGAAGTTTGGCACATATTCCACCTGCGCCAGTCCCTTTTCTATACGGGCGACCGTATTCGCTTTGACCAAAGTTGGGTCCTGAAAAAATCGCGAAAGCGTCGGCCGCGAAACGCCTATCGCGGCCGACAACTCTTCCATCGTGTTAATTCTTGGCTTCGGCAAACTGCACTCCTTCGAGTTACCCTACCCGCACTATACGTGTTCTGATCGACGCGTCGACATATTTTTACACGTGAAAATATCTAGGTCAGAATTTTTACGTAATCGGAAGATATCGCGTGTTTGCCTCGCGACCTGCCAGCGTTGAATGCCGTAATACTTCAAAGCATCGCTGCGACGGCGCGGCGCGACACATCCAGCCTCAAAGCCTCCTTTGAGACTTTTTCTGACCTCGGGCCTGCCATGGGCTGAGCTTTCAGTGATCGCATGAAACTGCTAGCCGAGCACCCGCTCTGCTGGTGGCATGTGAATTTGCGCGCCTGTCTCGTCTCTATCAGTCCACTGGTACGTGCACGGATTGCAGTTTTGCGGTGAATTTCCTGAATTTTTTCGTCACAAAGCGCATCGTGGCTCTGTCAGGGTTGCAAAGCGCCCCTATTTGTAGCCAAGTTTCCAAAGCCCGCCGCCGATTTCCAACACAGGAGTTCCAGTGTCTCTCTTTTTGATCGTTGCATTGCCTTTCTTGGGAGCGCTGCTGCCCGGCCTTATGAACTCTGCTGGCAGACAAGCCTGTGCTGGTGTGACATTCACAGTATCGTTGGCGGCCCTGGTCGGCCTCTTGAGTAATTTGCCCGCGGTTATGGCGGGCGATCTTGTGATGGCGCGGGTTGATTGGCTGCCGGCGATCGGGCTGAACTTTACGCTGATGCTGGATGGCCTTGGCTTTTTCTTTGCCTGTTTGATCCTGGGCATCGGCTTGTTGATCATCACTTATGCCCGTTTCTATCTGTCGCGTGACGACAATATGGGCGAATTCTTTACCTATTTGCTTCTGTTCCAGGGCGCGATGGTCGGGATCGTCCTGAGTGATAACATACTGCTTTTGCTCGTGTTCTGGGAGTTGACCTCGCTGTCTTCCTTCCTGCTGATCGGCTATTGGAAGCATCTGCCCGAAGGGCGACAGGGCGCGCGGATGGCCTTGACGGTCACCGGCATGGGTGGCCTCGCGATGATTGCCGGGATGGTGATTTTGGGCCAGATCGCGGGCAGTTACGATTTGAGCGTCATATTGCAGAACCGCGAATTGATCCAAAGCTCACCTCTATATTTGCCCGCCTTGCTGCTGATCCTTATGGGCTGTTTTACAAAATCGGCGCAGTTTCCGTTTCACTTCTGGTTGCCGCATGCAATGGCGGCCCCGACCCCCGTATCTGCCTACCTGCACTCTGCGACGATGGTAAAGGCAGGCATTTTCCTGATGGCGCGCATGTGGCCGGTCCTGTCCGGCACACCAGAATGGTTCATGATTGTGACGACTGTCGGCTTGATCACGATGGTGCTTGGCGCGGTCATCGCGCTCTTCAAGCATGATCTCAAGGCGCTGTTGGCGTTTTCCACCGTCAGCCATCTGGGACTGATCACGATGCTTTTAGGTACAGGCACCGCATTCGGTGCAATGGCGGCGGTGTTTCACATACTGAACCACGCCACGTTCAAGGCTGCCCTCTTTATGTCTGCGGGCATCATAGACCATGAAGCCCATACGCGCGACATCCGCAGGTTGGGTGGCTTGCGCCATTTGATGCCGATCACCTTTGTCATCGCCAGCCTCGCGGCTCTGTCCATGGCGGGCATACCGTTTTTGAACGGATTCTTGTCCAAGGAAATGATGCTCGAAGAAACGATACATACCGTACTCTTCGGAGCGTGGTGGCTTGTGCCGGGGCTGGCCGTCATCGGGTCGCTGTTTTCGGCGGCCTATTCCTTCCGCCTGATCAGCCACGTGTTCCTTGGCCCAAAGCGAGACGATTACCCGGCCAAGCCGCATGACCCGCCGTCGGGTCTTTGGCTGCCGCCCGCATTCCTTGTGGTCCTTGTCGTTCTGATTGGTGTTGCGCCGTTTCTGGCGGAACCGCTGGTGCGCCTCGTCACGGCGTCGGTCATTGGCGACGCGGCCGAAATGCCCACCGCTTACCTCAAGATCTGGCATGGTTTCGTTCCGGCCCTCTATATGTCGATCGTTGCGGTTGTTGGTGGTTTTGTTCTGCTGAAGTTTTACCTCCCCGCCCTCAAGTTCTGGGATTCACTGCCCCGGCCCGAGGCCAAGACGATTTTCGACGCGATCATCGCGGGTGCAGTGAAGCTGACGCAGGTTCTCATTCAGGGATCGCATAACGGGTCGTTCACGCGCTATGCGGCCATCGCGGCGCTGACGATTGTCGGGGCCGGTTACTATGCCTGGGCCACCGGTACAGTGGCTGCGGCGACGTACAGCATGCAGCCCGTGACACCTGTTTTGGTGGGGGGCTGGGTGATGCTTGTCGCAGCAGTCTGCGCCTTGGTGTTCCTGCATCGCAATCGGCTGTTGTCGCTGATCCTGATTGGTATCGTGGGTTTGATGGTATCGATCGGGTTCGTGTACTTCAGTGCCCCCGACCTTGCCATGACCCAGATCACCGTCGAGGTCGTCACGATCATCCTGCTGTTGCTTGCGCTCAACTTCCTTCCGAACAAGACACCGGTCGAAAGCTCCGTTCTGTTGCGCGTACGCGATGCAGGGATCGGCGTGATTGCAGGCCTCGCCGTTATGGGTCTTTCGTTGCATTACCTGTTGCGAGATAGTGTGGCCCCATCGATTTCCGAATACCACCTCGCAAATGCTTACAAGGGCGGCGGCGGAACGAACGTCGTCAACGTGATCCTGGTCGATCTGCGGGGCTTTGATACCTATGGCGAAATCATCGTTTTGGGGATCGCGGCGCTTTTGATCTACGCGTTGACGGAAACACTTCTGGGCGGCCCCGTGCGCGCGCGTCTGTTGAACCGCGAACCGGATCAGCCGCGGTCGGGCGATATGCACCCGATGATGATGGTTGTCCTGACCCGCGTCCTGATGCCTGTGGCCCTGATGGTCGGCTTCTATATTTTCCTGCGCGGGCACAACGAGCCGGGCGGCGGATTCATCGCGGGGCTGATCGTGTCGATCGCGGTGGTGATGCAGTACATGGCCAGTGGTTCGAACTGGGCTTCGGCGCGACTGCGCTATCCGTATCATGGGATCATTGGTGCGGGGGTCTTGATTGCGGGGCTCACCGGGATTGGTTCGTGGTTTGTGGGCAAACCTTTCCTGACATCGGACTTTACCTATGTGCGCATCCCGCCCTTCGAAAAATTCGAGCTGGCCACCGCCGCCCTGTTCGATCTGGGTGTCTTTCTGGCCGTTGTGGGCGCTGTGATGCTGTCACTGGAAAGCTTTTCGCGGCTGGCGCGTCGGTCGGAAGTGCCGGATACCGATTTCCCGATGGATATTGACCCGTCACGGGATGATGGTGATGACCCCAGTCAGGCCACTTTGAAGGGGGGCGTGTGATATGGAATTCCTCGTCGCTTCTGCCATCGGCCTGTTGACGGCTGCCGGGATATATTTGCTGCTTCGCTTGCGCACCTTTCCTGTAATCTTGGGAATTTCGTTGCTGACCTATGCCGTCAACGTGTTCCTCTTTGCGTCGGGGCGACTGCAGGTCGGCGCGCCGCCGATCCTTCAGGATGGTGTCTCGACCTATACCGATCCCCTGCCGCAGGCATTGGTGCTGACGGCCATTGTGATTTCCTTTGGGATGACGGCCGTGGTGGTGATGATCGCGCTTGGCGCCTATCTGGGGTCGGATGACGACCATGTGGACGATCCGGTGGACACGTCTAATACCGCCAAGGAGGAGCCGAAATGACCCATTGGATCATCGCTCCCATCATTTTGCCGGCCATCATGGCCCCATTCATTATCCTCGCGGCACGCTACCATCTGGGCATTCAGCGGGTGTTTTCCGTTGTGGGTGTTCTGGCCATTATCGCGATTGCGGCGGGTCTGGCCTGGCAGGCCTCTGATGGCACCGTCATACTGTACCAGCTCGGGGATTGGGCGGCGCCCTTTGGAATTGTGATTGTCGGCGACAGGCTCTCGACGCTGATGGTCTTGCTGACATCGATCCTGGCCCTGTTCGTACTTCTTTATGCGATTGGTTCGGATTGGGATACGCGCGGGCGGCATTTCCATGCGCTGTATCAGTTCCAGTTGATGGGGATCATGGGCGCCTTCCTGACGGGTGACCTGTTCAACCTGTTCGTCTTCTTCGAAGTCCTGCTCATCGCATCCTACGGATTGATGATCCACTCGGGCGGCGACGCGCGTCTGAGGGCTGGGGTTCAATACGTGTTGTTCAACCTGATCGGCTCGACCCTGTTCCTGTTTGCGCTGGGCGCGATCTACGCCGAGACCGGGACACTGAATATGGCGGATCTCGCGCAGCGGGTTCAATTGATCGATGAAACGGCTACCGTCGGTATTCGGGTCGCTGCCGTTCTGCTTTTGCTGGTGTTCGCGATCAAGGCGGCTGTGGTGCCGCTGCATTTCTGGTTGCCGTCCAGCTATGCCGAAGCGCCCGGACCCGTGGCCGCCCTCTTTGCAATCATGACAAAGGTCGGTGCCTACGCGATCATACGGGTCTATACGATGATCTTCCCGCCCGATCTTGCTGTGACGCACGGCTTGCAGTCGCATTGGCTTTTGTGGGCCGCTTTGCTGTCGCTCTTGGTTGGGGCCTTCGGCGTGTTGGCGGCGCGCAAACTGGACAGGCTTGTGGCGTTTTCCGTCATTGGGTCCATGGGCATGGTCATGGTGGCCATCTCTCTGTTCACACCGGAGAGCATTGCGGCGGCGCTGTACTATATCGTGCACTCGACACTGGCGGGTGCCGCGCTGTTCCTGATCGTAGATCTTGTGCGCACAGGGCGCGCCAATCTTGTTCTGAATGCGCAGGCTCCGGTGTCCGGCGCGGCTTTGACAGCCGCTGTTTTCTTTGTCGCGGCCATTGCGATGGCCGGTCTGCCGCCACTTTCGGGGTTTATCGGCAAGCTGATGGTGCTGAGTGCAGCCTATGAAAATGCGAACATGGCGTGGGTATGGGCGATCATTCTGATGTCCAGCCTTTTCATCATCGTTGGATTTGCCCGTGCGGGCAGCGTCGTGTTCTGGAAGGCCCAAAGCGAGCAACCCGCAGAGGATGACGCGCCTTTGCAAATGCCAACCACGCTGTCTTATGTTGCGGTGGCCGGCCTGTTGTCACTGCTTGTGGTGTACACTGTGTTTGCGGGGCAAGCGCATAGATATATGATTGCGACATCCGCACAGCTCTTCTCCCCGGAGCCTTACATCGAAACAGTTGTCGGCACGCCGGGCAAATTGAGCGAGTACGATGATGAGAAGGAGGATCACTAGCATGGCCAAGGCATTCAATTGGCTTTTGCCACACCCCCTGCTGACTCTACTGCTTGTTGTGGTCTGGACCCTGTTGCAGAACGACGTCTCTGCCGGGATGGTGGTGTTCGGCGTGATCCTGGGAATAATCATTCCCCAGATCACGGCAGCCTGGTGGCCGGACAGGCCGCAAACGATCCGTCTGGGACACATGTTCTCCTACGCGATGGTTGTGTTGTGGGACATCATGGTTGCAAATATCGAAGTCGCCAAGATCGTGCTGACCGTCCCAAATTCCGAATTGAAACCGGCATGGATTGCCATTCCACTGGATCTCGTCCAGCCCGAAGCAATCACCGTCCTGGCCGGAACGATTACGCTCACGCCCGGTACGGTCTCGGCGGATCTGTCGGACGAAGGGCACAGTCTGTTGGTTCATGTGTTGCATACGGATGATCCGGATGCTGTCCGGGATGAAATCAAAAATCGTTACGAACGCCGCCTCAAGGAGATTTTCGTATGAGCTTTGCCCTTGGCTTCATGAACATAGCGCTCGTTATTTCGTTTGTCGTGGTCATCCTTGCGCAAATCATGTCGATGATCCGGCTGGTGATAGGGCCGGGCACGGGCGACCGGATTCTCGCGCTTGATACAATGGTCGTGAATGCGATCGCTTTGGTTGTCTTGCTGGGCGTAGCGCAAGGAACGCGGATCTACTTCGAGGTTTCCTTGATCATCGCCATGCTTGGCTTTGTGTCGACCGTTGCCTATGCGCGATTTGTACTACGGGGGGATATCATCGAATGATCCTGGAATTCATCGCTATCATAATAGTTGCATTGTGCCTGTTGATCGGGTCGATTTTTTCGCTCGTGGGGGTGATCGGGCTTTTGAAATTTGAGGATTCAATGACACGGCTGCACGCACCGACCAAGGTCGGTACAATTGGCGTTGGCGCGTTTCTTTTGGCCTCGATGGTATACTCTTCGGTCTATGGCGGAGGCTGGTCGATCCAGGAACTGTTGATCATGAGCTTCTTGTTTGTCACCGCACCCATTTCGGCCAATTTCATTGCGAAGGTGAACATGCACAAGCGAGCCTGTGAAACGCCGCCACCCCCCGTCAACGACGAAACCTGGGCCACGTACAAAGTGCCGGAGGACAATTTGCCGGAACCGGATACAAAGTCGGCATAGGGTATTTTCATCTGCACGCAATACCGTTGGGTTGAGTGTCATTTGTCACGGCGCCCAATTTTCGCGAATTGCGTTTATCTGTCTTTGGCCTTAGTGCAGCAGTGCTGGACCGAGTGAAAGACCGCTATAGATGAACATGCTCAAGATCGTTGCCGTCCCGATGCACAAGGAAGGCCGGAAGTTTGTGGCGATCTTTGCCGCTATTTCCGTTGGCCTGTTCTTTCTCTGGGAGCCCCTGTTCTGGCTGGGGTGCGGGGTGACGGTCTGGTGTTATTATTTCTTTCGCGACCCGGTGCGGATCATTCCGCAAGATCCGAATTTAGTCATCTCGCCCGCAGACGGTATCGTTTCGCTGATCGAAGACGTCGTTCCGCCCGCTGATCTTGATCTGGGTGACGCGGCACTGACGCGCGTTTCGGTCTTTATGAACGTATTCAATTGCCACGTGAATCGCGCGCCCGTTGCAGGCACCGTGACCCAGATTGTCTATCATCATGGCAAGTTTGTGAACGCGTCATTGGACAAGGCAAGCGAGCATAATGAACGCAATGGTCTCAGCATCGAAACGACGAGTGGCGCGCGCATCGGCGTGGTTCAGATCGCCGGGTTGGTGGCACGAAGGATCGTATGTTTCGTGAAAGTGGGGGATCCTGTGGGTGCGGGCTACCGCTTTGGCTTGATCCGTTTTGGCAGTCGGTTGGACATTTATCTGCCTGCGGGCGTATCCCCGCTTGTGGCTGTCGGGCAGACCGCCGTGGCCGGCGAGACCATCCTTGCGGATCTGGCAGCGCCCCAGAAACAACGCATCGGTGTCGCCGAATGAACGAATCCGCCCGTATCAAACTGCGCCATATCATCCCCAGCGTCGTAACCGTATTTGCGATCTGCGCTGGTTTGACGTCGGTCCGGATGAGTATGGAAGGACATGTCGAGGCAGGGCTCTATTTCATTCTGCTTGCTGTGTTCCTTGACGCGGCGGACGGAAAGCTTGCTCGGTTTCTCGATACCGCCAGTCCATTCGGAGCCGAGCTTGATACGCTGGCTGACTTCTTCAACTTCGGGATTGCGCCGGGGATCATGATCTACCACACCCTGTATCAGGGTACCGAATATGCAAATCTGGGCTGGCTTGCGACGCTTGTACTGGCCGTGTGCTGCGCGTTGCGGCTTGCGCGGTTCAACCTGTCGTCGAAGGGCGAAGAGGTTGCCTTGAACAAGGACAACTTTTTTGTCGGCGTGCCGGCCCCGGCCTTGGCGTGTCTCGCGCTTATGCCGGTGTTCATGCATCTTTATGGCTGGGAGAATACGGAGCTTCCGCTGCTGCGGGCGGCCTATATTATCGGTGTGGGGCTTTTGGCCGTCAGTACGGTTCCCACGTTCTCGATCAAACATGCGTCGATCAAACGGTCCCATCTGCCTATGGCCATTGTTGCCTTCGTCTCGCTGATTGTCTGTTTGATGGTCTATCCGTGGCCCACTTTGATCGCCGGAAACATCTGCTATCTCATCTCGCTGCCGCTTTCCTACCGCGCACAGGCAAAACAGGCCAAGGAACTGAGAGACCGGGATACGCGCGCTCCGGATTGATGCTTCGGGCCGTTTACCGGCGGGGCAATCTTTTGCTTAAATCCTGTAGCGCGGCCAGGCTTTCCTGGGCCTCCTTCAGCACCGTCTCAAACCGTTTCGCCGCCTCTTGATCCTTGACCGTTTGCTCTTTGAGGCGATCGGCTGCCGACTTGAGCACCTCGCGATTGTCGGGCAGCGACTTGAGGGCCTGCGTGATGAATTGCCGGTCCGCCAATTTCTCGAGCGCTTGTTCCTGTCGGTCCAGCGAAGTCCGAAATCCGTCTTCGATACGACTGGCGAGCAATTGCAGGCGCAAACTACTCTCCGCCACGACACCTGAGCCATCCGCCTTGGCCTCTTCGACATCTCCCTTGACCTTGAGGCCGGTGATCCGGGGTACTTTGATGGCCGAACCGGTCCGAAACCCTTCCTTTTTCGAAAGCCGTGGATTGGCGGCAAGCAGCGCTTTTTCCGCCTTGCGTTGCATCAGGTCCGCATTGCGTCCTTCGATGGCGTAAATGCGTTTGGCCAATGTGGCGATTGATTTCTCACGCCCGAGTTTTCCGATCATTGTCGGCATGGGTTTTTCCTCCGGTCAGGTTCTGACATTCAGTGGGGCAAAGGCTGCAGGCATTCCACCCGGTTCGACAAGGATACGGCCCGTCGTGATATTGCCCACAGGCGTCGCGGCCCCCTCAGATCCGGTAACAATGCGCATCGAAAGAAGATCGGTCGTGTGCACAACGGTGTTGGACGATACCGCAACCCGCGGTGCCCCCAGCAGGACAATCTCCGACACCCCGCCACGCGCCTCAAGAGCGACCTGGTTGTTGGAAAACGTGATACCGCGTGTGCCGGGATCAAACAGGCTGATCATCGCGCCAGACAACAGCCTGGCCGCACGGGTCTGATTTGCGGTTACGGTAATCTGCGATGCGACTGAGGGCAACAAAATCGCAAGGTCCGTCGCCGAGGCACGCCATGTGCGTCCCTCAGCGGCGAAATACACTTCTGCCGTTGCGGCCCTGCCCGGCAGGCCTGACGTGAACCCCGCCGACGCAACGCCCAGATCGCCGCTTGTGGGCAAATTTGGCGTCGGGTCACCGATGATAATGGCACGCCAGTCGACGGTACCTTCCCCTTCCTCTAGCGCTCCAAATATCCGATTTGCGTTGATGTTGATCCCGAGGAACGGTTGACGGGCAAAAATACCCATCGCTCTGCTTTCCGGTTGGCCGCTGCCGATGTCTGAAATCACGTTCGAACTGATATCGACGCTGCCCACGGCCTGCACGACGATGCCGCCGTAGATCTGACCGGAGAAACCGGCGTCGCCGACGTTTCGGACCGAGTTTCCCACAACCTGACCCGACTCGACGCCCGTGAGGCCGATCCCAATACCGAATTGCGCGCCTTCCGTGACGCCGACCCGGTCGATCGCATTGTTGTCAACGGCCAGGTGCCGGATCGTCGTGCCTGCATCCGTCAAAACGCCTGCCTGACCGATGTCCCGGATAATGTTGCGCTTGATGAACATCGTATCATGCGCGCCAGAGATCCGGATGCCTGCTCCGGCAACGCCAAACACCGTGTTCCCGATGATCTGCGCGTCTCCGATCAGGTTCGGGACCAACGGCGCGGCCAGAACCAGCCCATCGCCTACGTCTTCGCCCCCGGTGAGTTCACAGTCTTGCACGCGCAGGGTGCCTGCGGACAGCAGGGCCGCGGTCTCGCCCGCGAAGATAGTCGAAGCGTCGATGGACAAGGATGCCGCAGGTATTTCGGCAATCCGGATGCGCAATCCGCTGCCAATCGACAGGATAAGGTTACGTGACAGGACCGTCGCCGCGATGCTGATGGCCGCGCGGTCGAAAAGTACGCCAAGACGTCCGCCGAAGAGAATGCAATCGAGAACACGGACCTCGGCCAGCGCGACAAATTGCAGATCGCCATCCTGATCGAGCCCGTAAGTGGAGCGTGACCCCAGCGCGTGCGGTGCAATTGAAATGCATTCTTCGATCTTGGTGCCCACCTGAACCCCGTCGATGGCGATGCCGAAATCAAACCGATCAGAAGCATTTCCTGATGCGACAAGCACACCGATCTGGCGCAAAGCAAACAGGGTTGTATTCACACCTGTCACCCCGTGCACGGGTGGCGGTACGTTGGTTGGCAAATTGCCGGGCTCGGCTATGACCGTAAACCGTTCCAGCTTGATATCGTTTGACGATTCAACCTGAACAGCACCTCCGACGCCCTGGTAGCCCAGCACTGTCCCAAGCCCCTGCCCGACAAGCCGGATCGCATTGCGTTGTCGGATCTGCACGGGTTGAGACAGCGCATAGAAGCCAGCTTCCAGACAGACAGTCCCACCCAGATCGCCAACCTGAGCGATTGCGTCGTTGATCGTGAGCTGCCCCGAATTGTGAAGCTCGGCTGTGACGCAAACCGTGCAGGCGCAGCCTTCACCGCCTTCCGTCACCAAGGGGGGCCAGAAGGTACGACAGTCATTGATGCCATTGGGCGTCAGGATTGCCAGCCGTGCGTAGTGTCGTTGGACACCGTCTGGCGGGGCGTCCCGCAGTATCTGGATTTGGGTGCCAGCCGTGCGTGCCCAAAACCGCCAGTGGTCGATCTCTCGATAGGTTCCGGGCCCGGGTGCCGTGGCGAAAGAGACCGTGATGCCGTTTTCGAGCACGACAGCCGTCCCGTCCGCGGGCACCGGGATCAACCCGTCCGATCCATCGGCATCCAGATCGATCCACACCGTTTCGTCAGCCAGCCGGATGACGCCTTGCTGATCCCAGCGGATCAGGCGGGTATGACGGGATGCCAGCGTGTCATCCGCTGCACCGGAAGGGATCAGGTCGGCCTCGATGGGGCCTTCGAATTCGATTTCGCGGGTTTCCGGGTCGACATCTGCAACCCGCAGCATCTGGCCCGAGCGGTGATTGAATTCCCGGAGGTCGTCGGTGACCTCAACCCAGTCACCGGGCGCAAACCGCAAGACTTCATCGCGACCAATGCGGCCCACCGTCACGCTTTCGCTGTCGGCTGCAATTGCCTCGATGGAGGACTGGACCGATGCGTTTTCGCGGCTGAACTTGAACCCCCAGTCACCCTGGCCGGGTGCGTCCCCACTCCCGTCATTATTGTGCCGTGCGTGGATTTCAACGCGGTAGAATTGATTTTCCAGCCCGGTGTACCCTTCGGTTGGCGGGACAAGGCAGGGGTCTTCGGGTTCTTCGACATCGATGGTGTCGGTGGTCAGCCGGGCCGTGGAAGGAGCCGTGGTTTCGGTCCAGCCGATCAGGTCATCGTCCGGTGTTGAACAGGTGGCTGTCGTCCCGACATTGGGCAGGATGCGGACCTGCCAGACTGACTGCTGGCGTGTCGTCGTGTCAACTCCGCCAAGGGCCGGGTCCAGCAAATCGGGGGCCTGTATCGGCGTGACATCCCGTTGCCAGCCTACCAGATAGGCCAGATGTGTTCCGGCATCCGGCATCGGCGCGGGTGTTGGCCAGTAAGGTTGCGCATTGTAGGCGATATAGTCGCCGGAGGGGCGCGCGATCATTTCGTCCAGCACGCCTTCGGGGTCGGGCACACCGGCCTCTGTTGCCGGGCGCGCCCGGTCAAAGACAGGGTTTGGCGACGCGGCATCATTTCCGAAGAAATTCGCCCGCCCGTGGTTCTGATACAGAACGCCGTCCAGATAAAAGTGGCCTTCGCCGACCTCGATCCCGCCAGCCCCGAACCGGATATCGAAACCGCGTGGTGTTTCACGCGGCACGACCGCGCAACCGATTGTATCCACCGTTCCTGCGCGCATCCGCCGTTCGAAGATTGCAACCATTTCGTTCCAGTCGCTGTCCAGGACGGGCCGTCCCTGTTGAAGGAAAACACCGGCGTAGTCCCGCAAGGCGTCGAAGCTGTCTTTGCTGTAGTCACCACTCATGGGATTGCTCCTTCAATCATCAGGTTTCATAGAAAACACCGGCCTCAAGACCGAAGCGCAGGTATTCTTCTATACGGATACGTAGGTTGGCCTCGCGCTGCGGCGCGGCAAGCAGGTGGTAGGCGCCCATTTCACCTTCGTCCGAGGCGCCAGACCGGATCTCCGGCGGTGTGGCGGGGCGAAGCTGAACATAGGCGGGGTGCGCTGCCGATTGCGCGACAAAGCCCGGTCGCATCGAGCGTATGACGCGCGTGGCGATCAGACGACGTTGAGCTTGGGTGACAGGACTGCCTTGTTCGGCCTCGGTGGCGGCGACGGATTGATCAATCGCCAGCTGCGGCTGACACCGATACCGACGCGGGGTGAGAGACCCGTCTGGCACAAAGCTGAAACGCATGCAGCCGTCCTGCCGACGCCGGGCACGGATCGGCGCTTCGCCTGCGGGCGCGCGGGCGTGCAGAATGCTGTCGGACACCAGCGGGAAGGCGCGCGCTGTGATCTGGCCCAGCACTGTCGAGGCGATGATTGTGAGCGCACCGGCAGGATCGTCCGCGCCGGCGGGGCCAGAAATCGCGAGGCCCTGCGCAGTTTGGCGCGCGTTCAGCGCAGCGGCATCCACAATGCTGTCACGGATCGTCGCATTCGTGGTTTGCGTCATCCGGATCGGGCCGATGATCGACCGGTCGACCTCAAGCTCGACGCCCGTTGTCGAAACGGACAGCGACACAGCGCCCGGCGCAGCAGGGTCGCCTGCAGGTGTGAATGAACGTCCGGGGATAAGCATGACATGGCGCAGCGTCACGGATTTCGGGCTGTCTCCGGTGGCATTTGGCGCAATCGAAACATCCTGACCATCCACGACCACGCCATCCAGCGTAATCCGTGCATTTTCCCCGCCCGCAATCACCACGGTCGCTGGCGGGCGAAGGATTGGGCGCTGCCCGTTTTGGGCGCGTAGAATGACCTCGGTATCCGCCGCAGCGTCAATTGTGACTGCCTGCTCATATACATCCGAGTTGATGATCTCGACGATGCCGCCCGTGGGGGTCACATCCTCAATGGCATCCTGGATCGTGGGATGATCGAGCGTTGGGCATTGGATCAGTATCTGACCGGGGTCGCGGGTCAGCGTGGCTGCGCGATTGTACTGCCCGCCGCCGATTCTTGCAGGAAAGCCGACACGGAAGCTGGTTCGTAATTCGCCGCCCTGATCCCCGGGGAAAGAAATCCGGCCCAGTTCCGTGTCAACGCGTACAAGGGGCAAGGCCCCGGCAGGGTGTGGTGCGTGATTCCAGCCTGCTCCTTCATCGGACAGGTCACAGGCCACAATCTGCGTCACCGGTACCGCCACGTCGTCGACGAAGATTTCAAAGGCACGTTCCGGTCCGTACCAAAGTGCGGGTGCTGCATCCAGCGCCCGGCGGGTGATATCACCGGGTACATGTTCGGGGCGTGAGATCGACGTGATTGTCGCCTCTGGTTGGGGCAGGTTAACCAACTGTCGGGGCGCGCCCAGCGGGTCGAACAAAAAGCGCCGCGCGTCCACGCGCGTTGCGGGCATCCGCACGTGGTCCATCGGGATCAACCGCCAGAGGAACAGGCCGATGTTCGAGAAGTTGTGTTTGCCGCCGATGCTCTGGCGCGCTGTTGATTGCTGGATCGAACGGACATCAACTGTGTGCGACACCCGATCAAAGGCGCGTCCCAAAGGCTCAAGTGCGAGCGGATTGCGCAGATCGGGACATGCGTGATGGTCAGCGCGAATGTGGTTCGTGTGTTGGCAGGTTGCGGTCGTCTGAAAGAATTCGACCACATGGGCAGGCCAGCCGGTAACATCGCGGGCCAGGGCTTCGAGAACGGCGGCTGTGCCTTTGCGGCGGCGATACCCAATGGTGTTGGCCACCTCGGCGCGGTTCCCGACGTCCGTGCCCTCGATCTGATAGAGCGCCCGGTAACCGATGGTGCAGCCGATATAGGGCGCGGCCCAATCCTCGCAGGTTTCGATAAAGAGGTTGTCGAACAACTGTTCGATATTCTCCTCGACCACCGCCCCTTCGCGGGCAAGGACGGCGACCAGTGCTTCAAGCGGCCCGCCCTCATCTGCATCGCGCAAACGGTGCACGGCGGGCAGTAATTGATATAGGTTCTTCGGGGTAATCCGGTTCATGCCATCACCTCCAGTTTGGCGAGGGGGCCTGGATCGAGCGTCAGGATTTCAGCAGGCAGCAAGGTGCCGTCTGAGCCCAGCCGTCCGGTTTGCGAGATCAGTCGGGCATAGGTGATGAACGGGTTGGTCTGCGGCGCAGTGCTGCGCGAGAACCGGTCAATGTCCACGGCCTTGACGCCGTCGACCCGGTGCGCCGATGCCGCGACTGCCGACAGGCTTAGCACTTGGCCAAAGTCGCGCGCCTCAAAGGTAAAGGCGGTACGCAAATGCGCTTCCGTTGCCGCGAGCACGGTGTCGGTCTCATAGGCCCCATCCACCAGTACCCGAAGACCAAGTTTGAACGTTGCAGGTTGGTACGACAACAGGTCAACCGCGACCAAAGGATCGCCGAGTTCGCGGAACGCGCCAAGCAGGCGTGTGTGCGTCGTCGAACCCGGGGGAACGGTTGCGCCATTGTGGCCTGCCACGGTCACGACAATGCGTCGCGTTTCGCCTTGCCAGACCCAGCGCGCCTCTGCCTTGGCGATGCCGGGATAGCCGAGCGCGAAATCGCGGTAATCGGTCAATGACACGACGCGGCCAAGTGTGAGGGTGTAGATCGGCGCATTGCGACGCGCATCACTGGCACTGACCGGATCGGCGCCACCCGTTGCCGGTATTGGGTTGTCTACGTCTTTCATGCCGAGCGGGCGGTCGAGCAAGAGTTTCAACTGCCCCGGTCGCAAATTGCCTGCCGCGCCAAGGCCACGCGAATGCTCCGCAACGATATTGTCGCGCCCTGCGCCGGGGCGGGCCCCGGAAATCCCGTCGCCGAATGTGACCACTGTTTCGCCTGCATCGGTCAGCGCCGTCTTGAACACGCGTTCTGTTGGGCCGCGTTGATACAGGTCGGGTACTTCTTCCCACTCGACGCCGTCCACACGTACCGAAAGCGTCGAGGCGACCCCGCTTTCAGTGGTGGCAAGACGATGTGTGACGGGCGCTTGTTTCAGCAGGAACTTCTGGAACGGTTGCGACGGATCGCCATGGCCCAGAATTTCGGTGACTCCCTCCCCGTGGGCGGCGCGGGCGACATTTGCGTGGATGGTCAGCCTGCTCCGGTCAAAGGCGGCGTTCAGAGGGGCCGTCAATACGAGTTGAGAATGGGCCGGGCCCAGTGCGAACACCTGCTCCAGAATGGCTGTTTCGACGATTTCTTCGGCCGCCTTTGGAGCGGGAACCGGTTCAAAGGCGGTTTGCGGTGCGACTGTGGTCCCAACGAAACCCGTTTCATCACTTATCCGGAAGATGTAATTGCTCCCGTCTGGTTGCGGTTCTGCCATCAACGTCACGATCTCTCCGCGAAGGACAGCACGGATTGCCCCATCATCGGCAGTGATCGAAATGATCTGCGCGGTGACCTGCAAGTATGGCCTTGGTCCGCGAAGTATCAGTTTGCGGCCCTTGGGCAGGCCATCTGCGCGGGCACCGAGTTCAATCGCGTTTCCAGCCACCCAATTGACAAGCGGCTTGTCGGAAATGGAAAGCTCCTGACTGCCGCCATAGGCAGAGATCCCGCGATAGACGCTCAGCATCAGGGCCAGATTGCTGCCGTTGGTGTCCAGATCAAGCCGCAGCGCCTTGCCGCTGATGGCATAATCCGCCACCGCCTCGTCCCGCGTATCCTGAATGCGGAAGGGTTGTGTCACGCCATTGGGCGATTCCAGCACCATCCAGCTTCCCGCAACAAAGCTCTTGTAGACGTTATCAAGGTGCACCGCCGGATCGCCCGGAAAGCTGAACGTCCAATCGGACATATCGATGCCGCTGCTATCATCAAAGCCGAAATTCTCGCGCTGATCCTCGCTCAGAACCAGAGGATGTGGCGCGTTGAAGCCAAACAGGGATACCCGGTCACGCAGGTGGAACAGTTTCAGACCTGCCGTGGGTCCGTTTGCTCCGCTGTCCACACTGTCGAGCGGCGCGTTCCACCGGATCAGGGTGCGGGTGCCGTCGGCATGCGGTGACACGGCGGTAATGCGTCGGCTGTCCCACAGCATGCTGTCATCGTCGCTGCCTGCAAAGTCGCTGTCCCAGCGTTCGCGACTGACGAACAGGATCAGATCACCGACTTGCAAGGCGGGCGTCCCGGTGAGCCACGCAAAACTGTCACCATTAGCGGGCAGTATCGGACGCGCTTGCCTGGGTTTCAGGGCATTCCAGGCGACCTGCGCTTGCAGAGTTTCGATGGTTTCGAAGACCTGCGCGTCTTCCTCCGGGCCGGGCTGGGATTGCACGCGGGTACCCTCCGGCACAGTGAGGTTGGCCACGTCCGGCGCGGCACTTGGCGGGTCTTCCATCAAAATGACAAGGTCTGTTTCCGCCGCAGCACCGGGATGCAGGCGGTACCCGATCAGCCGCGACAACTCTCCGACAGACAGGCGTTCGGTGGCGGTGCCCATATAGGCTTCGTTGGCATAGCGTTCCTGATAGAATGTCAGCACGTCACAGGTGGCCGCCCAGGCGTCGATCAGAGCAACGGAAAAATCGTCGTCCTCGCGTGTGCGCAACCGCCCAAGAGCGGGATAGGCGGAGGACGCCAGACTGGTGAGCATCGACGCCTTGAACCGGGCGTGATCGCCGACGCGAAAGGCAATCGCCGACAGGTTGGGCCGGTTATCCGTCGGTTGCAGCGTCGCCAGCGCTGTGCCCTCGCAGCACCCACAGGTGTCAGGCGCTTGGCCGGGATCGGGGTGGCCGATGCGAATGGGTCCATTGCTCATTTGCCACCTCCCATATGTATTTCGAGCGACCCGCGTTCAGGAAAGTTCGGATCGTTCTCAAGCTGCGCGATCTCCAACCGCCTGAAGGTCAACAAGCCGTCTCTGAGGGGGCCGAGGCGTGTCGTTCCTCGTCTGCGAAACCGTTTCGCCTCGACCGAAGCCACGCCTTCGATGGCCATAACCTCGACGTAAAGCGCCGACAGATAGACAGGTGTCGCGAAGGTGAGATTGTCAGGGTGAAAGAACCCGGAGGAGCCATCGGGGTTTCGTACCGCCGACAGAGCGCGCAATACATCGAGCCGCACCTGAGATCGGAAGTGATCCGGGTGAGCACAGACAAAAAGCCCGATTTCCAACGGAACAAAACGCGGCGCGTCGATTTCCAGATCGTAGCCTGCCATGCGCACGGTTGTGAGATCTTCGCGCAGCTCGTCTTCGAATTCGGGGGTCACGGGGCGATTGCCAAAGCGGTCAACGGTGACAAAGACAGTGTGCCCGTGTCCATTCCAGCGAAAGGTTGCCGCCGCGCGTTGCACATCGGGGTGACGCTGGGCCATGTCCGCATAGTCCTGCGGTGTGACGGCCCGTTCCTGTCGACGATGGGCATGGGGTGCGGCCTGCCGCACGACCTCCATCCCTTCCGGGTCCGTGCCGCCGGTCGCAGGCAACGGATTGCGTACCGCCGAGACTTGCGAAATGCCTGTAATGGCATGCGCAATGGCGTCTGCGCCCACGTTGCCCCTCCGCCCGTTGCCCACCCGGTAAGATGCAATGAAAGGATGCCCCGAGATCGGACGGCGGCCATTCTGATCATCGCCAAAGCGCAGCTGCGCGATCCCGTCCGCTTCGGTTTCGACAACAAAATGGGTGCTTTCGGGCATGGATTGCAGCAGGTCGGATTGCGCACTCCACGGGTCCTGCGCGGGGGCGACACCCGAGAGCAAATCGACTTTGGGTCGTCTTGCCATCAGCGAAATACGCATGGTCGCATAGGCGGATGCAGGCGGCGCCTCGGCATCGTATTCCGCGATCATCGACACGGGCCCTTCGGCCAGCTTCGGGCGGAACCGGGGTGGCACGGTGCGCGGCTCTGGACGGTCGCAGGCGGCAGCACTTCCATCCGGCACCAGTTGCAGATGCGGGGCAGGTACCGTGCCCAGATTTTCATCCCGGATCGTCATCCCGTGATCCGCCAACAGGATGTTGCCCAAAGCATGTGATACGTCGCGTTGCAGGCCACCGCCCACGGTCTCATCCCGCTCGGACGAGATGCAAATCGAAAAGGGCAGGGCGTCTTCTTCGGCCCAGCGGATCTCGGTAATATCGGCCCCTTCCAGCGTGTCGGTCAACCCGGCCTGAACCGCCGTCAGCCGGACTGCGTGCCGGATGTTGGGGTCTGCATCCGCCGCGCGGCCTGTGCGCGGGCCAAGCCGTTCTTCGAACACCAGAACGTCGCCGACGGAAAGCGAGGTGAGGTTTCCACCAAGTGTGGCGCGGGTTGCGCCTTTGGGCAGACAGCATTCGGCATCGGACCACTCATAGAATGGGATGCTGTTCTGCGCGATGAACAGGGTCTTTGCTTCGAGGGCTTCAAACACCAGCGGCGATAAATTCAGCGCATCACGCACATCGTTTGGATCCGTCAGCGCGGGATCGAACCCCGTCAGGCGGGTCAGAAACTGCGAGCCCATTGGAACCGTGACGCCGTCTGCGGTGGTGTCCAGATGTACCCAGGCGCGGGCGTTTGCCCCATCGTGCATGTGATAGTCCACCAGCCGTGCATGACGACGGACGGAAGATCGGCGGCGTGCCGTTGCAAGATAGGATTCCGTCGCGACGGCGTCTTGTGCATAGGACAGGCGGTCCGCCGTGAAGGCGAGCGCTTCGACCAATGTGACACCCAGATCTGCGGGCGAGCGTTCGCGCCAGTCGGGCATGATCTGCGCCATGCGGCCCAGCATCAGGCGGCGGAAACTCTGGTAGTCTTTGGCAAGATAGGAGATCGAAGGTTGTTCCGGCTGTTCTTCGGGGCAGGATTGAACGGGCGCGCAGTCGAAATCCGAGGCGCACTCGATTTTGAAGGAAAAGTCGATTTCCGACAGGACGCGGTCGATGCCAACCGGGGGCGACAATGCTCCGGCCGAGGCCACCAGCCGCAACGTATAGCTGGCGTAGTCGCCCCAAGACGAACTGCGCAACACCAGCACCTGTTCCGGATCGGGCAGGTTGCCAAGCCACAGCACCAAACCGGGTTCTGCCAATGTCGGGTCGGGGGCATTCGCCGGGATAATCCATTCAATGGTCACATCCGTGATCCGCGCGCCGCCCGTCAATTCGATATTGTCGAGCGTCAGCGCTGGAGCATCACCCAGAAATCGCAACAGCAAGGTGCGCTGGGCAGGTGTGTCGGCAGGTGCTTCGCTGTCCAGCACCTCGATGAAATCGATGCCGTTGATATCCATGCCGCCTGCCATCTCGGTCAGGATGCGTTCGCGCCGCCGGGGATCACAACATTGATAAATCATGCGGCATCTCCCAATCTGAAGCTTGCGGAATTGAGTGCGCCAGAGCGTAGAATCCGGTAGCTGATCTTGATGTAGATGGCGGCATCCTGCGGCTGGGCTGTGACCTCCTGCACCTCGATGCGCTGGCCGAGGTATTGTTGCAGCGCGCCGCGGATTGCGAATTCGGTGGTGGCCACCTGTTCGACACTGAGGGGCGCAAACAACAACTGATAGATGCCAGCGCCAAAATCCGGGCGGTTCACCCGTTCGCCGGGATTGGTGAACAGGATCTGTTCGATCAAGTCGCGGATGTGATCGGTCTCCGAGGTTTCGGAGGTGCGGTCGCGGCCGTCAAAGTGATATGGGAAATCAAGTTGCATTATTCACATCCCGACCACACGTGTCTGGGCCTGCACGGGGATCAGTGGCGTACTGGTCGGCGCGCAGATCGACACCGAGGATTGCAGAACGGCAGGCTGGCCTTCGATCAGTACCCGCGTCGCGGCCACGATGAAATTTGCCGTCAGACAGGGGCCATTTCCGGCAGGTGGCACAAAGGGGCAAGCCGCGACCGTCCAAGGCGATGCCTGCGTGACGGCGGGCAACCCGTTCAGCAATACGCGTGCGGATGGCGCCGTCGGAATGGCCTGGCCGCCATGAGAACAGGTGACGGTCGCGCCAAGGTGCAAGATCGGGCCTGTCATACAGTTTATCCTCCTCAGATCACGGTGAGCGCACCATTGTTGACGGTGATGGTCGGGCCCGCCATGACAATCGAAGCGCCCCGCCCGTTCTGGATGTAGATGCCGGTGTCGTTGACGATAAGCGACGCGCCCGTCGCGGTTTTCAGAACGATGCCGCCGGTTGGGCCCGGCAGGTCGGTGATCGTGATCCCGTTTTGCAGCGTCGTCTGCATCGTGATCGCACTGACACCGGGTGGGGTTTGCAGATGCAGGGCCGGAATTTCTGCGGCAGAGCCAAAAAAGCAGCCGGTCCAGATGGGATAATCCGGGTCGCCACGTTCAAACTCGATCCAGACGCCTGCGCCGATGGGCGGCACCGCGATGCTGCCTGTTTGAATTCCTGCCATCGGAAAACAGGGCATGCACCAGCTTGTCAGCGCAATCTGACTGACATCCGGCACGATGGCCTGGATGCGCCCGGTGTTCATCGGATCGACGTTGTTGACCACCGTGCCGCGATATTTGCCAAGGTATGTTTCGGTCATGCGGGCACCGATGCACGGGCTGGCAAGAGCCCGCTCCTTTTCAATGTGAAGCTTTGTTTGTAGCTGCCGCGTTCGATCTGGTGGCTGACGCTGTCGATGTAGTGAACGCCGTCAAAGGCCTGACCGCTGCCGCGCACGCCAACCAGCCCGCGTGCGCGCAATACGCTTCCGTATCTCAATACATCAATTGTTCCGCTTCCCCGGATTGCGTCACCCTTTTGCGCAGCGCGGGCAAAGCCGCGCACCAGTGCTTCGGCGGGGTTCAAGCGTGCGGTGCCGCGCAGACGTGTGATCTTGGGTGGCAACGGCGGTACCAACCCAAGTGGCGGGCTGAACGGCACCGAAGACGGGATCGGAATGGGGATCGGTGCTTTGGTCAGCGCATTGTGGATATAGACGACCGGAATTTCGACTTCTTCCTTGTTGAAGGAAAAACTGAGTGCCTCGCAATTCGTCGCAAAGCCGCTGTCTATGGTCAGCGCTGGTGCAACAGACCCGATCCGGATTTCCGGCCCCCAATAGGCAATGGATGTCGCGGGTGCAGGTCCCGGTTTCATAAAGAACGTGTAGCCGGCCTCATCTGCGAGCATCCGAATATAGTCCAGATCGGTATCTTGGTGGCGTGGTATCTTTTCGGTCGGCAAAGGCGGGCTTTCAAGGCTAGGGATCACTTGTGGGATGACACCCAGCCACGCGTATTTCGCCAGGATCAGGTTCACACGGGCAAAGGGTGGCATGGCGGGGTAGGGGATCAGTCCGGAAAAATCCACGGCGGCCATTGTTGCTGTCAGGTCCTTGCCCTTGACCGACAAGGTTCCGGGTTCCCCGCCCGCACCGGGGCTCAGATCGGTCTTGGTGACAACACCGTTGATCAGTGAATGCGCCTGTCCGCCAATCGTCGCCACAAGGGCCACCCGCAGGATTGGCAAAGCGCCACCCCCGGCCAGCAAGAACAGGGTATTGAGCGGCGAGTCCTTTTCCAGCGCGAAGGTAATGTCAAAGCCCGATTGAACAGCGCCCGAATTTTCCTCGACGCTCACCGATTGGATGGCATCCACGACGATCCGTGGCACCGGGATCGGGACACCCGGACCGACCATCAGGGTTATGTCGATGCCCTTGATCATATGTCTTCCTCGGGGCCGGGGACGCCCTGGGGCAAGGTGAGGCGCAATTGCGTTCCAGTATCTTCCAGGTCTTCGGGCCAGATGGCGCGATTGGCGTCGCAATGCATCCAGAACGCTTCCGCATTGCCCGTTGTTTGGGCGGCGATCTGATCCAGTCGCTCGCCTTCGGCCACGGTGCGAAACGACAAGGTGGCAAAGCTTTCGGGTGGCGGGACAAAGCGGCGGGAGACGTAAGGGACCTGCCGCCCATCGGGGGCGGTGAATGTGCGCCGGGGCAGCCCGAAATAACGGCTGTCGGGGGCGAAATCGGTTGTATCGACGATCCCTGCTTCGAACATGGCCTGAATGGGGTTTTTCATGCGAGCCCTCCTGCACCAAGGGTTTCAAGCCCCCCACCGATGGCTTTTGCGGCAAGTTGTTCCTTGGCCTGAAGATACGCCATGAAGAGCCCGCTGCCGCGATGATTGAAGCCAAGATCGTCAACCGACAGCACCCGCAAGGAGACGGAAACCTTGGCCCGGACTGGGTTGAGATTCGCGTCAAAAAACTCTTCGCTGATTTTGAGCGAGGTCAGGCGGACGGGCATGATGCGGTGCGCGCTCCAGACGAACAGCGCGAGCGGGGTTTGCGCAGGAGCGATCGAAAATGTACCCGCTGACGCCTGCGCGTTTTGCTGTTCCAACTGCGCAGTCGTGGGGTAGAGCATCGTTTCCAGTGCGGACAAAGTGGGAAAAATACCCGCCGACGTCGCGTTTGCGTTCTTGTCCGGGAATTCGAGCTGATCGGTTGCATCGATGACGGCATCGAACTTGATGGTCTCGACAGCGGGGCCCGTCAGGCGCAAAGGCTGTGACCGGTTCGGTTCGTCCTGTACGGTTTGTGCTTCGATCTGGCGCGTGAGGGTTTCAGGCGCATATGGCAATGATATGATACGATCGACCGCGCCGCTTTGCGGCGAGACAAGCACCAGCCCGGATCGAATGAGCCGCGGAGAGTTGGGGAATCCGGTCATCGTCTGTCTTCCTTGATCATTGTATCGATCCCGCGGTGCCTGCCACAGCGCCTGCTGCCGCCGCACCCGCCGCTGTTGCGGCAGCGGCAGCCCGTTCTGCCAGGAATGCTTCGAGTGTGATGCGACGGCCATCTGCGGTACGCACCAAGAGAATGCCACCTCGGGTCGCCGAATTCGCGCCTCGGAAAATGTGAAAGATCCGATAGCCTTCGTCGCTCCTGAAGCCGAAAACGGTGGTGCCGTTTGACCGTGTTTCCTCATAGATGAAACGGATCGTAGGATCGCCGACCACGGCCTTGAGGTGATCCGCTTCGGCTTCATTACCCAAGCGGTGTGCCCGGTCGAACCCACCCATATTCGTGCCGATCTTGCTGGCGTAATCGGGCACCTCATTCCGCTCTGTCAGGATGTGGATCATGTTCATCCGGAAGCTGACGTCATCGCTGGCCATCATGTCGTCCAGATCCATGTAGCCCGTGATGAAACTGTCTATGAACAGGTTGGCACCGCCCACCCGGCCCGAACTGTTGATCAGTCGCAGTGGCAGCGTTTGCGGGCCGTCGATGAAAGAGATCATCCGTCGGTCAAAATCCTGAAGTTGCGGTTCATCGACGACAATATATTCGAGGACCCGACCGTTCAGCGTGTAGCTGATGGCAGGAGACTGGGCGTTCAGCCTGTCCACCAATTCCTGGGCCCGGTCGAACGCGCTTGCCTCGCCCCGCCCCGGCGGGCGCAACTCGACCGAGCGGCGCAGTGTCTGGCCATGACCTTGTTGCAGGGTGTGGGTCAATTCATGCGCCATCAGGCGACGGCCTTCATGGGTGGAGGGTTGATATTGCCCCGCCCCAAAAGCGATGTGGTTGCGCAATGTGTACGCGCGTGCCCCGATCCCTCTGGCGGCCTGTGCCGCGCCCTTGCCGGTGTGCAGACGCACCTGCGACAGGTCGCGACCAAAGCGCGGTTCAAAGTAACTGCGTTCGGATTGGCTCATTGGCTGGCCTCCGGTCGAAACAGCGGCAGCAGCGGCATTGGTTCCAGCCGATATCAGGCCCGGTCCGGAGGGTTTGGCCTGCAAAAGCTCTTCTTCTTCCTGCTCATCGGATTCGCGTTGGATGATGTCGGGTTTCATCTGGATGGTGTCGACCAGCCCACGCGGAAGCTGATCGCTTTGCGCACCGGCGCTCTCAGGGGTCCTTTGGCTGGAAACAATATGGTCCGCGACGGCGTCGGCCTCGCGTTCGTGCGCGTCGTTCACACTGCCAAGCCGGACATTCATGTCTGGCCCGAAAGCGGCGTTCCTGGAGGGCGCTGCAACCGTTGGCGTTGCCGTGTCGGATATATGCGTTGCGGATTTCATTGGTTCGCTCGACCCCTTTTTGCACCGACGTTTGGCAATGGGCGGCGCGGGCGGGCAGGTGACATGTTCATGACGACACCGCCTTTATCGTCGCGGCGGCGATACGCGTGTGAAGCGCGCCGCTGCCTTCGGAAAGGGTCGCTTGTTTTTGTGAATGGTGACCGCCATTTCCAAAAGCCGATGCCCCTTGTGTCGCCAGAACCCGGCGCACTTCGTCCAGCAGGGCCGCTTGCAATGCAGCGCTTTCAAGGCCGGGTTGATCCGAAGTTATCCGGTCGATCCGTACGGTGACGTTTGGGTTTTTCTGCGTCATGAGAATGATCCTTTTTCGATGGCCGTAACCGGCTTTCCGAGCTTGGCGTATTCGCGGAAAGTGGCGCGTCGGATATGGGCCATGGTGACAGGGCCATGGGAGCCGGCAGCAAGGTAGGATGCATTGAGAGCGATGGATCTGATCGAACCACCCGAAATGGACAGCCCCGCGAGGGCGTCGTAATCCAACGCCTCAAGGGGTGTCTCGTTTGGAAATATACGTCGCCAGATATCTGCCCGTGCGCCAGTGTCGGGAAATGGAAATGTCAGAACGTAACGCAAGCGACGCAGGAACGCGGTGTCCAGCGCCGATTTCTGGTTCGTCGTCAGGATGGCGAGCCCGCGATAGGACTCCATTTTTTGCAAAAGGTAGCTGACCTCGACATTGGCGTATCGGTCATGGCTGTCCTTGACTTCGGATCGTTTTCCGAAAAGCGCGTCCGCCTCGTCAAAAAGCAATACCGCGCCCCCATCTTCTGCTGCCGCAAAGATGCGCGACAGGTTCTTTTCCGTCTCGCCAATATATTTGCTGATGATCTGGCTGAGATCGACGCGGTAGAGGTCAAGGGACAGGTCATTGGCCAACACTTCGGCGGCGAGCGTCTTTCCGGTCCCCGAGGGGCCTGCAAACAGGGCGGCCGTTCCCAATCCTCGGGGGCTCTTGTCGGCCCAGCCCCAGTCATTGTTCACACGCCATGCATCCCGCACTTGGGCCGCGACGTCTTTCAGAGCCGATATCAGGCTGTCTGGCAAGATCAGGTCTTGCCATTCGGCAGCGCTTTCTACGCGGTCGGCGAGGCCGTTCAGGGCGCGGCGCCCCTGAAGCCGCGCCGCGTGCCAGAGCGCTGCGCCAAGATCATGTGTCGTCATGTTCGGATCAGGAGTGCCGACCATCGCAACAGAGGAATTGATAGAGGCGGGATCCAGCGAAAACTGCCCGGCCAGAGCATCGACGGCGGGGCCGAGCCTGTCAGCGGTTTTCCGGCCAAGCGCCATGCGCCAAATGTCCCGCTGGGACCCGATTGTGTGGGGCGCGAGATCAAGTCGCAGCCGCGGTGTACGGTCTGTCAGTGGCGGGTCGTCCGCGATGATAATGGTTGGCCCGGTCAGACGATCGGCCAATGCCGCAGCCTTGGATACATCATCCGGTGAGGTTTCAATGATCAGCGCGGCGCCGGACAGCGCCAACTCGCGGTCAACAAAGAGCGCAAGTGACTTGCTCTGGCTCCAGTCAGTGGGGATGTCACGTGCATGCAGGCGGAAAAGATCCAGTCCAAATTCTGAGGCAACCTCGGCTGCGACGCCGCGCTGTGACCGCCTGTCCTTGCCGCCGAGCAGGATGACGGGAAGCGGATCGCTGTTTGACCAACTCCGGGAAATGGTCTCGATTACGGTGCCGAATGACGCCGACGGCGTCGCCAGTTCGTCAAATCCGATCCGTTCGAGCAACCCGGTCAGCCGCGCGTCAATATAGGTGTTTCCAAGCAGGGCCTGCACGATCCGTTCATCTACGCGTATCTCGCGCTGACGCAACGGACCTTGGCCTGTCAGGTCGATCAGGTGCCAGTGTCGTAACGGTGCCTCGGGGCAAAGCATGTCCCAGACGTCTCTGCCAAAGAGCCGGAGCGCGATGGCCACCCCAACACCGGGTGAACCTGTGATCGCGGTGACCTGTTGCGCGAGCGTGTCGCTCAGCTCGCACCCGACGGCAAGGACAAGCAATTCGGCTTCTGCGTCGCTCAGCCCAAAGATCTTGCAGAGCCGGGGCAATGCGGATGTTTCGGACGTGTCAAAGGCCGTCAGGCGCTGGTCGCCTGCCAGCGCCTCAAGCCGCGCCGTCACTTGCAAAAGCAGCGCATCCAACCCTTCGCGGGGTTGCGGGACAGTCATCCCGTGTGTGTTTTCGAAATGCGTTGTCATGGTACCGTCACCGTTTCCAGACGGGGCGGCGTCGTGCTCAGATCGATGACCGGGCTGTCGATGCCATCAACGCGCAAGCGCACCGGAACGTCCGAACCAGAGGTAAGACCGGCAATGGTCGCGGTGACTTCCGTTTCCGGGGCAGCCGGCGAGGACAGCACTTGCATTTCCTGTCCTGCAAGGATCGCGACTGTTTGACCGGGTCGGATAGGTGGCGCACAGGTCATCGTGATGTTAACGTCAGGCGGTGCGGCAAGCACAGACGGCGTTGTGGCCGGAGCCAAGGCCAGCGGCAATCCGTTTGAGACCTGTGCGCGGCCGTCAGCCTGGCGCACGGTGACGTCGACAGCATAGGCCCCGATCCGCCAACTGGCCGGATCAAGGACTGTCCCGATTGCCGGATTTCCAGGGGCGAGCGGGGCAATGCCCGGAAGCGTGACCAGCAAGCGGGTTGGCGCGGAAGGGGACATAGGCGCCATCTCCAGTGTCCGCGTGCTGCCCGGTTCCGTGAAGCGCACGATCACCTCGGTTCCGGGGCCACCGTCGAGCTTGAAACCGGTGATCTCGATCTGTCCACCAAGGCGCATGACGGGATGGTCGTCCACAGACCGGATGCCACTGATCGTGGGCACGGAGGTCATGACGTCGGGACGTACAGAGACGCCGGGATCGCGGCCAGTGGCAGGGTCGCGCAAACCGCCGCGCGACAGGACCGGCAGGGTTGGACGTACCGGGATCTCGCGCTCGATCAGGACAAGGGAAACGTCATAGGCAACTGTCGTGCGATAGCTGGCCTGAAATGCCGTGAAAAGCTTGGACATATCGTCCATTGAGAGGGTCCGGGGCGTAACCTTGATCACTTCGATCTGATCCGCAAGCTCAGAGGCGCGGAGCGTATCGAACGCGGCCGGAAGGATGTCGTCAATCGCCGCAAGCTCAAGTGCCGCGCGGATCCTGTCGCGGCCGAAAATCGCCGTTTCGTGGAACATCTGCATCGCATAGCCCAGCAGGATTTCCGCATGCAGTTCTTCACCGGCAACCGCCGTCAGCATGTAATGGAGATCCAGAGCCAGACGCGGGCGTTGCGTGATCCGTCCGGCAGCGTCGCGAGTCGGCAGATCGGTGTTCCGGTAGGCCTGGTTTTGCGACAAACGGTAAAGAAACAGGTTCAGCTGTGCGGGTTGTTCATTGCTGTCGCTGACGATGCGATCCGGGGGCAGAGCTGTCACGGTGAAGTCCGCCCCCAGCACCTGCGACACGTCACCATTGACCAGCGTGTCGTTGAGCAGATCCTTCAAAAGCTGCGTCACTGCGGCGATGGCCAGCACGTTGCTCATGATCCGCGCCCCCGAAGGTAATCAGAAAGTGACGGCAAGTTGCGGGTTCTGGGGGCAGGGCGTTGCGGCGCAATCGTCTGGGGCTGTTCAGTGCGGACATCAAGCTGTCCGATATGGATGGTAATCTCCGGTGCTGCCGCTTCGGTTTGCGCGGCCGCATTTGACGCAGCCGCCCGGTAGGGAGCTGTCGGCGCCTCACGTGTTTCTACGTTGCCGGTTGCATCGTGCGTGGTCGTCTCCAAAAGGGGCGGCGGCGGGGGTGTCGCCTCGAAGGGGGTGTCCGTGTGCGGACGATCTGCCCCTTGATCCGCCTCTGTCTTGAGTGGAGGGCTGGTCACCGCAGACCTTGTCGTTGTTCTGGCTGTATTTGGACTGTGTTTCGACAACAGCGGAGCAGGTTGAACGTGGTCCTGCAGGGGGTGCTGCTGTTTTGATTGTGCTGGCAGGCTCCTGCTTTGGGGCGCGGACGTCTGTGCTTCACGGGGATCAGGGGCTGCGGCCGGAGCTTTGGCTGCAACGGCGCCGGGCTCCGAATTGATCATGGCTTGAGGCATGGATGCCGGATCGGATGGAGCAACGGAAGGCTGCGATTGGGCTGTCGCAGGTGATCGTACCGGCGTATCTTGCTGGATTTCCTCAAATCCGACATGCCCGCCAGACGTTTCAAACAGCGAGGGCAGTTGCGGGCGAAGCCCCGTCGTTGGCGCGCCGGTTGCGCGCGCAATCAATCGTTGAAACGCGCCCGCCATCAGCTGCGCACCCGTTCAAGATAGAGGGCACGGCGGGCCGGGCTCAGGGATAGGATATCCGCCTCGGACCACCCAAAGGCGGCGGCAAGGTCTGCCACTTCGCCCAACAGCCTGTGCGTGGCCGTGCTGATATCGGCCCAGATATGCGCGGCAACATCGAGCGTTTCGGTCCAGTCGTTGGCGCACTCGGCGCATGTGATCTGTGTGGAAAGCTCGGCTGCGGCGGCAAGGTCCTCGGTCTGTTGACCGATGTCATCCCTGTTGACCGCATCGATGCCAAGCCGCGCGCGCAGCGTCTCGAACACGGCGTCACCTTGCAATTCGGCCACGGCGGCAAGGTCGCGGCTGGTCAGCGGCCGAGGATCGGTTTCCTGCCAATTGCCCTGCGCCAGCGCGTTTGCGAGATCATTCGCGTTCAGGTCCATCGCCATTTCCGCTTTGCATTCCGGACACGTTGCACGCGCGGGCATGACGGCACCGAAACTGTTGGCGCGGATCGCGAGCAATCTGGCGTCACGCTCGGCAAGAGGCAGATCGGCAGGGTCGCAATCCTGCGCAGCTCCGGCGGCCCACAAGATGGCCAGAGCCCGGTCAAGCGGCTGCCGTGCGGCACCGGTTTCCCACGCCGCAAGGATGCCGGATGTCGCCAACTGATAGCGCATGTCCTTGTCCTCGTCCTGCGCTGCACGTTAGATGCGGCGCGTTCTCTGGCGCATTACAGCGTCGGTTCTGCGGGTTCGTTGACATCCGTGTCACAAATCCAGCCTTCGTTTTCCAGTTTGATTGATTGGATCGCGATCGCGTTTGCATTGGCGTCCAATTCGGGCAGCGCCTGAAATTCAGAGACCCAGCAGCGAAAGACCTGATAGGCAATCGCAAGCTGCCCGGCCTCGTTGTACATCTCGATGATGATGTCCTTGCGGAAATCAGCCAGAGAGCTCTCGGCGCCCAACCCTGTCCCGTAATTCCAGACCTTGTTGGCCCATTGCTCGAATTCGAGGTCATGGGTCACCCCACGCTCAAGCATGATGGGTTCGTATTTGGAGCGACCGGGGGATTTGCGGCCTGTCGACGGATCCCCGCCGACGCGGTGTTCGACCACCTCGGTTATCCGCTTGAGCGATCCAACCTTGGAAATGCCCGCAACAAATTTGCCGTCCCAACGGACCCGGAATTTGAAATTCTTGTACGGGTCAAAGCGTTGCGCATTTACACTGAATTGAGCCATGTCTTGACGCTCCTCTCCCTAGGTTGGGCTTTGATCCGCGATTTGCTGGATTGAAATGACGACGAATTCTGCGGGTTTGAGCGGTGCAAAACCCACCTGAATATTCACGATGCCCAAATCGATATCGGCCTGCGTTGTCGTTGTCGCGTCGCACTTGACGAAATAGGCATCCTTCGGCGACGCGCCCTGAAAGGCACCCTGGCGGAACAGCCCGTTCATGAACGAGCCGACAGCCAGCCGGATTTGCGACCAAAGCGGTTCGTCATTGGGTTCGAACACCGCGAATTGGGTGCCGCGATAGAGGCTTTCCTCGATATAAAGGGCGACCCGCCGCACCGGTATATATTTCCACTCGCTGGCGCGGGCATCGGCCCCGACCAAGGTGCGCGCCCCCCAACTGACGGTGCCGTAGACCGGGAACGAGCGCAGGCAGTTCAGGCCCAGCGGGTTCAGCACCCCATTTTCGGGATCGGACAACACGTAGTCGAGAGCCTGCACGCCGTTCAGGCTTGTTTCGATGCCTGCCGGGGCTTTCCATATCCCGCGCTGATTGTCCGTTCGGGCCCAGACCCCGGCCATCAAGCCGGAGTTTGGAAAGGACCTGAGCCGCCCGTTTTGCAAAGGGTCAGCCAATCGTACGCGCGGGAAATAGGCAACCGAGTTGGTGCTTTTGACAGAGGAGTTGGCCGCATCCGTCGCCCAATCCCGCGCTTCGTCAAGGGAGTCGATCAGGGGATCAATATCGACGATGATCATGGACCGGCGTTCTTCGGCATAGGCGATGGCCGTGCTCAGAACCGCGATGTCGCTGTTCCCGGGGAATGCCATGATGTTGATGTTATCTGCGTCTTCCAACGCGTAAAGCCCGGTTTTGGCCACCCTGTTGCCAGTATAGAAGGCCGCGGAAGTTGGCGGAATGCCATCACTGCCGCCTGTCCCTGCGGCTTGCGCCGCCTTGCTTTGCCCGATGCCCGGTTGATAGGCCGCGATGTTGACGAAATCGACATCGGCTGCAGAGAGGTTCAATGCATCTGCTCCGGCGCCGCTAAAAGTGAACCCCAGGCTGGGGACCGCATCGCTGGGGGTAACCACAAGCGCATCATCGATCACATTCACCCGTGCCCCCGCAAATGCGGCAATACCGCTTCCGGCAAGCCCGGCCTGAATTTGCGCACGCGCCTGACCCAAAGACGTCGGAACAGGGGTCAGTGGGATTGCCAATGTTTCAACAGGTGTTCCCACGACCGCCCCTGCGGCGTCCAGATCAACAAGCTGCACGTTGACCGGATCATTGTCGCTGATGGTGACGGCGGCGAAATCGTCGATCCGTCCGCCTGTCGTGCCGGATGCAGCGGGCCGGGTTTCCTGCGCCCCTGCGACTTCGCGCCCCCCATTGATGACGCCAAGGCCCAACAGAGCCGCCGCATTCTGGCTGGCAGCATTGCGGAAGGAAATGGACGATCGCCGCCCGGACGTTCCCGACACAAAGGTGAGAACACCAGCGTCGTTGGTATGGGTCACGCCCGCGACACCGTCCAGCGCGTTGATCAAAGTCTCTATGCGCCCGCCCAGAGCATCGACATCAACCAGTTCGTTGGCCCCGTCGAACAGCCGGATTTCTGTCACCGGTCCCCCATCCACAGAGACGTTCAGCCGCCGTGTGTCTTCGGTCAGGCCGGTGACATCTCCCGGGGTGAGGGTGACCGAGCTTGTCGCCGTGGCGTTCTCGGTGCCGGGCAGGTTGGCATCGGTCAACTCCACCAGGTCCGATGCTGCGTTGACGACTTCCCGTGCGTATGTCGCCGCTCTGTCATTCATAGACAGGTTTCGGTGGGTTTCACTGCGCAGGGGAACAAGCCGCCCGTTGCGCTCGCCCAACTCTGTGATCGACAGGTTGAAAGTGTTGACCGGGTCCGCCGTCGCGTAGTCGACGTTGAGCATCAGGTTATTGCCCCAAATGCCCTCACTGGAGGCGGTGACGGTCAGCGTCACGGCTCCCGCAACTGTCTCGAGACCGACGGAAGCCGCCAAGGCGTTTTCGGCCACCCGGACGATCCAGCAGGTTCCGCCGCCATTCAGAAAGAAATGATTCACCGCATAGGACAGATCGCTGTCCACATGCAGACCGCCAAAGGTGCGTTCGAAGTCTCCGTAGTTGAAGATTTGTCGGGCTTCGTCCACCGGTCCGCGCGACGTGTAGCCAACGAACGCACCGATCGATGTGGGAACACCGGCAATCGCGCGCGCGCCGCTGGGTATTTCTTGGATATAGACCCCCGGGTAGGAGACGGAAACGGGCATGATCAGAGCTCCTTATGGATGAGATGCGCCCAGTGCGCAGATACCAGCCCCGGAGAGATCGAAAGCAGTCTCTCCGGTGAAAGATGCATTATGGAAAGGCGACGTGTGTGAGGCTGCTACTTGGAAACGAGTACAGGATTATGACTGCTTTGGCCGACCGTGTTACTGCCCCGGTTGCTGCCCCACAAAATCCGCACGCGTCTTGGGTGCCGCTCATGACAAATTACCTAGCTGTAGAGCAGCTAAGCCACTCTAATTTATTGGAAAAACTTAAACCTATATACAAGCAAGGGTTGGCCATCGTGCGATTCGAGTCAAGGCTGGTCCCGATTTTTTTGACGGAACATGTGCGGGTTTTCGCCAAGAGCGTGTAAGGCGAAGCGCATGATTTTGGCACGAAAATGACCAAACAAGGGCGGAGAAAAGATTCCGAACCACACGGATGTGTGTCAGATGGGCCATGGTCTCAGCTGGAGAGAAGCGACCCTGACATTGCACGGGGGCGCGCTTGTCCGTGCGTCTTTGCACCGCGTTTCAATGCAGGATAATCCAATGTGGACGTGCTTAGGTATCCACTTGATCCGACAACAGAATTGCCAAAAATTTCGTGGATTCGAAACTTGCGAGAACGATGGCAAGAACCGCAGTCATCGGAACGGCAAGGATGGCCCCCGGAATACCCCAAAGCGCGGTCCAGACAGACAAAGCGCCAAGCACGACGACTGGACTCAGGTTGACCTGGCGACCGATGAATCGCGGTTCGATCACGCTCCCGACAAGAAACTGGGTCACAATCAGAAAAGCCCCCAGCGACAGGGTAAGCGGCAACGACACGAATTGTGCAAAGGACAAGACAACAGGAAAAAAGACGCCGAGATACGAACCTACGTAAGGAATGTAATTGAGCAGTCCGATAACCACGGCCCAGAAAAAGGCAAAATCGACGCCATGCGCCCACAACATGACAAAGGAGACGAGTCCAAGCAGGATGTTCAACAGCGTTTTCGCGGCAAGGTAATCCCCGACTCTGCTGTTCATTTTGCCAATCAGTTCGATGGCTTTATTTGCTTGTTCTTCGTTCGGGAAGGCCGCCTGGAGTTTGACTTGGAAGCCAGATCGTTCGCCCAGTAAAAAGGCGGAGTATATCACGATCAGAAAGACCATCGCGCCGACATTCGTGAATCCGCCAAGCAGCCCAAGCAGCACAACACGCAGGTCGAAAGCATCGATTGTGACGGCCCGTAAGTGTCGCCAAAGCTCCTCTTGATCCAGTTCATACTTCTCGGCGATGCCGATCAGAAAAGCGTCGATATTCGCTTCGTAGATTGGTGCCACCGATGCGATTTCCCGCACGGTGGCAGCTGCCAGGGCCGCGAACAAAATGAAAGTGGTGCCAAAAATGATCGCCAGAAAGAGCTTGATCAGGGCCAAAGGCACAACGCTCATAAATCGTTGGCGATGTATCGCGTGAGACGCCGACACCAGAACGTAGACTGCGATTATCGCGGCCACGATCGGAAGGATGATGGGCCGCCCCACGAAAAGTAACCAGCCAACTGAAACCATGAGGAAAATGGCGAGCGCGAAGTTCAGCAGTGGCGCATCTTTCATGCAGGTAACGGGCTCCAGCCTGACGAGGACGGGTTAAGCGCCAAAAAGCACGTCGTCCATTGAAACCTGTGTATTGAGGTTGCGCACACAGATCAATCAAACTGATGCAACTGGCAACAACCGACATTCAAGTCTGTTGTCGCGGCAGAGCGTAAGCGGGTTTGGTGGCGCCTGAAACTGCACAAAAAAGGCCCCGCAGCGGTGCGGGGCCTCAATACCGTTAACCACTGACTGGTTTTTGTTTATCCGAATACCTCTGTCAGCGCCTTGTCGACTGCGTTGATGATCTGGTTGATGTCGTCCTTGGTCGCGATCAGTGCGGGCGAGAAACACAGCGTGTTGTTCTTGCCGGGCAACGACCGGTTGGTCGCGCCGATGATCACCGCCTGTTTCATGCAGTGGCCTACGACTGCTTGCACTTTCTTCTCTTCGGCGGGGTCGCGGCTGTCGCGGTCGGCAACCAGTTCGGCGCCGAGGAACAGACCCTTGCCGCGCACATCGCCGATCACTTCATGCTTGTCCTTGAGCGCACGCAACTGGTCGAGCATGTATTCGCCCATCAGCGTTGTGTTTTCGAGCAGGTTCTCGTCCTCGATGATTCGCATGTTCTCGAGCGCCGCCGCTGGCCCCGCCGTGCACCCGCCAAAGGTCGAAATATCGCGGAAGTAGTTCATTTTATCGCTGGCATCGTCCTTGAACAGGTCAAAGACGGCCTCGGTCGTGGCAAGGCACGAGATTGCAGCGTAGCCTGACGCGACGCCCTTGGCCATTGTCACCATGTCCGGCTGGATGCCGTAATGCTGGTAGCCGAACCAAGCCCCGGTGCGGCCCACGCCACAAACGACCTCGTCGATGTGCAAAAGGATGTCATATTTCTTGCAGATCTCGGCGACCCGCGGCCAGTAGCCATCGGGGGCTTCGATCACGCCACCCCCTGCGGTGACCGGTTCGAGGCAGAGCGCGCCCACGGTGTCCGGGCCTTCGCGCAGGATAATCTCCTCGATCTGGTTGGCGGCCCACTCACCGTAGTTTTCGACCGGCGCGCCGTCTTGTTCGTGCTTGCGGTATTCAAGGCAGTGGGGCACGCGGACGAAACCGGGTGTGTAGGGGCCGTATTGCGCGTTGCGTTCATCCTGACCACCGGCTGACAAGCAGGCGATTGTGGTGCCGTGATAGTCGCGGTCGCGGTAGAGGATCTTGTGTTTCTTGCCGCCATATTTCTTGTGCGCGATCTGGCGCACCATCTTGAAGGCCTTCTCGTTCGCCTCGGAACCGGAGTTGGCATAGTAGATGCGGCTGAGGCCGGGCATCTTGGTCAGCAGTTTTTCAGCGAAAAGCGCGCCGGGGATCGAACCTACTGTGCCGCCGAAAAAGTTCATCTTGACGACGGCGTCGCGCACCGCGTCGCCCATGGATTCGCGGCCATACCCTACGTTGACCGTCCACACACCGCCCGACACCGCATCGATATGTTCGATGCCTTTCTGGTCCCAGACACGCAGGCCCTTGCCTTCGACAATGATTTTCGGATCGGCACCGGTGAAAAACGGCTGGTGCTGGATCAGGTGATGCCAAACATTTGCGCGGTCTGCTTCAACAACGCGACTAATATCGTTTTCAGTGAACGTGCCGTCCATGTCGTGAACCTTTCGATGTGATGGGGTGCCAATGAAATATGACTCGATTGGCCTTCTGCCGAATACGTTTGATCAAATTCTAGCCAGCACAATAGGGCCAGATCAATGGTGTAAATAAAGCCAGATAGGTTGGCTCCATGTGCCTGGAGGGTCTGTCTTTCAGATGATTCTCTTTGTTATTATAGCTTTGTCTTGCATTTCAAACTTCCAAAGCTTGACTTCGGTACGTCGGAATTGTGACGTTTATTGGTAATAAAGATTGATCCGGGGCAGATTATCGGCTCGGATCACGCGAGTGCGCGGCAAACGCGCGCCATGAGAGGCGGCATACCGCCCGAAATGATCAATTTATGCGCTGCAATTCAGACTGCGCGCGAAACACGGGAGTATCTATATATGACGTTCAAATCCAAGCTGATGGGTGCAGTGGCAGCCACTGCGGTTCTGGCAGGCGCACAAGGCGCGATGGCACAGGAAATCACGGTTGGTTATTTCCTCGAATGGCCGATGCCGTTCCAGTACGCCAAGGAAACCGGCATGTACGAGGCTGCCATGGATGGCACCACGATCAACTGGGTCAGCTTTGACACCGGCACCGCGATGAGTGCTGCGATGGCATCGGGCGACGTTCAGATTTCTGTCAGCCAGGGTGTGCCGCCATTCGTCGTGGCCACCTCGGCCGGGCAGGATATCCAGATCGTCGATGTGGCTGTATCCTACTCCGAGAACGACAACTGCGTTGTGGCCTCTGCCCTGGAGATCGACAAGAATTCCGCAGGCGAGTTGGCGGGCAAGAAAGTCGCCGTTCCTCTGGGCACGGCTGCACATTACGGCTTCCTGAGCCAGATGAACCACTTTGGTGTCGATCTGGCCAGCCTCGACATCGTTGACATGGCACCTGCAGAAGGTGCCGCGGCGCTCGCGCAAGGTGCTGTCGATATGGCATGTGGCTGGGGCGGTGCGCTGCGCCGGATGAAGGAAAGCGGCAACATTCTGCTGACAGGTGCGGAAAAACAGGCATTGGGCATTCTGGTGTTTGACGCCACAACCGCTCCTGCCAACTTCATCGCCGAAGACGGCGCATTGCTGTCGCAGTTCCTGGCCGTCACCGCAGAAGCAAACGCCATGTGGAACAGCGGCGAACACACCGCCGAAATGCTGCCCGTGATCGCGAAAGACGCCGGTATGGACGAAGCCGCGACAGCAGAAACACTGGCTGGCTTTGTTTTCCCAAGTGTCGAAGAACAGCTCAGCGAAGCATGGCTGGGAGGAACGGCCCAGACGTTCATGAAGGGTGTCGCGGACGTGTTCGTGGCCTCCGGCTCCATCGATGGCGCGCTGGACAGCTACGCAGGTACGGTCAACACTGGCCCGCTGTCAGCGATCCAGTAAAAAACAACGGGCCCGTGCGGTATGATCCGCGCGGGCCACTTTACACCAGAGGTGGGGTAAACCCCGCCCTATCGGTTGCACGGCGCTTGCCAAGACAACCAAAAACGACAGGTGGGAACCTATGTCCGGACTTTCAATCCAAAACCTTTCGATGCGCTTCGACCTGCCCAACGGGGGATCGGTTCAGGCGTTGCAAGACGTCTCGCTTGACCTCAAGGCGGGCGAGTTGCTGAGTGTGCTGGGCCCATCGGGCTGCGGCAAGACCACCCTTTTGAACATCGTGGCCGGATTTCTGGCCCCGACCGGCGGCAAGATGATCCTCAACGGGCACGAGATCACCGGCCCTGATGCGGAACGCGGTATGGTCTTTCAACAAGGGGCGTTGTTCGAATGGATGAGCGTCCGCGAAAACGTTGGCTTCGGTCCGTCGATGAAAGGCATGCCCAAGAACGACAAGGCCGAGATCGTCGATCACCTGCTTGATGTCGTCGGTTTGCGGGACTTCAAGGAAAAGGCCGTATATGAATTGTCGGGTGGGATGCAGCAGCGTGTGGCCCTGGCCCGCTGTCTGGCCAATGACCCTGACGTGATCCTGATGGATGAGCCGCTGGGCGCGCTTGACGCGCTGACCCGCGAAAAGATGCAGTCGCTGGTTCTGAAATTGTGGAAAGAGACGGGCAAGACCATCATTCTCATCACCCATTCGGTCGAAGAGGCCCTGTTGCTGGGAGAACGCTTGGTGGTCATGGCCCCGCGCCCGGGACGCATTCACAAGGAATACCGTCTCCCCTTCGCCGAAATGGGTGTCGGAGAGGATTTGCGTATCGTCAAGAAACACCCGGAGTTCGCCGTACGGCGCGAGGAGATTTTGGGCATGATCTGGGATATGGAAGAAGAGATTATGGGCCGCACGGAGGCCGCATCATGATCCCGTTTCTGATTTATGTCGCGATTTTCGTGGTCGCCTTCTTCGCCGTCAAAGCTTTCGCAGCCCGCACCGCGGTCAGCGATTACGGCTCTCTGAAAACAGTCACCTTTGGGGATGAAAGCGCGGTCAAGCCCAGTCGGGCGGCCAGCTTTGTTTCCATTCTGTCGATCTTCTTCTTGTGGGGCATGTTTACCGGTTCTGCCTTGCTGCCGGGTTTCTTGCATGCGCCAGGCCCGTTTCAGGGCACAGGCACCTTTGAATATACCGTGCAGTCCGGGAATGAACGCGACACAGGCACGGTAACTGTCGTCGTCCATCCGATCGATACGCCGACAGAAGCCCCAGAGGTTGACCCCGGCGACGGCTGGGCCAAGAACGATTCCATCGCCATTGGCATGTGGCGGTCAGGCCTGTTGCGCGTTGACCGGAACGACGAACTGGGCCGTGGCGAAGGCGCTGAAATCGTAGAGATCAACGGCGCCAGCGTGCAACCGGGCGACACCGTGGATGTCGGCTGGGGCACAGTGACCATCTCGGACAAGGGCACGCCGAACATCCAACCCAACAAGGGCTGGCAGATGGAGCCGATCTGGTTGCCGTCGCCCGAAGCGGTCGTCACACGTGTCGGCGAGATTGCCAGTGAAGGCTTCCGGGGGTCGACCCTCTGGGAGCATCTGGGGTTCTCGCTCTTCCGGGTCATTGTCGGCTTCTTCTTTGGTGCGTTGGTGGGTATTCCACTGGGCTACGCCATGGGCCTCAGCAACTGGTTCCGCGGTTGGTTCGATCCGATTGTCGAATTCATGCGCCCGGTGCCGCCACTTGCTCTGATCCCGCTGGTCATCATCTGGGCGGGCATTGGTGAGACGGGAAAAATCATCCTGCTCTTCCTGGCCGCCCTCTGGATCATGGCCATTGCGGCGCGATCCGGGGTGTCTGGCGTCAAGATATCCAAAGTGCACGCGGCCTATTCGCTGGGGGCCAGCAAAGCCCAGATCATGCGTTACGTCATCGTGCCCAATTCGCTGCCGGAGATTTTCACCGGTGCGCGGGTGGCGATGGGGGTCTGTTGGGGCACGGTCGTTGCGGCTGAACTGGTCGCTGCCGAACAGGGTGCCGGTATGATGATCATGGTCGCGTCCAAGTTCCAGAACACGGACATTGTCATCATGGGGATTATCCTGATCGGGATCATCGGCTTTGGCATCGACATGCTGATGCGCTGGGCCGAGCGGATCCTCGTGCCCTGGAAAGGCAAGGGTTAATCGCCCGAATCCAAGGATGCAAAGCGGCGCCTTCGGGCGCCGTTTTCGTTTGAACGCAATTTTGGCAATCGGATGGCGCATCGCGATTGCGCTTTGAGAACGTGCGCTTCTGCCTTAGGTTGAACCTAACTAAAAGGTGGGACCCATTGTGGAAAACCGAAGCGACAATAATACGCCATCCCGCACGGAGATTGATGACCTCAAAACAGAAATAAACCTGTTGAAGCAAAACCTGCCGCGCCGTGGCCGATCTTTGGTGGCGCGCGTGCTTAGTACAGTGGGCGTGATCCTTGTGGCATCCGCCCTCGGCTTTGGCGCGCTGACGGCCGCCGGGGTGGATGCGCTGCGCATTGACGAACAGGGGAATGTTCACATTCTCGGTGCCGTGACGATTGAGGGCGTTGCGACCGTCAACTCTCTGACCACGCAAGGCGAAGTATCGGCAGGCACGATCACCGGCAATACGGTGACGTCCGAAGGTCTTCTGACCGCACGCGCGGGCCTGACCGCAATCGGCGACACCACCATGAACGGCATGACTGTCAGCTCGGATGGCAACGTCAGAATTCCCGGAAACCTGACAGTGGATGGCTTGAATGACAGGCTGTTTTACACGGCGACAGAGGTTGGCGTCTCGACGGATATCAGCGCGGCTGATCTGGCGCGCCTGTGCGGGGACGGGGACGGATGCGAGGTCAGACTCGCGATGTTCGACTATGATACAGTCGAGAGTGGCCCGGCGTCCGTCGTAACGTGGTTGTATTGCGACGCGGACTGCAAGCATTGGCGTACAACCACACAGCTTCTTTCAGAAGGCAGCAGTGTTGGTCCGCAGGTTGGCGGCACAGACAACGACAATGTCATCAAACACGTTATCAACAAGTGGTCGTGCTATTTCACCGACGGAAAGTATGAAAGCACGACCGTCAACGGTGATACGGCTGTCGGCTTTGGGCTGTTGCTGTGGACGCAATTTCCAGGCAGCCGGTGCACCATCGCGATTATCGACTGAGGAGTCGGCATGGGCCTGCTGCCCTAGGCCGGAGTTGAGCCTGCGTCGTCTATTGGAACTGGCGTTTGCGCGCGTAAACTGGCCCTTCGGTCCGGCATCCGTTGCCTTTCGTGGGACTGACCTCGCTGTCTTTGTACTTGTAGTACATGTGATAGGACTCCGACCCGCTGCAAACGTCTTTTGCAAGGCGATAATTGACCGTTGCATTTTGTACGTTGAAGCCCGTGTATTCCCGCGTCAACGCGTCGCCCGAAACCCAGAGGGATCCACCTAAATAATACGGGGTCACGGTGCTGCCATACGGGCCGTCACCGGTCATGTATGGCTCGGTCATCAACCTCAAACCTTTGTTCCAGGATGAAAAATGTAGCTCGCGAAAGCCTTTGTTCCGAACGATTCCAAATTCAAATTTCAACACGTCGGCATCATTCACCTTCTTCATCGCCGCCGCGACGTTGGGGGCATATTCAAACCATTGCCCGTCGGTGATGTTTTTGGTCAGTTTGGAATTGAGCGCGGAAATGTCCGATTTCAGCCCTTTGACCTCGTTCATCAGGTCAATCAGCGCCTGATCCAGATTGTCTGCCTGAATTGACCCGGCCTTAAGTTGCCCCGAAATGGTAACGGTGCCGTCTTGGTCAATGTTGATTGCTTGCTGTGCAAATATAACGGTGGGCAATGCCATGATCACCGCAGCCAATGCGTTTCCAAAACGTGTCATGTTGGATGTTGTCCTCTGGGTTGAGTCTGACGGTCTGGTTCAAAGATTTATTGGAACAGTCGTTTTCGAGCGTAGACCGCAGGGCCCGGCCGACATCCATTGCCCCAGATGGTTTGAATTCCGGTGGACTTGGACTGGTAATATCGGTGCAGCACCTGGGTGTCGTTGCATGTCCCTTGGTCTGGGTCGTTGGTGCCGACAAGCCATGCTGCTCCACCCAGACTGAAAGGTTGCGTGTCACCTATAAGAAACGGGTCTGTCATTGCCCGCAAACCGCCGTTCCAATCGGAAAAATGCAAGCCACGCGCGCCGACATTGCGGTTTGTGAGAAACTCGTAGGTGTTTGTGAGGCTGTTATCGGCAAGCACCTTGTTCATTGCGTCACGCATGTTGGGCGCAAAAAGAACCCAGGTCTGGCTTTCCAGAATCAAGGCGTTCTGCGCCTTGATATCGGCAAGAATGGCATTGAGGTTGTCGGCCTGGACGTTTTTTGCGGTGAACGTCCCGGTGACCGACGCGTCGCCTGTGATTGCGACATTGCCATCCGGGTCGATTTTCATTGCAGGTTGGGCAATGGCCGACGTCGCGATGGTCAGGACGAGGAAGGCGATTGCGATTTTAAAGATGTTGGTCAAGGTTGTCCCCCTTCGGAAAATACGGGATGCCGTCTTTTGTGGCCCGACTGTCGTAAATGATGAACTTGGTTTCAACATTAGGATGAGACATGAAGCCGATATACTCCACAGACAGCGCCAGTCCGGTCCCGTTGAAGTTCGACATCCGTTCGGAATGTATTGAAGAACTCAGCCGGTCGCCGTCTTGAATATCGAACGATGACCGCTGTGCCGTGCCACCTGCGGTTACTTGTCCGCAAGGAGCGATACAGATCGCTTCGTGACCATACGCCGACACCGCAGCGACGAAAACTCCAAATGCCACCGCCATCGCTGTCTTGGAGAAATAGAGGCTCTCAACATACTCCAAAATATGGCTTTCTCTTTGTAAAAAAAGGAATTTTCAATTCAGAAACTCCCCGGATGACGTCTTGGATGGCCAAGGGGGGATCTTGCGAAATTAAGGCGGGTTACAATTTCATAGCTCGAACGCTGCGTTAAATGTGCTTGTAAATCAACACGTAAATTGTCTTGCAATATGTCGAGCCCACGGTACGGTTCACCTTAGACGGGTTTTTATTCTTGTCTTGATTGACACGGGAATCTCATTTTGCGCGTTATTTTTTGTGTGACTTCGACGCTGAGAGCCATTGAAAACCGGCAGTGGGAAAATGCCGGACCCAAGTTTTGCACATCCGAATGCAAAAGGGCCGGAACACGATCAAGGTATGTGCAAACGAACCGCTGTCGGGGCGAATTGATCTGCCGGTGACGACACATTCGGGCGCAGCAAGCGGCCAGTTCGAATTGCGAATTGGAACGGCTGACATTTGATTTCTGATCTGGGTTTTACGACCTTGGTCGGATTGTTTTGGAATTGGGTTTTGATATGTCTTTAGACGCTCCCGCCTCGGGATTTGGCGGCCCTGTCCTCGAAGGTCTCGATCCGCGCCTTGGCGTGTTTGGCCAGTTGCTTGGATTGCTGAATGATGTGGGCGACGATCAATACACCCTGAACGGCGAGTGGTTCAAAAACCCCATCGAGCCGATCCAGTCGATGGTTGAGAAAAACCCCCACGAACTGCTTACTGTCATCATGTCGTTTCTGGGCGACCAAAAACCCAGCCCGCTTGACGAAAAAGGCGGCGAATTCTGGTACGCGATAGAGTATCCCAAAGACGGCAAGCAAGTGCCGACGGGCATGAGCCTGGTGGCCCGCAAGGACGATAACGCCAGCCGCATTTCGTTGGGCATTGCATATGATCCCTTTGCCTCGACTGACGCGGACAAGACCCCGCTGTTTGCTATCCACCTATTGGCCCAACTGCCCATTATCGATCTGGCGAAACGGAGCTTTTTGTTGGGTCAGGCAGATCAACCTGTTCAGCTTTTGACCCAATTGCGGGGCGCTGACGGCACTCCGTTTTCGGTGGCCAACGGCTCTGTTTCAGTGTTGGGCCTGGATATCGTCGGTGACCTTTTCACAAACAAATCACCGCAAGTGCAATTCCTGCTGAAAGATTTGGTTCTGGGTGGTGCGGACGTGCACGACCTTGACGCGATCGAACTGATCAAGGACCCCAGCACTCTGTTGGGCGACGTGTTCAAGGCGTTGCTGATCTATGCCTTGAATGCCGCGACGGATGCCGCAGCCAAAGGCATGTCCGACAAGGACAAGGTCATGGTCGAGGCCATGGAGCAGGGTGTGTTGTGGCTGCTGGGCCTGCCCTCTCGCAAAAACCAAGCCTCGGCGATTCCACCGATGGACTGGGCTGCGCTGGTCGGCAGTGATTTCGGCGCCGTCTGGGAAAAATGGTTCCTGTCCATCGTCGATGACGCGGCTCTGTTGCGCCAATGGCTGCACGGCATCTATTGCATGGCACAAGGCCTCGATATCTATGACCGCCAAGGCGATATCGACAAGGACATGCATGGCGCGGGCACGCTCGAAGATCCCTTTGCCGTCACCTTTTTCGATGGGGGCGACAGCAAGCCCAGCTTTGAATTCACCCTTGCCGTCGACGGCAGTTCCCCCATCGAGCTGACCCTTGGTGCGCGGATGTCTGCCCCAACCAAGAAGATCGAAGGTCTTGATTTTGGCCTGTCCGGCAAGGCGACGCTGGCCAAGATTACCCTGGGCGGATCCGACCCGGTGACCATCCAGCCCAGTTTCGAGATTTCGGCCACTGCGAACCGCCCGGACAACACCACGCTTTTCACCTATGACGACAAGCAAGACCCGGCCTACAGCATCGCTCCGACCCGCTTTCATATCGGGTTGAAAATGGATGCAGGCGCGCCCGCCCCGGTGCCTTTCGGCGACTTTGAGGAAGGCGACAAGAAAACCTTGTCCCTCGTCACAATGCTGACCCGTGGCACAGCGGAATTCGACATTTTGGAACTGCTGCTTGACAAGCTGCATGATGACGGCGTGTGGCAGGCATTTTTCAATGAGCTTATTCCGCCCGACTCCGGTTTGACCTATGGCAAGGGCGTATTTCATTATGCGTTTGATACGGTCATCCAGGACCGCCCGGTTACGGTTGCCCTCAGTGGTGGCAAGTCTGGCGACGCCGGTATTTCTGTAGACGCCGATGTCGGTCTTACTGTCGACCCGCTGAACCTGGGTTTGAAAACCGGGCTGCGGGTCAAGAACGTGACGAAACCTACGTCGCCTGTGTTTACCTTTACCGCCGATGCTGGTGGTGGCACGGCCAAGGACGTGCCCCTGCCCAAGCTGACGGCAGATCTGGATGACAAGCCCGCGTTTACCCTTGTCGGCGAATTGCCGATCAAAGGGTTCGAGGACGCGCCCATTCGCTTTGGTATGGTTCCGCTGACGGGGTTCGAGGACTTTACCGCCGAACGCCTGATGCCGATGCTGCAAGCTGTTGTTCTGGATTTTCCAGCGGTCAAGGCGTGGTTTGAATCACCCATCACCCAAAGCGTCCAAGACTGTACCTGGGCCGCGATCCTGATCGAATGGGGGTTTTTCGTTGAGGTCGACGATGCGCCCCGGGCGGATGACGTGTCCCTAGCCGCCGATCAGACCAAGGCCCTGCGGTTGCCCAGCCTGCCCGACTATTCCATCGACTTTGCCAAGCTCAAGGCCCTGAGTCCGGTAGACTTTTTCAAAGCCGCATTGTCCAAATATCTCGCCGAAATCGACGAACAGATATTGTACAAGATCGGCAAGGATGACGGCCTGTACCTGACCCATGCCAAAGGGTCTGCCGATGAAGGAGATGAGGGTAAAAAGGGCACCGAGCGTTATGGTTTACGCCTCGCGATGAAGGATGTTGTCGTCGCGGGGGACAAGAAGAAAGACGACGACAAGGACGAGGCGGGCAAGGCCGCTACTCAAAAAGATGGTAGCAAAGACACCGAGGATCCACCCGAAAAAACCAAAGTCATCCTGCAACTTGGCAAGTGGATGTCGGACGCCGAAAAGGACGCCAAGACGGCGGGCGATGAAGGCGCCAAAGACGCACCCGAGGAGGACAAGGCTGACGGCGAAGACGCTGCCAAGGAAAAAGGCGGCAGCGAGACGGACAAAGACAACTGGTTGACCAAGACCTGGGGCGACGCCAAACCCGACCCACCCAAACGCGGTATCCACCTTGATTTGATCAAGATCGCAGATAAAAAACCCGAATTTGACCTCAAGCTCAAACTGGTCAGTGTCGGTCTTGACGTGGAAGGTAACGACAAGAACCCGCTGTTTGACATCAAGGGTTACAAGGCTGAGGGCATGCAGGCCCGCGTCTACTTCAGCGACGTGGACGGCCCCGTCAAGGTTGGCGGCGGCGTCCGGGTCGAACGGGCCTCATTGCCATTGGGGCCCGCGAAACAGCCCGAAGATGGCACAAAGAACCCTGTGGCCAGTGGCTTGCTGTCCTCCGGTGACAAGGATGCCAAATCCGGAAACAGTAAGGCCAAAGATGGCAAAGAGGTCGCCAAGGGCGATCCGGTCAATCCCGAATTCGGCGTTCAGATTGCCTATTGCAACGACTTCGACGCCGAAATCCTCAATGACGATCCCGAGGCGGGTGACAAAGTCTGGATTCCTGTCGAAAAATCCTTTGGCCCGATGTTCTGCCGCAAGGTCGGTCTGGGTTTTGACAGCGAACGCCATCTGTTGGTGGGCTTTGACGGGTCGGTCGAGTTGGGCCCGCTGGGCATCGACCTGATGAATCTGTCGGTGGGTATCCCACTGACGCATCCGCAGGATATCAAGGATTACACGCTCGACCTGGGCGGTCTTGACCTTACCTTCCAGGGCGGGCCGGTAGAAATCAGCGGCAGCTTCCTTGAAATGACCACCAAGGTTAAGTCGCCCAATCCGCCCCCCGCCGAGATCGACGTGGTGCAATATACCGGCGCGGCGCTGATCAAGACAGAAGTTTTCTCTCTCACGGGTCTTGGTTCCTATGCGTCGATCGACGGGTCGCCGTCGATGTTCGTCTTTGCCGTCCTCGACAAGAATCTGGGCGGACCGGTGTTTTTTAATGTCACGGCACTGGCGGCGGGTTTCGGGTTCAAGCGCAAGCTGCTTTTGCCCTCGATTGATCAGGTGCAGGAATTCCCACTGGTCAAGGTCATTTCCGACCCCAGCTATATCGCCAACGCGGATGACCCCGAAGAGGCGCTCAAAAAGCTGAGCGAGGCGATTCCGCCCGATCCATCATCCTATTGGCTGGCGGCCGGCGTCCGCTTCCGCTCGTTCGAGCAGATTGAGACGGTTGCGCTACTGGCGGTGACATTCGGGACGGATTTGAGCGTTTCGGTGCTGGGTCTGTCCAAATTGTCGGTGCCTGCGCACCTCAAAGCGTCCGAAAATCCGATCTGCTACGCCGAACTGGCCCTGCGTGCCGAGTTTAACCCGGCGGTGGGTGTATTATCGGTCGAGGCGCGTCTGACCTCGAATTCCTATGTTTTTGACAAGGATTGCAAACTGACGGGTGGGTTTGCCTTTTTCACCTGGTTCAAGGGCGATCATGAGGGCGATTTCGTGGTCACCCTTGGCGGCTATCACCCCGATTTCAAACGCCCCGATCACTATCCGGTCGTGCCCCGCCTTGGGCTGGACTGGAAAAACGGCGATATCCGGATCACCGGCGAATTGTACTTTGCGCTAACCCCGTCCTGCCTGATGGCGGGCGGCAAACTGGCGGCAGTTTACGATATCGGTTGGGCCAAGGCGTGGTTCGTGGCCTATGCCGATTTCATCATCAGTTGGAAGCCGTTCTTTTACCGCATCCGCATCGGCGTGAGCATTGGTGCCAGCGCCACGGTGCGTGTCGATCTGGGCCTGTTCACCGTTTCGATGACCTTCAAGTTCGAGCTGGGCGCCGATCTGCACATCTGTGGACCTGACTTTACCGGTGAAGCACGGATCAAATTCTATGTGGTATCCTTCACCGTGCACTTTGGTGCCGATGGATCTGCCGAACCTGCCGCCATTGACTGGCATGATTTCTCCAAATCCTTCTTGCCAAAGCATGCGGCTGTCACCTCTGTCGTCTATGCCGGTGGCCTGCTGCAGGAATGGGACGACACGGACAACGACCGCAAGATACCGCTGGTCAATGCCCAGGAACTGGTTGTGAACGTACAAACCATGGCACCGTGTACCGATGTCAGCTACCTTGGTAAAACGACTCCTGGTGGTGACGATTACAAGAGCAAGCTGGGCATCAAGCCGCTCTATTCCAAGACACTCGATTCGCCTCTCAAGGTCCGGATGGCCAGCGATGTAAGCGGCGATGTCGATCCGGATCTGTTCGAAGTAAAGGTCATCCGCAAGGGTTTTCCCGATGCGATGTGGGGGCAGGGCAAGCCTGACCTCAAGACGCCCGGCAGCAAGCTGTTGCAACAGGTACCGGCCGGCCTTTCCGTGACCCTGAGCGAAAAGGGCAAGCAGTCTCAGGTTCGCCACGGCCTCCCGGCGATGGAAATCCAGGCCTTTGCCTATGAGCCGATCGACAAGTCGATCTTTTGGGGCGACGTGCCCACCCCGAAACCGGTCACGCCCAAAGGGAAAGAAAAGACATTTGCCGATATTATCACCAGTTCGGCGCGCGATCCGATTATGGACGTGCTGAACGCCTGTACGCCGCACCCGCTCAACAAGACCGACCTCACCCTCACGGCAGACCGGGCGGAAACCATATACCAGTCCGAGCCGACTTATGCGACGCTGGGCCAACCCTTGCCGGCGGAGCGTTAAGACATGACCAAAGACAACCCGCCCGCCGATCTGCCACCGCTGGTTGCCGGCCAAATCCGGTTCTATCAGGCGTCTCCGCCTGCGTTGCCGCCCGGAGATTACAATATCAACGTCGATCAGGTTCTGACCGGGGGCGGGCAAGGGGGTCTGCCATCCGCAAAGGACACGTTCGGCCAAGACACCCCCTTTGCCATCGTTGGTCCGCGGTTCACCCTGAAGCCGACGGAAGTCTATTCGGTCTATCCGCCCAAAGGTCATTTCGGCCCGTTCGACAACGCCCTGCCGCATGTGGTCTTTACCCGCCGCACCCTGCCATGGGAGCGGTCGCTGAACCCTGCCGATCCGTCGCAGAATTCCGAATTTCCGGTGCCATGGATGGCCCTGATCCTGATCAGCCCCGATGACTTCGCAGCCGAAACGACCTTGCCCGAAGCTGTCGCCAAAGATCGCAAGCCGGGCGACATGCCAGCGGTCAAAAGCCGTACGGTGGGCCAATTGTTGAACCCCGGTGATGGATTTACAGGGCCCAAGGGCATCAATCTGGATTATGGCCAAAGCGAGGGCGACCTGTGCAACACGCTTGACCTGCCGGTGAACGTCTTTACCCAGATCGCCCCCAGTCAGGAAGACCTGCCTTTTCTCGCCCATGTCCGCGAGGTCAAGACCGGTGGCAAAGAGACGCTGTCGCTGAAACAGGATGGCTGGTTCACGGTGGTGCTTGGCAACCGTTTGCCCCAGACAACGACAGCCAGCGAAGGCATCAAGAACCGTGTCTGCCTGGTCTCGCTGGAGGGGTTTTCCGATCATTTGCCGGTCGTCGCGGAGGATGGCACGCCATCGCTGCCGAATACGGACGGTGCGCACACGGTGCGCATGGCCGTTTTGGCCAGCTGGGATTTTACCTGCTACGGGAACAATGACTTCAAAGTCAAAATGACCCAGATGGACGACCGCTCGCTCTTGTCCCTCAATGCGGTGCGGCCCGAAGGGAACGATCCGGCGATCAAGGCGGTGCAGGGGGCCTTTGCGCTTGGCTACGCGCCCCTGAACCACACCACGCGTTTGGGCGAAAAGACGGTGTCATGGTATCGCGGCCCGATGATCACGCTCCAGATGGACATGCAGAGCCCCTATGCCTTCATCCCGACTGCGGATCGTGCCCTGCGATACGATGCGACGGGCATGTTTGCGACCGAATACGCCTCGGCCTACGAGTTGGGGCGCATGCTGGCCTTGCAAAACCGTGGCTTTGCCAGTGCGATGTACCGCTATCGCAATTCGGTCAAAATGGCGCTGGATGCCGAAAAGAAAAGCGCCGACATCGCGGCCGGTTTTTTCGTGCAGCCTCTGATGGGCAAGGACGGCACATTGCAAGACGCCGTTGCCAAGCTGTTTGAAAACTCGAAGGAGTGGGGATGATGACCATGCCGCGGCCCACCCCCGGATCGGAGACGCACAATGGCCGATAATCCAAGCTATCCGCCGCTGCCCGAGGTCGTGAAACGCTTTCTGGGCCGGTCCGTCCTGATGTACGGCGTCCCGTTCAGCTATCTCGTGCCGGATGTGCACATGTTGCCAATGGAGTCGATCCGTTTTTTCTATGTCGATCCGGGCTGGATCGCGACTTTGGTGCAGGGGGCGACCAGTGTTGGGCGCCCCACACCGGACGACACCCCGATGGATAAGTTCCTGCGCACCCAGGCATTGCTGGATGCGCTTGCGGAGTCGCTCTCTGTCCGCGAGTCCGGTGCCGGACATGACGAGCCCAAGGCCACCGATGCCCACTGGCCGTTGACCGGTTTTCTGATGCGGTCCGAAGTGGTTGCAGGCTGGCAGGGGCTGGAAATGCGCGCCTATTCCGAACCGACGGCGGCAGCACCGGACGGGGTCGAAATTGCGCCCCTGCGCATTGACCGGCTGGCTCCCGATATCATGCTGTGCATCTTTAACGGCAAAGTCGATCATCTGACCCTGAAACAACCGCCAGAGGGGATGCATTTCGGTTTGTCGCCGGCGCGTGGGGGCGCATATGCCCGCCTCAAGCTGCGCAATTTGAACGGCACCGTCACGGTCACCCGTATCCACGGTATCCTGGACAACAAAAGCGCCAATGCCCACGCCAGTGTCGCCACCGCTTATGCCGGTGATGCGCATTGGTCCGGCGGCTCTTTGAACCCGGATCAATTGCTGGCTTTGACCAGCGGGTTTTCGGCCACCACCATGACCTGGGATTACGCCATTGCCAAAGAGCAGGTGGCGTTTCTGAGCGCGGGACCTGCCGATCTCAGCTTTATTGCGAGGATTAGTGTGCCGAACGCCGACCCCAAGAAGCCGCCGAGTGTGAGCGAGATGCATCTGCCCTTTACCGTCAGCCTTGAGGGGGGCGCACCACGGATCGTGCAACAGGGCCACCCGGAAAACCGCAGCGCCGAAACCGATATCCCGCCTGGTGAGTTTTTTCCGACCTGTTTCAACACGGGCATTCAGGCCCCGATGCGCAGCCCGGTGAACGGGTCGACAACGCCGACACGGGTTTTGCGGGTGTCCAAGATGGCGGCCGCCGTTCAGGCCAAGCTGGCCGCTCATGGTCAGGATGTAAGCAAATTCACCTCAGCTGAATTCGGTGTGGAAATGGTGGAAAGCCCCGGCTTTGTCACCTTCAAGTCAGAGATATCAGGATGAACGGTTCAACCGGAACAGGCTGGCTTTTGGCCCCGATGGAGCTTTCGGCGCTGGTGGTAGGGCAGAATGCGGGCGCAAAAGGTCTTGTCTGGTCCGATCTGACGCCTGGCTATCAAGACATCTGGAGCAATTTGGTGACGGCAGGGCCCCAGTTGGTCGACATGTTTCCACAGGGTGGCTCGGCTGCTCCGCCAGACGGCGGCGTGCATCTGCATTGGCTGTTGCCGCAGGCCTTTGGACACGGCGTGCCGTCGAAAGAACATGGGGGCCTCGATTACCCCCACATTCCAAATCGCTGGCTGGTTCGACGTATCCGCTACAAGCGCGGAACCGATGAACATCCTGAAAGCAACGAGGTCAAGGACACCGCCAGTTGGATCATTCAGAGCGATTTCCTGCATGAAATGAACCAAGACAAGGTTGCCAGCGGCGCGGTGCCCTTTCTGAACGAAAACAGTGACAAGCTTTTTGCCAGCGTGGGGCAGGCGACGCCTTTGCAGGACTGGACAGATGCGCCTGCGAATTACAGGCTTGAGTTGAAGGCGCTGGGATCCGGCACTGCCGATTTTCCATCCAGCTATCCGTTGTGCAAAAGCGTCCTGGGCTTTCATGATCCTGATCCGGCTTGTGGGGCAGAGGGTGATTGGGATGTCAGCTATGTCGTTTCGGGGTGGTGTTCCGACGCGACCAAGGATTTGCTTTATGGTGTGACCGAGGACGATCTGGCAAAACGTCTGGCCGAGCTTGAATTCAAGATCAGCGAGACGGGCGCCAAACTGGGTCTGATGAACCGGGTGCTGTGCCACGGTGCAGCAACACGGGTCAAATGGAACGTCGATCATTTGCATGTGCCTTTGTCTGAAGTGCCCTGCTCTGACGCCACGGTGTTTGTCGGCAACACATCTGGCGAGGCATTGGCCACCATGCTGGCCCCCAAGATGCATGTGGATGGTGCGACATCTGCCGATCTGGAACGTATTCTGACCGCGTTCCACTACGACATGCTGGGCAGCGACCAGAACCTGCAAGATGTGGATGCCGAACTGCATCGCCGCCGATTTACCGATCAGGCCAGCGAAGACAGGTTTTCGATTGACGCCAAACGCACTGTAATCCCGGATCAAGGCGTGTCGGCATCTGCGCCGATGACGGCGGAGCCGCCGCGCCCGGTGCAGGTGTTACCCAAGAAAACCGCAACCGATCTGCGTGCCTTGAACACGCAGGCCAAGGCCCATGCACGGGCGCAACGCAATCTGGCCCGAACGCGCCAGACCCTGTTCACCGCATGGATGCGTTGGGCCACGAATTACAACCACAAGGTCGCGTCGGACCCCGATCTTGCCGAAGCGGTCGCGGCGGCCCGGAAAGCGGTTGGTGTTGCCGCCAAAGCCGCCGATGATGTGCGCACGGCCGTAGATGCACAGGAAACGGCGCTCAAGACCCAGCTCAAGAATACTTTGCCCGACCTCGAACTGTCGCGCAGCACCGGCACACCGTTCCATCATCCGGCGGACCCTGCCATTCTGGTGACGGGCAAGAATTTCGAGGCCAGAAACGTCTATAACCAGTACCTTCAGGTGAATGAACTTCTCTGTCGCCATGCAGGCGAGGTGATCGACGGGATCGAAGGCGTTCCGCCCAGCGTGGCAAGTGCCGTCGAAGTATCGACCCGCTTCTTGTTCCCGCTTGATGACCTGACCCCCCTGCCGCCGCTGGCGGGTGCACCTTATGCCGATCTGTTGAATGGAGTGCTGCGCGAAACCCTGTTGCTGGATGTGGTCGATCCGCGGGCACGGGATGCAATGCCACCGATCGTGTCGGCCATTGCCAAACGGATGTTCGCGTTGAGCAACATTCAGAACCCGTCCGATGCTGGAGTGAATGCACTGTCCACTGGCATCATGCGCCTGCTGGAGGGGGGCGATCGGTTGCCGAACCCTGACCTCAAGCTCAGATTTGCAGCCTTGACCGACACGGCCCCGGCGATAGTCCCGGACTCTCTTGGTTTGAGACGTTGGACAGGCAATCCCTGGCGTCCGCTGTATCTTGTTTGGGAAGTTGACTGGAACCCGCAGGCCGGGTTGGGCGGCGACGCCCCCATCCCCGGCAACTGGTCAAGCTGGGAGTTGAACGACAGCGGCAATGATTTCGAAATTCCGAAAGATCTGGCGGTCGAAGCCACGCCTTATACCTACAAGTCCTATACGATGCTGGCCCCCAACGCCGCCTTTGTCCTGCGTCGGCGTCTGGAAAAACTGGTCGAGACCAAGGCAAATGACAAGCTCAGCCAGATCATCTCGGATCTGGACAGTATGCCGGTGGTGGCCCAATCCCTTGGCGGCTTCCAGGAAGCGCTGGGCCAATTGATGCAGGGCCTGCAACTGCCCCCGATCAATCCCGAATACCTGAACGCCAATCTGCCCAGCACATTGCCGAAACTGGACCCTGTTGCGGACCGCATTGACGGGTTTGAGGCCCTTGATCCGCAAAACATGTATGCGCCTGCACTGGACCGCGACGGCACGCCGTTGCATCCGTTCCAGCCGATGCGCGCGGGCAAGATGACCATCCGGCAATTGTCGGTGGTTGACTCCTTCGGTCAAACCCGCGTGCTGATTGATCCCACACGGGCCACTGCGCGTGTCGTGCCGTCCTTCGGATTGCCCACACCCGAGGATGACACCCCCGGTGTCGTCCTGCCGCCCCGTTATCTGCAACCCGCCCGGATAAACTTCGAGTGGCGCTCAGCCGAAGATGATGATCCCGTTGGCACGCCCCTGTGCGGTTGGATATTCTCAAACCATCTGGATCAAAGCCTGATGATCTGTGACGCCAAGGGCACATTGCTGGGCGCGTTACAACGCATCATTCGCGCTGCCGGTGCAGGCGGCAGTGGTCAGATGCGCGAGCAGTCAAACACCGGGTTTTTCTGGGTGCCCGTACCCGGCACCGACACGACTGCGGAAGCGATCGAAAACATGGAACTGCATCGCTTTGTCAAAAGGGTGTTGGGCTTTAACGGAGACGAGGCGCGCGATTTCCTGACGTCCATAGCGGCAGCTCAGGCCGAGGCCGATATCACGGTGGAACATGATCCACGGCTGTCGATTCTTGTGGGCCGACCTTTGGCGTTGGTACGATCGCTCTTGGGGATTGAACTGAACGGCGATCCCTATCGTGACGTCGCAGGCACCGACGATGCGGCCACCCGCGACATTGCCGCGGTGCAGTTCCCTACCCGTCTTGGCGGCAGTTCCGACACGGCAGGCGGTCTTTCGGGGTTCATGCTGGAAGACGACGACACCTATTACCCGCGTTTCGGCCTTTCAGGCCAAAGCTTTGACGGGTTCCAATATGGGAAGGAAATTCCACTGGACGCGAAGACCTCCGTACCGGTGACCTTGCTGATGGACCCGCATGCGGCGGTGCATGTCAGATCCGGTATTCTACCGCGCCGTTCGCTGAACCTGCCGGAGGATGTGACCGCCGGATTGTCGTCGATCCGCGATGTGTTCTTTCAAAGCGCTCCCATTCTGGGACCACCGGGGGCACCGCGCTTGCCTAATCCGTCGGATGACTACGGCAATTGGTCGTGGGCGGCGCGGCCTCAGGTCACCCGCTGGCTGGAATATCCCGAGATCACCGATCCCGGCGACCGTGGCGGTTTCGGAACCGACCCGCAGCAATTGCAGGAAGGGTGGCTCAAGCTCAAGATGAACCCTGTTGCGGTCTCTGCATTCTGGGTCAAGGAGGGGGCCGTCACGGTTCGGCCCGGCACCAACATTACCCTTGGCTGGATGTCGGATGGGGCGGACAAGCTGGTGTTGAAGGCCAGCAATCAGCCCGACAGTCTCGACGAATTTACCACGCAGGATGGCGCGACCCTGCCGACAGAGTTCAAGTATACTGTGACGGAAAAGGTCACGATCACCTTGACGGCATCTGATCGCCAGGGAAACCGCAGCATCAAATCGCTCGACTTAGACGTGGGCAAGGAAACCTAGACCATGGCCGATGATACGTTGGACGTTAATATCTCGTCCCAGGAAGTCCGAATGGGGGCGCCGGAAACATCGATTGTATTAGTGGATATCACCAATACCAAGACCTCGGATGTTGCCGAGGTTTTGTATCTGTCGATTCCTCTGGGCTTTGTGGATCAAAAACATGTCTCCCTGATTGGATTCGGCCCGGCGGCCCTTGCGCCGTCCGGCCCACTGGCACACCCGCCTGCGGGAATGACGCGGTACCAACTGGGATCGGCGCGCGGCGTTGCCTTTGGCAAGGGCGCGACGATCACCCTGCATCTGTCGCATATCACCGCAGTGGCGGCGGGTTCGTATACGATGCAACTGCAATGGGGCCCGCGCGGCGGTGACTTGAAAACGGTTGACCTGAACATCTCCGTTCTGGGCGCGGACGATGCGCCCAAGATCGAATACTTTACCGCTAAAAATTCCGTCGTGACGTTGCGCACCAGCAGGATGCCTGTGGAACTGTCGTGGAAAACCAGCCCGAAATCAGTGGTCGAACTCTATCGCCTGAACACCCTGCTGTTGCCGAAATCGGGTAGCCGATCGGCACCGACCACACAGAATGATTATCCGGACACCGACTATGGCGATGCAGGTCTGCAACCCTACAGGCTGGAAGCGACGGAAGATGGCAAGACCATCAGCCGAACGATTTTCGTGCGGGTTCAGAACTCCGGTTGGAACAAGATCGCCTGCGATCAGGGCGCGCCGATGAACATCCTGTCGGATGGGGGGAACCGACTGTATGGAATTTTCAATTCGTTCAAGGGCTCGGCCATCTATCCTTTGGACCCCAGCACCGGGTCGATGGGCACGCAAGACCAGATGTGTCCCAACGGTGCTGTTCCCGACGCGATGGAGAAAAGCCCTGCGGCTTTTTTCCAAAACAAGATTTTTCTGGTGGGTGGCAGTCAGGTGGATGCTTCGTCCTTCTCCAATCAGGTGCATTCCTATGATCCGAAGACCCGAAAATGGGAGGACCAGTCGGAAGGTATCACATGGCCTGCCCGGATGGGACATGCCATCACCGCCTATGCCAATCGGCTTTGGCTGACAGGAGGCGTTGATGAGAACGGCAACACGCTGGACGATGTCTACTTTACGACGGACGGCAAAACATGGCTTGGCGCCAAAGAGGTGAAGGCCCAGGGTTTGCCTGAGCGGTTCATGACGCTGCCTCATGAAATGTGTTTTCATGCCATGCAGGGCTATTCTGTGGTGGCCGGTGGGCAATGCATCGAAGCATTGTGGGTATACGGGGGTTTGAATACACCCTTCGGCTCACCTTATACCAGCATGTGGTCCACACGGTTGACCGGTGGGTGGGGCGAGATGAAGTTCTTCATATCCACCAGCGTCCAGTCACCCGACCCTGGCTTCGGCGATCCGTTCGGCGCCGCGATGACCACGGCGCAGAACGAAAGCAAAGAAGAAGAGCTACGGGTGATCGCCACTTATCAGCCCAAGAATGCAGACCTCAATTCAGGCATGTATTCCTTGCAAGGTATGAACCCTGCGAACCTGGTCAAGAACGGCGATAACCTGTCGAAACAGGCAGTCTGGGCAATCAAAAGCAGCACGATGAGCACAGCGCAGCCGTTTCGGCTCTGTGCCGCGACGTTTGGGAACTACATCTTTGTGCAATCCATTCTAAGCGATCTGGCTACGGATACGCTGACTTTTCACGTCACATGACCTTGCAGTCGGAGAACGCCAAAATGGCCCTTTTCATTCGGAAAATTTGCATCAGCGTCGGTCTCTTGCTGGCAGTTCTGATCGGCCCCGCCGCCTTTGCCGGAGCGGTTGCAGTTGCCGTGATTCCCGCCACCGTCACCGGAGATGGGGCGCATTTTACCGTCGAGACGGACTCCGCAAACGGCGTCAAGATCACCTTTGACATCGGCGCCATACCACCCGGCGTGCAGCTTGAGAGTGCGGTGTTGCGCATCGTGCCGACCGGCCCGGATGCAAGCGCGCAGTTCATTCGCATTTTTCGCGATGGCGATCTGGACAGCTCGATCGGCGCGCTGAACGTTCCTACTGCCGCGATCCCGGTCACCTCGACCGGCACCGGCCTGTTGGCGGCGCTTTCCGAGCGTCCCGAAAGCCTGAATGTGGTGTTGAAAAGCGACTCTGTCCGATCGACGCGGGAATATTATTCCTTTGCCGACAGCAACGCGTCGAACCGGCCCCGGTTGATCGTGACCTGGGCCGACACGAGTCCGGCCATGACACGTAACGGCACGCAGCTGCGCTATCGTGGGTCCCCGGATGATGCGACGCCGTGGACGTTCAACGCGCCGGATGGCGCTTTGTTATCCGTCCTGTTCCCGCCTGCACCGACCGACATGACGGTGCTGACCGGGCCCGCTTTTGTAGGCGATACCGTGGTGTTCATGGCCAAGGACAAGGACGCCACGAAACTGTGGGGGATGAGCGCAGATGGCGCTGTCGCCTGGAGCTATCCGAACGCCAACGCCGCGGCCTTACCTGACACCAGCTGGAAATACCTGCGACTGGATGATCTGGGCAACCTTCTGGCATTCCGTAATGATGGGCATATTACGGTCTTCAAGGATTTTGGCCCCGATGGTCCGACCGCCATCGACACGCGCGCCGTGCCCGAGATCAATGTGTCCAAGCGACCGGTGATCAGCGCCGGTGGTCTGGTCGTCTTTCGCAAGGACCAATCCAGCGATACCCAACCGGGCAATTATATCTATGCCCTCAGCCCTTTGCCGGGCCTCAAGACGCTGTGGCGATCGCCTGCGAATGTCGGTCAATCCACTGCGCCCGTTCTCAGCCCGCGACGCGGCCAGCAATTGGTCTATGTGATGGGCAAGGATCAATCCGCCGGTTTGTCGATTTTCGACAACACCACAGGCATACAGCCGGTGCCTACAGGCTATCCCACAGGCAGCGGTCTGGGCAATTTTGCGCAGTTTCACCCGCCCTTGACTGTTCTTGCCGATCCCAGTGCCGAAACCCCTTCTGATTGGGTTTATCTGTCGGCCTTTGGCGAGGACTCCGGCATGGTCAATGGGTTCTTTGACCTGGATAAGCCGGGCACGCCCCAGCGTTGGAACGCCCCGCAGGAAGGGCCGGTTTCGCGTTGTGTCTCTCCGCTGCCCGGCGACGGTGTCGATCCGGTTGTGTACTGTGTGCAGGCCGGTCAATTCCGAGCCTATGCACATCAAAGCGGCGATCAGATTTGCGCATCGGACGCCAAACACGGCAACATCGGCGCAACGTCGAACCTGATCGTCGATGGCGCTGGCAGCATTTTCTTCTGGCAGGAAGATGCAGGGGAAAGCGGTGTGTTGCGTGGTTTTGATCCCAAATGCGAGATGCTGTTTTCTCAACCCCTGAACGGCTTGCCCGCAAAAACGGACGGCATCGAAGTTATTGATCTGCGCGTGGGTGCCAATGGTATCATCTATGCCTACAGCACGGCCCAGGTATTCGCCATTCGTGTGACCCAGCCGACACAAGACCCAACAGTCCTGGCACCCGACACCCAGTATTTCTCCAAGGGAGACATGTCCGTCGCCGCGCTGACAGCGCCAGCCGACAGCACCGTATCGCTCTATGCGGATGGCACGATTGATCTGGGGAATTTGCAGGTGCCCGCAACCGCCGATGTCACTTGTTCGGCACGTCAGGCGGTGTCCTTTGACGCCGGTTTTAGTCTGGCGCTGGGGGCGACGCTCCGCTGCGGGATCAACAAGATGACAGCCAAGCCGACGCCTTGATCCCGTTGTCCGGCTTTTGGGCCCTGAAGAGTTGCGCGCAGCGCCTCATCCGCGCTTACGTCGCACCTCGCCACGATGGGCGCGCGTCATTTGGGTCCGACGATGGTGGGCTCTGCTGTCAGGAGTATATTTTGCCTGTCTTCGGCCATCAGCGAACCGTGAAGCATCACATCAACCTGGCGTGAGTTATCCAATACCACTTCGAAAACATCGCAATTCAGAATGTTGTCGTCCGATGATCACATGCGACAAAACCCCGCCCTAACGCTGTCAATCTGGCAACGCGTACTGCAAATCGTTCCGTCTGGCTTCGAGAATAGCGTCATTTTCCGTGACCTGCTCCCGATTGAGTCGGGTGTTTATTGCTAGCTCTGTTCAGGTTTTCGTCCTTCTTTGACCGGTTAGCATATTCCGCCGGTGTCAAGCCAGCGAGGCTTGAGTGCGGGCGTTGCTGGTTAAAGTCGGTGCGCCATGCCGTCACCAGATTGCGGGCATGGCGCAGGTTGTCGAACAGGTGCTCGTTCAGGCACTCGTCTCTCATGCGACCGTTGAAGCTTTCCACAAATCCGTTTTGCAACGGCTTTCCGGGTGCGATATAAGGCCAATCAACGTTACGATTTTCCTGCCATTTCAGGATCGCATTTGATGTCAGTTCGGTTCCATTTTCGCTGACCACCATGCAGGGGTAGCCACGTATCTCGGCAATACGATCTAGTTCGTGGGCGACACGTTCGCCTGACAGTGAGATGTCGACAACAGCGGCCAGACATTCCCGGCTGAAGTCATCTATCACGGTCAGAATGCGGAACCTGCGGCCGCAGGACAAGCTGTCAGATACGAAGTTCAGGCTCCACCGTTTGTGGGATGGCCATTGGCGTCCTGCTCCCGACTGCACGCTTGCGACCGCCCCGTTTACGAATGGTTAACCCCTCTTCACCCCGCATTCCCCAAGTGGATCTCTGATTTCGCTGTCTTGAACGTGATATTTTCTATATATATCATGGCGTTGGTTGCTGCGGAGGATGTGTTTCATGGATCACCCAGAGGGTGCGGGCTTGCAGCGGGCAGATCGTGTGGATTTTGACCCTCGCGTGCGGCTGGAATTCCGGGGCGCTCAGCTCAGTTCGGATGGCGGCCTTCTGGTGATGCGCGAGCTTGATGACGCGCTCGGTCTGTCCAATCTGGCGTCTGCTGCCCTGTGCGATAATCGCCGTGGCAAAAACACGATCCACCGGCTCGACGGGCTGTTTCGGCAATCGGTCTACGGCCGGTTGGCAGGATACGAGGACGTCAATGACGCCGACCGTCTCGCGCTCGATCCCGTGATGCGCCAGGTTGTCGGTGGCCGTGCCGTCGATGCGCAGGCCGCATCCACGTCGCAGATGGGCCGGTTCGAGACCGAGGGACTGGCGACCGCAGAGAACCGGGCGGCTCTGTCTGATCTGAACGGCCAATGGATTGACCGGTTTCATGACCGCAACGGGCTGAAGTATATTGTGCTGGACATGGACAGCTCGGTCAG
>NZ_JAIMIA010000179.1 GCF_019966495.1 Tateyamaria pelophila | reverse complement strand
ACCGTCAGACCCGCCCAATTTGGGCGAAACGCGGGGGTTGGGCCTCTCCAGTCGGGCTACGCCCTCCCTGCGACGCCCAACCCCCGCGTTCTCATCCTGATTGACGCTGGATTCTCATCTTGTTTGTCGCGCTGCAGTCAGCGCCGAGCCCCAGGTATGCAAGACACTGGTCAGGCCAACGCGAGCACCAAGCCGCTTGGGATCGGCAGCGATGGTCATCACAGCCTCTGCCGAAGCCCGGAACAGCAGGCCATAAATGGCCCGCTTGTTCCAGAGGGCGATCCGCGCAATCTCGGCAGGCAAGGTGAACACGGCGTGGAAATATTCGACCGGCAGCAGGTCTTCGGCCCGCGCCGCCATCCAGTCGCGCGCAGCCGGACCCTGACACTTGGGGCAGTGCCGGTTCTTGCACGAGTTATACGCGATGTGCTGATGGCTGCATTTGGTGCAGGCTGCCACATGCCCGCCGAGCGCCTCGGTTCGGCAGGCCTCTATCGCTGACATCACCTTCAACTTGCTCAGGCTGACATGCCCGGCATTGGCCCGCCGCCACGCGGGGCCATGTCTGCGGAATATGTCGGCAATCTCCAGTTGTGTGCGGGGCAATCCCCGCCCGTCACCCCGGTCGCTTCTTGCGTGTCTGCAAGTTCAATTGTTTGAGGGCCTCGAACGGGCTGGTCGTATCCCGGATCATCTTGGTAGCAACTTTGGTGTACTGGGCTGTGGTCGTCAGCTTGGCATGGCCGAGCAGCACCTGGATCACCCGCACATCCGTCCCCGCTTCCAGCAGATGGGTGGCAAAGCTGTGCCGCAGTGTATGCAACGTCGCGGGCTTGTTGATCCCGGCCATGCGTTTGGCCGATGTGAATGCCCGGTTGAGCTGGCGCGGTGAGATCGGATTGATCTTTGGCTTGCCGGGGAACATCCACCCCTCGGGCCGGGCCTCGCACCAATAGTCCCGCAACAGGTCGAGCAATCCTGGCGACAGCATCACCTTACGATCTTTACGCCCCTTGCCCTGCACGACATGGATCAGCATCCTATCGCTATCAATATCGCCGGTCGTCAGATTACAAACCTCAGATGCGCGTAGGCCCGCACCATAGGAAATACTGAGTGCCGCGCGGTACTTGAGCCCGGGACCAGGTGCTACGGCCAGAAGCTCTGAGACCTCCTCAACGCTCAGCACTGATGGTAGCTTGCGCGGCTCGGTGCGGAATTGCATGTACTTCTTCATCTCATCACGCCCGCAGGTCATCGAGAAAAAGAAACGCAGAGCAGTGATGCGGGCATTGTAGACCGAGGGCGTGACCTCGGTATCCGTCATGTGAAGCTGATACGCGCGAAGCTCCTCGGGGGTCGCCGTATCCGGTGAATGCTTTAGAAACGCGGCAAAATCCTTGACTGCCCGGATATGCGCCCTTTGGGACTGGTGACCCAACCCCCGAATGCGCATGTCTTCGATCATCCGCTCGCGTAGCGGCGTTGTTCTCTCACTGACCATGAAATCCTCCTGTCTGTCGATTGAGAAACCTCAATCGTCAAACAAGTCAGCCAGATCGCAAAATGCGCAGGCCTACCAGATCAAGACCAACACCAGCCACAAGCGCCATTGCCGCGCGAGCGGCTTCGTCCTGGGGCGCGGAGCGGCCTTGCGGTGGTGCAGAGAAAAGCGAACAACGCGGGTCATTTGGACATGGTTGCGATACTCTGGTCGGAGCTGAACACATGACCCAACATTGAGCCATAGCCGCGCTTTTTTCGGGTGTTTCCACTAACACTTTTAGCGCCTCGCGCCGCCATAGAGGTTCAACACGCTTGTCATTGACCGACCAACCAGCATGTCGCAGCAAAGCGACGACACGGCGATATCCGTATCGACCAAACTAACGGGTCGGGTCGATTGGGTCGGTCATCCCGTTGACCGGCACGCCTCATTGGCAACCGTCTTTGAGTGGATAGGTCTTGGCCCTTGCGGCTTCTGACAGGATGAACTTATCCAGCGTTAGGTCCAACACAGTTCGATGCAGTCAGTCATTTTCCTTTTGAGGCCGCTTGGGTTCTTTCAGTTGGTCAGTTCCCATGCCGACCCACGGCTTACGCCAACGATAAGATGTTTGCTTCGTTATCTGCACCTGCCTGATCGCATCAATGCGTGGCATGCCTTGGCCACAAAGCACCTCATCCTTCTGTAACTTGGTCACCATCTCTTCCAGCTTTTGTCGCTTGATTCCCATATTTGATCCTCCTTTTCCTAACCAGAGGGGAGGACCATAGTGTCGAATTTAGACGGGAACTTTCTCCTGATCCAGTGCTCAGGCCAGAGCGTCACGTCCCGCCCCCCCCCAAAAAAAAGGCCAAGATTAGCCAAGAACCCCAAGGGTTTGCGTTAAGCACGGCAACCCCCTTTGAGAAAACCCCATCTAAGCCACGATCTGCGGCCCGAGTTTCGAAAGATTGTCCCTATGGGAATCGCCAGAATCCTTGGGACAGCCAAGCCGCCGTAGCGCAATAACCTCCCATGAATGAACTTTGGTCAAAATGCACAGACTTGTGGAGTGACTTTGGACAATTCACGCCCGCCACACGTTGGTGCGTTTGATACATAGGCCCGGACAGGTCCGCACAGCGGATATTGGTGCGCCGCGCCGAGAAGGTCCGCGCAAGAACCCTTGACTGTGGTATCCGCAAAGTTAACGCTGTGGCATTCAAGGGAGGAAAACATGACTTACAAGAAAACGATAGTTGCGACCACATCGCTCGTTGCGATCCTGGGGCTTTTGCCTGCTGTGGCCGTTGCCGAAACCAAACTGAAATGGGCGCATGTCTACGAATCAAGCGAGCCTTATCATACCTGCGCCGTGGCGGCGAATGACCTGCTGATGACGGCAACGGATAATCGCTATGGAATCGAAGTTTTTCCGGCGTCCTCACTTGGCAAGGAGGTTGATATCAACGAAGGCCTTGGCTTTGGCACCGTAGACATTATCTACACCGGTCAGCTTTTTGCCGGACGTTCTTACGGCCCCATCGCTATCGGCGGCGCTCCCTTCATGTTCCGCGACTGGGATCACTGGGACAAGTTCCGCAATTCCGACCTGTTCGGTGAATTGGCACAAGGCTATACTGACGCAACGGGTAACCATATCACCGCGATGACCTATTACGGCGCGCGCCACGTCACGTCCAACAAGCCGATCCTGACGCCTGCTGACATGGAAGGCCTCAAGATCCGGGTGCCGAACGCTCCGCTTTATATGATGTTCCCGGAAGCCACTGGCGCCAACCCGGCCCCAATCGCATTTGCGGAGGTCTATCTGGCCCTTCAGCAAGGGACGGTGGATGCGCAGGAAAATCCCCTGCCGACGATCCAGGCCAAGAAGTTCTATGAGGTGCAGACAGACATCAACCTGACAGGCCATATCACCGACGCACTTCTGACCATCGTGGGCGGTCCTGCATGGGATGCCATGGACGTCGCCGACCAACAGGCGTTGAGCGACGTGACACAGCAGACCGCCGTTTGTGCGACCGACGCCATCATCAAGGCCGAAGGCGAGTTGGCAGAGTGGTTCCGCGGCGAAGGCGTACAGGTGAATGACGTCGACCGTGCCCCCTTTATCGAAGCGGTCAAGGTCATGCACAACGGCGACATGGCCACTTGGGATCAGGAAACCTACGACCGGCTACAGGCGATCCAGTAAGCGTTTCCAAAGTGCAGGCGGTCACCCGTGCCCGCCTGCACCATAGCTTCCGAGGGATAGAACATGACTCAACAAGATCCGTCTGAAGAAAGTCTGACGGCCCCTATCAAGCTGGAAGAAGAAAAGATCGACCTGTCGGATCAGCGTTGGAACGATGGCGTCGTTTTGATCTTGTTCTGGCTCTTGGCGTTCATTGTCTTTCTGCAGTTCTTTACGCGCTACATATTAAACGATTCCATCGCCTGGACCGAAGAAATCGCGCGGTTCCTGCTGATCGGTGTTACCTTTGTGGGAGCCATTATGGCGACCCGCAAGCAAAGTCATATTGCGGTTGAATTCTTCTATCGTTGGATACCGCGTGCGGGCCGACGCATTGCACAAACCGTCATTGACGTGCTGACCACAGCATTTTTCATAATGCTGGCGATCTTCAGCGCTCAGATTGCGGGCCGCACCCGTCAGATGATGGTCTCGCTCGATATACCAAAATCAACGGTCTACTGGATTGTTGCCGCGACCTTTGTGGCAATGGCGATTTACGCGGCCATAAACACATGGCGCCATCTGCGCAGCGGTACCAGCAAACTGATCGACCCCGAACTGCATGCGGACCAAATCCGCGCCATCGACTAGGAGCATCCCCCAGTGGACATTATTTGGCTATTCGCAATGCTGTTGGGCATGCTTATTTTTGGCATGCCGGTCGCAATTGCTCTGGCGGGATCATCCGCGATCTTCATCATTGCGAATGGCTCCCCGCCACCGATGGTGGTGGCGCACCGGATGATCAATGGCGTCGACAGTTTTCCGTTGTTGGCAGTACCATTCTTCATTCTGGCAGGAAATCTGATGAACACCGCTGGAATCACCGAGCGGATCTTCAACTTTGCCTTGGCGCTTGTCGGCTGGATGCGGGGCGGCCTTGGTCATGTAAACGTCGGGGCGTCGGTCATCTTTGCGGGTATGTCCGGAGCGGCGGTGGCCGATGCCGGGGGGCTCGGCGCGATCGAGATCAAGGCAATGCGCGATGCCAACTATGATCCGAAATTTGCTGTCGGTATCACGGCGGCCTCCTCGACCATCGGGCCGATCATTCCGCCGTCACTGCCCATGGTGATCTATGGTGTCGTGGCCGGGGCCAGCATTGGCCAGTTGTTCGTGGCTGGGTTTATCCCTGGACTGCTGATGGCCGGATCACTGATGATCATGATTGCGATTATGGCGCGGCGCAAAGGGTTTGGACGGGACCAACCATTCTACTGGTCGGTTCTGTGGCAGACCTTCCGACGCGCGTTTCTCTCGCTGTTAACGCCAATCATTATCGTCGGCGGTATCCTGTCCGGGGCCTTTACTCCGACCGAAGCCGCTGTCGCAGCCTGCGCCTGGGCGCTCTTTCTCGGGCTGGTGGTCTACCGCACGCTGACATTGCCCCGGTTCCTGCGCGTCAGCTTTGACACCATCGAGACCACGGCGGTTGTCCTTCTGGTCGTCGGGGCTGCGGCGATCTTCGCGTGGATCCTGACGTCCAACCGGGTGCCGGAACAGTTCGCGGCGGGCCTGCTTGCGGTTTCTGATCGACCTTGGGTACTGCTTTTGCTGATCAACCTTATCCTGCTGGCAGTCGGTTGCTTCATGGAGACGGTCGCGGCGATCACGATCCTCGTGCCGGTGCTTCTTCCGATTGCAGTTACCCTCGGGATTGATCCTGTCCACTTTGGCGTGATCATGGTGCTGAACCTGATGCTGGGGCTCTTGACGCCGCCGGTGGGCATGGTCCTTTACGTGCTAGCGAGGGTTGCAAAGATCCCGTTCGAGCAATGCGTTGTCGGCACGGCCCCCTTCCTGATCCCGCTCGTGATCGTGCTTTTGATGGTCACCTTCATCCCCGGTATCACGATGTGGCTGCCGACACTCATCTATCGCTAAGGGGCACCATGACCAAAACAGTGCAAATCGACGATCTGGCCGACTTTTGCCGTTCTGTCCTGACAGGGGTGGGGGCAGACGCCGAGACCGCGCGCGATTGCACTGCATCCATGATGCATGGCACGATTCACGGCGTTGACAGCCATGGCGTGCGCCTTCTGGGGCATTACGCCAAGGCGCTTCAGGGCGGGCGACTGAACAAGACGCCGAGTCTGCTGTTCACCAAAACGCGGGCCGGGTCCGGCATGCTGAACGCGGACAACGCCCAAGGCGCACGCGCCACTTATGCCGCCATGGATCATGCCTGCGCGCTGGCGTCGGACGCAGGCATCGGCGCGGTCGGAATAACCCATTCGTCACATTTCGGGCCAGCAGGAGCCTATGCGATGCGCGCGGTCGAACGGGGGATGCTGGCACTGGTCACCTGCAACAGCGACAGTTTCGTGCGGCTTCACAACGGGTCGGAGCGGTTTCACGGCACCAACCCACTGTCCATTGCGTGCCCTGCGCCAAACAATCCGTGGCTTCTGGACATGGCGACAAGTGCGGTGCCTTACAATCGCGTTGAACTCTACCGATCCACCGGCACGACCTTGCCCGAGGGTGTCGCCTCTGACAGCAGCGGTGCCGACACGACCGATCCACATGTGGCTGACATGCTCGCGCCCCTTGGGACTGAGTTTGGTTTCAAGGGCGCAGGCCTGGGCGGCGTGGCCGAGATATTGTCTGCCGTGATGACCGGCATGAAACTGTCGCCTGAAATCTTACCAATGGGCGGACCTGACTTCAGTACACCGCGCGGCATGGGGGCTTTTGTCATCGCTCTCGATCCCGAAGCCTTTGCCGGGGGGGACCTGATTCAGACCGGCGTGATGCGGTATCTGGAGCGTTTACGCAGCTCGCCTGCCCAACCTGGTAAGAAGGTCATGGCACCCGGCGACCGGGAATGGGCTGTCGCCGAAGATCGCCGCGCAAACGGCGTGACCCTTGATCCGATAACGGCCCAGAGCTTTGCCGATCTGGCACACACATTGAAGGTCGCTCCCATAAAGTGAAGGACCACCGGCTGACGCCGGAGGCATCATTTGTCGGAATGTAATTCCAGGTACTGCTTGATGACATCGTCT
>NZ_JAIMIA010000178.1 GCF_019966495.1 Tateyamaria pelophila | reverse complement strand
CCTCCCGCCCGTTGTTTGAACGAAACTGAATCACAAAACTATGCAATCAAACAAGAATTAATGGGTGTGCTGCCTAATTGTACCCGCACGAAGTTACGCCCAAATGAAAATTCAAGGCTGAGCCGATCTTCGCACCTGTCCGGCGACAAATTGAGTGAAGAGAGGGGGCTGACTTGGGCACCATAGCTTGCTCGACCACGTAGAGAATTTCGCTTTTGCAAATTGATCTGACCGCACTCGTGTTGTTACCCAGCGCTCTAAGCTCTGCGTTTTCCCTCAGAATATCCAACACTTTTGGGTGCGAGATTTTGAAAAACAATGTCGTTGAGCGGTTGTGATTTAGTCCGGTGAGTAGATCACCCGCGCGTCGACCAACCCGTCGGATCGCGTGATCCGCATTCCCTGGGTCAGTGAATTCGATCCAGGGAGAAGTTGCTATTACCCTTTTAGGGCGCTGCTGGGGTAGCCGCTGCCAGATCTGTAAAACACAGGACACATCGTGCTTCTGACCATTGACCAGAAAAGCATCCGTTGGGATTTCATGATCCAGAACCAGATGAAATTGACGATCCAACCGATCCTGAACACTGGATTTCCGAAAGCTACGCGGCAAAATGAATGCAATGATTTCGGCGCTATTTGCGGCTGCATGATTAAAGAAGCGGATCGCCAAATTGGCTGCATGTCCAAACGGCGGGTTGCCTACATAAAGCGTTCGGCTGGAATTCTTGACGTCGAAAAAATCGGCTTCGACAATTTCTGGATGCTCTGGCGCGATGTCAAAAGCTGTGAGCGGTTTGCCAAAAACCAGCAAGGGCCTGAGGAATGCCCCGTTTCCGGCTGCGGGTTCAACGATCCGATCGAAACTGGTTTCAAGATGTTTCTCACGTAAGAAGGTCTGGATCACTCTCGTAATGTCGTCGGCGATAGTGGGATTCGTGTAGTATTTGTCGAGATCACCGTGCCGGTGGCGCCTGCTGTTGTTATTATTCATTTGATTGACCTGTTTTTGTTCAGATCAATTTGCCAGTGACGCATTGCGCTGAAATTAAAACAGCCAGCCGATTCACATTATCTTAATCAAATGCTGGGACCTGAACGGCGCGACGCGTGACGGTTCAGGGCGTGCCAACAGTGACTGGAAGGCACCTCTACGTTTTGTTTGTTGGACTGCCCAGTTCACCGACATCCTCCAAGATGCCCCACGGTAACCCTTTGTGTTCCGCGGTGAATTCCAACACATTTTGGAGCGCAGCCTCGACTTCGTGATTATGTTTGCAAACGACGGCCACGCGCAGTGCCTTCGCCTTGGCCGCCACAATTTCACACAGAGCGTGCGGTTCTGTCATTAAATCAACGACCAGTTCTGCGGCGCTGATAAATATCGCCTCGATAGGTTCATCAGACTTTTGATCATTTAACTCAGACGCGATCCGGTAAACATTGGACCACGACAGGTCTGCCACATCCTCAAGCTCACATCCCGATTGTTCAAAATTAAGGGCCAGTTCTACCGCGGCTTCTGCTGTTTGAGCGACGGTGATTTGCGACGACAAAACCAAAAACTTTGCTGTAAGGGCGTTGTGTTTTGTGTTGTTGTTGTTGTTGTTGTTGTTGTTGTTGTTGTTGTTGTTGTTGTTGTTGTTGTTGTTGTTGTTGTTGAAATTGTTGTCCATAGTTTTCTTTCTTGTTGGGTTATAAAGAGAAATTTGTTGGGAGCTTGCAAAACACAAATCTGGTTTCGCAAATTGGGTCCGGGCAGCCAACATATCGTGTTGCTTTCGACCGACTCCGAGCAGGCTAGATGTCCGGAAAAACCGCTTTCTTGACCTACGGTGGCACGGGGTTTTTCTTGGAGTTATTGTGGAATGACGAGTGGCTTCGAACAGGCTCCGGTGCAGTCACATCAACAATTTGTTCTGATCGGAGATCAAGACGCTTTCCAGAAGACTTGGTTGAGCCGTACAGGCTCGCCGTTCGTGTGCTGCGATGGCCAAGAACCCAAGAAATCTGTTCGCTGGTAAATGTGCCGCAGGTTTTCAGATCCGATGCGACCGCATGACGAAACAAATATGGGGTCAGTGTTTGAAGGCGCGGGAAAACAGTTTTTCCGAGCCGGCCGATCAGTTTGCCGAGTTTCACGGTAACGCGTCGATCCCGTTCCGACGAATGTAGCCAAGTGCCGTCGGGCGACATTTCCGGTGTCTGGATGGCCAAATGTGCAGGGCCGGGGGGGATTTTTCCACCTTCTTGTAACCGCTGAATGTAAGAAGCCAGCCACACAGCCTCGGGTGAATGGCACAAAACGCGCATCTGGCGCCAAGGCTGGCCACGAGGCGCAGTTTGCCATGTGACATCGACTGCTTTCGGTGTCTTGGCCGCAGGCGGCTGGAATACACTCCCTTCGAAATTCGGATCGCTCTGTTCACGATCCACTTTCGACGACTGGATTCGTATCGAAAGGGCAGGGGGGCGATCCCTGTCGTGCACTTCGATTGAAACTCCATGCCGTGACGAAAGCTCAGACGGGCGACAACCTGTTGTCATTATCACCGCAATACAGGCACGCAGATGGTCGTTGATGTAAGGATCGTGGAGAACTGCCGTGGTCCAGAAATGGCTCCGCCAGTCGTAGCACGCGTTCGACTTCTCTTTGCGCGATTGATGTTGGTTCAGAGCTCTTAGGGCACTGCGCTTTGTTTGGCGGGTCTGCGACGATCCAGAATGAGTCTGACTTCCTTTAGGGATTGGATGTGCCGGGTGGCTGAGCAGGAAGCGGACGGCGCATGCCAGATCCTTCATGTCTGGTACTGATAGGGTTTCCCATATCCGGGGCTCCAACTCTGCTGTGGTAGGATGCAGAACCCGGCTTCGAAAGGCTCGCTTAACGATTGATTTAGCGCGCGGATCAATGACGTTCGCAATGAGCGCTTGAAAATAGAAACTAACCAGTGTTTCGAGTTGCTCTGAGGCATGGCAGACTAGAGCCGAACGGGCGCGCTGGCGTGTGTTCTTGGATTGCCAAAGATCCAGACGATTTCGGCGCTCATATTCTGAATAGGCGTTTCGATGGCGGTTTTTTCGGGTGAGGGTGGCTACAGTTTTTCTGTATTTTTGCAGCGATCCGGATGTTGCGAGAGACTGTCGGCTGACCCGACCCTCTGTGACCCGAGCCCGGCTAAATGCGTTGAGAACCAAGTCCAGCGACAGGTGCCTGATCTCTTCTTCATCAAGTTTGGAAATCGCATCCTGTCTGTTGATGGCAGTCAGCAAATCAGAACCGGAGCGCAGCACAACACATCTAGTCATAGCTGAAGTCCATTTGTCTGCGTTTCCCTGTGAGCCCGATCAGGCTGAGGTTTCACAAATCCAAATGCGCGCTGACAAATCCAAATCGCCGGGCTGTCCATAGTGTTCACCCTGACGAGGAGGGTGAGGAAAGCCAGTATGGAGGGCAGGGGCCGTGGGTATCTAGCATCAATCATGGGAAGGATATCACTTTCAGGTAGGAGAAATCTTGAGACGGGTATGAATTTTGCTGAGCGTCAGCGGCTATGAAAAACTGGCACGAATGGGGCGGTGACGCCTGTCATTGGCTCCCGCTGGCGCACGAGGCAGCACACCCAGACCGGGTGCTTTTGCTGAGTGGCGACCGGTTGCAGCGTCACTGAAAAGCGCGCAGCGCCAAGATCCCAAACACCGTGATAGCGGTAAACACGTCCGTTCCCGTCGACGGTCGGTGCGAGGTGCACCTGTTGCCAGGACCCCGCACGCGGCAGCCTGCCAATGCTGAGAATAAGCTGCGAGGCATTGATCCCGGACCACATCTGTTTTGCCGAAACGCGATCCCCCGACTCGATGCCCTGGGCCTGCCCGATAGTGAGGGTCATTCTTTTACCAGTGGTCTCCAAAAAAATGTGACCAATTAGAGCCCAACCGGCGGGAATTTGATCCGACGGAGACAGTGACCGGGGTGTGAGCGGAACAGCATAGAGATCCTGAGACAGACCTATTGCGGCGAGTGCAGACATTTCGCGATCCACCCTATCGCGCCACGCTTTGTAGGGGTCGTCGATCCTTGAACCTGGCGGTTGGCTTGTAAAGTTATTCATTTTGAATCTCTCGCGGTTGAACAAGAGGCATGTGGGCCGCAGAGGTTAACAGAACGCTAAAGCGGGGAGGGGGCCTGACAAACAAAGCTAAACGATTGCCGCCAGAGCGATCTCGTCGCCACGGCAAAGAACCTGAAGAAATTCGTGAAGATCTTACCCACTCCGCAGTAGGCGCAAAAGCCTGGTCAGAATGGCGCTTGCGCCGTCCTCAGAGCAAGTCTTACAGTGCCATTGAAACGTTGCTTTTATACGGAATCGACCGGACGAGGTGGTTGATACCGCTTCGCCGAAGGGCAGGAAAGTCTAAGGTTTGTGGCTTCTGTCATCGCGGGATGTAGCGGCGATAAATCTGACAAGGAGAAGATCGCGGGGATTTTTGGTGCTATGGAGATTGTTGCTCAGGGCGTCGGCATTCGATTTGCCGCACCGTCGACGGTGTGACTGAGAGCCGTGTTGGCATGTCGGGTTGTTGCCTTTTTAGCCGATTGATCTCTCTGTTGCTGCATTGGGCCGATAGCGGCGCAGTGTTTCATGAACTGGCCGCGCTTACGGGGCCGGCATCTATTGGAGCAGGTGATGTCAGGGGTAAGGTGTCGATATCTGTTCGATGTCGTCGCGGTCCAGAGCTCCGATTTCGATCAAAGCCAGGAAAATGCGATCCCGCTGACTCCTTCGCAAGGCAGGTAAATCTCTTTCATGCACTCGAAAAGATTTTTTAGCCTGATCGGTGTGAAACACAAACGTACTCGCCGCTGGAATGGCCGTCACGCCGACATCGTAGTCACCAGCGGAATATTCAAAAACACCCTTAGCTGACCCTCCAAATCCTCGCTGAAATGTCGAGTGGTAATAACCATCGCGACAGGCCGCGACAGTTTTCACTTGGAATCGCACACAGCGTTTTCCGAGCATTATTCCTGCATCCGCGGGCTCAATATCGGAGAAATCAACGACGCTGAATCCGCGACTAACGAGAAAAGCCCTGAAGGCCAACTCTCCGGTTTCTCCAATACGCCGTGCTTCTTTGCGCGCGTCGGCTGCCGACATGGCTGGAAAAGCGTGCATTCGGCGTAAAGGTGCAATCCAGCCTGCGGCTTCTGAGACGTCGTTGGTGGCGGCTGTGTTGATCTTCGAGCGTGCCATGATAATCTCCATTACTTTGTATGGCATGCATATTTCCTTGCAAACAACTAGTCAAGGCATGCAAAGTATATTCAGTACCGAACTCCCGCAATGGCACAGCGGCGGCCAAATCTAGGGATTCCATCTAGAAAACTGGCATCAGAGCGCTTTTCGCAGCGACCAATCTGCATTACATGGTATGCCAGACAGACTAGTTTTGGAGCGTGCAGTTGTCAGATCAACATCACCAAGACGCATTTCTGGATTTACTGCCTGCGGTTGCGCGAGCCGTGACGCGCAGACTGGGCGATGTGTTGCGGCCGTATCAAATCACGGCGGCGCAGTATTCTGTTGTCCGACTTCTGATAGAGGTTGGTCCAATGACACCGAAAGATATCTCTGAACGACTGACGACCGATATTTCGACGATAATTGGAACTATCACCCGACTTGAGCGCGACCAATTTGTGATCCGCAAACCCTCTCCGACCGATGGCCGAAGTACCGTCCTAGAAGTTTCAGATCAAGGACGCGCCGCATATTCTGGCGCGCAACCGGGAGTCGACGAATTCCTCGCTGGCTTACAAAAACCACTGTCCACCGGAGAAAAAACTGTTCTGCGCCAGGCGCTCCTGGCGACGCTTCAAAACGATATCTAAAGACGTTCGTAAGGCACTTACGCAGAAAGAAACTGTTGTAAATCAGTTTCAACCTGCGGATCGAACCCATTTTCCGGCCTTGTTCCCCGATATCTTGGCCGACCGCTGCGCTCTAGGTCAAGCGGTCATGTCTGATCGTACCAGAGCCACGTAGAAGCCTGCCTCGGCTTCGGTAGACGAGACAAATACCGAACCCGATGGGCATAATACCCTGCAAAAAAAACGGGGTTGAGCACAGTAAATGGTTTTGACAAGACATCTTCGGCCGAATGCTGGCAGAAGGTGTTTTGGTAGCGCCCTCAAGATCTTGAGAAACTAGCGGCTATGGGCTGAGATCAAAGTGCCTCAATTCTACAGTGCGTTCCCATTGGGATTCTATCGCGTCTCCGATTTCAGTGAGAGTGTATTCATCTTCTAACCCTACCCGAAATGGCGACAAGATTAGAGTTCTGGAATGGTTTTTGATGCAAAATTCATCCCAGAGCTTGACCGCGAGATCGCCGCTGAAAAGCGCTTCGTCATCTGGCCAGGAAACTTCGATCCCGAACCAGTCCAGATCGGATAACCGGGATAGAACTTCCGGCTCAGCGGTCGCTATTTGTCTGAAAATTTTTGACGCCAATTCGCGCTTGGCTTTCAATATTGTCATGTTCAATTCCTCTATACTGGTGAACAATGTCAAAATAGCACAGGGCTTCGATTGAAGCGTTTCTGTAAGATTAACGATTCAATTGTTCCCAGGTTTTGCAGGTGTTTGATTCCAAGATTTGATGGCGCTATCTGTTCTTTGGAGATCGTCGGTGTTTGTCAAAGGAGTTGTCCGCCGATTTCATGCGGCGTCTCTGATTTCTGGGGCGCCGGTATCGCGTTCCGGG
>NZ_JAIMIA010000177.1 GCF_019966495.1 Tateyamaria pelophila | reverse complement strand
GATTTGCTGCTGCTCATAAATGCAAACGCTACAAAAATCCCCAACAATCAAAAAGACGGCCCTCACCGGAGGAATACCGCCAGCCACATGCCCCTGAGTTGGTGGCTCGGCGCCCGCAGTTGAAACCGCGTGAGGCTTTACGGCGGAATGGCTTAAGGTGTAGCGTCATCTGCAGATACAATTTGTAAAAACATTTTTCCAATAGATTTCATTCAAGGTCCGATCCATGCTTCCGGTTGCAGATTTCTCCGACAAAGAGCGGGTTTTTCGGTTTTCCGACAGCAATGCGCGTGTCGATTTGGGTCGCAGCACGGGTCATTGGATCATGCAGGATGACCGAAAATGTATCAGCGAATTGTCAATTGACCGCGCTGGCTGCATCTTTGAAACCTACTTCTTTGCCCAGCAAGGCCTCGAAGATACTTCCGTTCAGGCCCTGTTTGAATTGGTCAAGGCAGCTCATCTCAACTATGATTGTGTCAGTGATATTGGCATCACTGCCCGTGTTGTTGCGGATAGGACTGGGACGCCTTTCCATGCGCTCGATGTCTGCATCGCAGACGCCGACTCATTGTTCAGGAAACGCCCGCCGTTCTTTGAGTTCTATCAGTCCCCAAATATCCCGCGACGGATACGTTGGAATGCGCTCGAACAGTATCGGCAGTACCAGCGCAGCGCGCTCCCGTTCCTGTTGATCGAAGGCACAACCGGCAGCCCAAGTTGGGGCGATAGCAACAGCTATCGCATTGTTCCCGTGGACAGCCTTTCGGAACTCGAGTCCAAACTGCGGGCGACCCCGTGCGCGGAACCGAAGGATGATTATAGCAAATTCAATCTTGGTGTCATCGACGTGCGCGACCCTGCCCAACCCTTCACCGAGGCAGTTTACTGCCTTGCCACACAGTGGCGGTGTGAAAACCCGGACACGACGGAGAACGCCAAATGAAAGTTCTACTGATCATGGCAAGCGCCGTTCTTTTCGCAAATACAGCTTTTGCGCAAATCACGGAACGCGACACGATCTTGCGGCAAAATGCGCGCGAGTTACTGATGACTTGCAGTAACCGCTCAGCGGAATTCTGCATGCGCATCGGCGATGGCATCTATCGAGGATCGATAGAACGAGACGGAGAAAAAGTTGCCCTTCCGCAAAGCAAGCCTGTCGCCGCAGACTTCTACGCCGTCGCATGCTCCAAGGGGCATGGTACCGCATGTGTTTATGCCGCAGATTTATACATGCGTTTGAGTGATCCAACGGTGCCACAGCCCACCGTATTTGCAATTGCACGCAAGGGATGCGCCCTTGAAAACGGTGCTTCTTGCTCGTTGGCGGGTGAGATGGCAGGCGACGGCTTCGGCACTGAAGCAAGCGAACTGATCTCCCTCGGCTATTATATAAAATCTTGTGAATATGGCTATGAACGCGGCTGTAAACTTCGGGATCTGACGAAAACGATCGTGGAACTGACCCATGAAAAAGATGAAATCGACCAAACCGTACGCGACCTTTCAGAAGCCCAGCGCATCCTGTCCGACCCGGACCTGAACAAATAACGCCATTCCGAAAATCATGCTGCCATGTGCCGGGCGACTTTGATGTCCGTTACCCCGTCTTCGTCCCGTGACTGATGGCAAACTTTGGAAATCAAGGCATCTGGAGTACCGCTTCGCTCGTTTGAGGAGCACAATACCAGGGATCACGTCGGAACCGCCCTGTGTTTTCAAAACGAACCGCACCACGGGAAATTTGGCGATCTGTCCAGTTTCAGACCCTGAACGTCCGGAACGCGGTCAGGTCATGCGAGATGCGCGTTGACAGCGCGACCACATTTCCTGCACCTTCACGACGTTTTGACAGCAATATTTCGACCGATACGCAATTTTTAGAATAGTCCCCGCAGATAACTTCGGACACGGCGACGATCCATTGGGAAAACAATATGTTTCAATGCCTTGGCCGCCTCTTCGTCGGCATATGTCTTCTCTTTTGTGCCACTGCCTGTACTGAATTGCGCTCTCTTCCCATCTACACGGAAAGCCAAATCACCGGCACAGAGCTCGCTCGATTTACCGGTGTTTATCGCTCCGAGCCGGACCAATATGGCTCGAGGGCCTCAGTTGTGATTTCACCGATGGAACTCGGTCAGCAAACCCTGACAGCGCTCTATGGAAGTTTCCAAAGCGGCGGGGACAGTGGCCGTGCTGTGTTCTATCTGTCCCGGATTCCGGGGACTGCCGACCATTACCTTGCCACATTGCCCGGCAAGGGCTTCGAGAAACGCGGCAAGGGCGGCGTGCTGGAGCCAGTCATCCCATCAGACAAGAACACAGCATTTGTCCTGCGCGCCGATGGTGATCAGCTGACGCTATGGTCGACCTATTCGCAGGAATTGCTCAATATCACGCGATCTGCGTCTGATGCCGCGCGCGAAGATGCGTTGGTTCGTGATTATGTCGCCCGAAATCTTGCAACCATCACAAGCAACGACTCCGCCACTGTCACTCGAACACCTGCCGCTGAGGTTCGCGAAACAGAGGTTGTGGGTCACAGGGCCGGGTATGCCGTCAGCTATGAATGCCAACCACCGTTCACAGGCTGGTTGCACAGCAACAAAGCTGCAGTGGCCATTGTCAGTGACATGACTGTTGCGGAACTGAACAAGAATGCGGCGGCCACGCAAACCCAATATCTTGATTGCATCAAAACGGGGAACAGTTTGGTTGCGATGAGCGGCTTTGGTCGAAACAGCTCTGGATTGGCGGCAACTTTGTTTGGTCCATCCGGCAGGTATATCGAGCGAAAATGGTTCCCTTACAAATGACCAAGCCAATGCGCTTGCCGCAGCCCAGTTCCGCTGCTGAACTGAGGCCTGATGCGCGGATACCTCCTCAAGTCAGAACGTCACCCGTCTTTACGATTTGGTGGCGCTACACATCATGACAAACGACACGGATCAGCACTATGAAAGGCTGTCGGAAATTGAGCGAGAATATCTTGACTCGATCGTATACGATGGTCCGACCGCTGAAAAACTCGATAAATTCCAAACCGCTGTTTACGACGTTGATATTCCGGCGCTTCTGACGTGCGCGCCGGTTACCGAAAAACAGCTCACCCTCATTCTGGAATGCCTGTGTCATCTCGACGAAGTATTCTGGATAACGGCTGACTACGCGGATAATTGGGACGCGGACTATTGGTTTGGCTTGCTCGCACGTGTGGTGAAGCAAGCCAAGGCCAGGACACTGACTTTAACCCAGATCGAACTGCTTGCTCGGCTGTTGCTGCAGACCAAGAATAACCCGGGAGGTGATCGGTCTGAAACCGTGCAGGCCGACGTGTTGAGGGTGCTGAAAACCCCTCAGGTTCAGGCCAAACTTGAGGCAGCGATGTCAAATGCTCCGACCACCGCAGCAGAAGTAAAACGGGTGTTGCTTGAGTTTGAATCCCGTTCTGCCGGTCCAGCTCTCAAATAGAACCGTAGCCCTGTGTGACACCCGGTACATTGCGTCCGTTGCATGACTTCGCATGGTTTGCCTTACTCCCGAGCAGGGTCAGTGGTATCTCCGGCACCCCCCAAAAAAACGCGACACACCACGCGCAAACCCGTGGCGACTGCGTCCGGTGCCTTCGTCTGCCGCCCAATCGGCTCGGTGATCAAAGCCCCTACCCCGCGATCACCGCGCCGCACGGTTCGGTTCCGTCGTTCAAAACCGATCGCGCATACAGCAGCCCTCAGCGTTATACCGCCGCTCCCATGACAGCGTCGGGGAGCCACGTCGCAATGCCTAGAAACAGGCACAGCAGAAGGATGGCGAGTACCATACAGGCGACATAGGGCATCGATCCAACGAGGATCGTCTTGAGCTTGATGTCCGGCGCAATACCGTTGATCACATAAAGATTCAGACCCACCGGCGGCGAGATCAGCCCGATCTCCATGTTGATGGTCAGGATCACCGCAAACCAGATCGGGTCAAAACCAGCTGTTGTGATGATCGGCAACAGAATGGGCGCTGCCATCAGGATGACGGCCACCGGGGGCAAGAAGAACCCGGCAATCAGCAAGAACACGTTCACCGCCGCCATCAGCACCCATGGATTGACGTCCAGCGTTCCGATCCAGGCCGCAATGGATTGCGTAATGAACAGCGACGACAGCATGTAGCTAAACACGCCTGCTGCGGCGATGATAAACAGGATCATCACCGACTCCTTGGTGCTGTCACGCAGGACAACCCAAAGGTCCTTGGGGTTCCACAACTTATGGATCATGACCGCGATCATCAGGCACAAAAGTGCGCCCACAGCTGCGGTTTCGGACGGTGTCGCGATTCCGCCATACATGGCGTACAGCACACCCAAAATGATTGCGAGGAACGGCAGGACGCGAGGCAGGATTTCGAACTTTTCGCGCCAAGAATACGTGGTCGATGACAGGACCGCCATATTGCCCGACCGCCACGTGGCATACATTGACCAGGCCATGAACAGGCCCACCAGCATCAGGCCGGGGAAGACGCCCGCCAGAAACAGACGGCCGATCGAGGTTTCGGTCGCGATGCCATAGACAATCATTGTGACAGAAGGGGGGATCAGAATGCCCAGGGTACCGCCCGCCGCGATGGAACCCGCCGCGACGCCGTCGGGGTAGCCGCGTTTGCGCATCTCCGGAATGCCCATCTTGCCGATGGCAGCACAGGTCGCGGGACTTGATCCGGACATCGCCGAGAACAGGGCACAAGCTCCAAGGTTTGAAATCACAAGACCGCCGGGTACGCGGGTCAGCCAGCGTTCCAGTGCCTCGTAAAGGTCAGCACCTGCGCGCGTCGATGCAATCGAAGACCCCATGATAATGAACATCGGGATCGACAGCAGGGCAAAGTTGTTGAGCTTTCCAAACAGGATTTCCGGCATCAGTTCAAGCGACCGCATGCCGTCAAAGACAATCAGGAACCCTGCTGAAACGACCAGAAGCCCGAGGGCCACCGAGATACCGGAAAACAGAACCAGAATGGTGAAGACGGCGACCAGACCGCCCAAAAGCAGCGGATCCATCACACACCTCCCGATGTACGGGATTCGAGCCCGTCGGTTTTACCAATGCCAAAAGGGTCGTCGATCCCGAGGACCACGGCGACCAGATCAGCGATCAGTTGCAGCATCAAAAGCGCAAACCCCACGGGCAACGCCAGATAAGGGATCCACAGACGCACGCCCCAGACCGTGTCCGATCTCCAGCCCCGATCCCATGCGAAATGCCAGTATTCAAAACCGTAATACAGCATTGTTCCGACAATCAGGATCGACAGGCTCATCGTCAGGATAAAGAGACGGTGCCGCGCCTTGGGGGCCAGCCAGATCGGGATCAGATCAACATTCACATGCCCACGCAAGCGCTGCACATACGGCAGGCCCAAAAGGGTCGCTGCAATGACCAGATAAATGACTGCCTCGGTTTGCCAGACAGTTGATCCATTCATCACAAACCGGATGAAAATCATCTGGCAGGTGATCGCGACGGCGGCAACGATCATGGCCGCGGAAATCCATCCGGCCAGTGTCGAAATTGCGGCTACGACACGAAGAAACGGGTTGCCGCCGGTGCGTGCGACAGTGGTGCTTAGGTTCCCAGACACAAAATTCTCCTGACCCCAAAACGTGAGGGGGCGGCATGATCGCCGCCCCGGGTTGTGGATCAGTCGACAGAGAGCGCCAGATCAAGCAGTTGCTGACCATCGGGTGTCTCTTCCACGAACGCCTTGTAGGACGTCTCTTGGGCCAGCGCACGCCACGCGTTGAAGTCCGCTTCTGACATCACGGCGATTTCCACGCCTGCCTTTTCAAAGACTTCACGGCTGGCGGCGTCTTCTTTCTTGGCTTCTTCCAGATAGAAGGCCTCGGCCTTGGCGGCACCAGCCAGCAACGCCTGCTGTTGCTCTTCGGTCAGACCTTCAAAGGTGGATTTGTTCATGAGCAAAGGCTGATACATGAACCAAAGCGCATATTCGCCTGCGGGAGTGTAGCAGGCGACCTGCTCATAAATCCGGTAGCTGACAAAGGACGACGAGGACGTATTGGCGGCATCCAGAACGCCGGTCTGCATCGCGTTGTAAATCTCGGACGAGGACATGGATGCGATGGACGCCCCTGCGCCTGCCAGCATCTGCTCGAACGCCTTACCAGCGGCGCGGGTTTGTTTGCCGGGCATATCGTCGGGCCCGGTGATGCACTCATCCTTACCGGCAAAGCCACCGGCGAGGTATCCGTGGACCAGCACCATCACATCATCTTCGGCCATCTTGGCTTCGATGGCTTCCATGAACGGGCTTTCGTTCAACCGCGCAGCATGATCGTGGTTCTTGACCAGACCGGGCATCAGGGTCAGGTTGTACGCAGGTTGCTGACCACCAGCATAGGACAAAGGCAGTACGGTCATATCAAGCTGGCCACGTGACAAGGGTGTATATTGCTCACGGGCCTTGAAGAGCGACTGGGTCGGAAAGATGCGGATTTCCAGACCCACGTCCGCGGCAGCGACCTCATCAGCGACGATTTGTGCGACCTGATGGCGGATGTCGCTGTCAGACCACTGGTGCGAAAGACGAAGGTTTTGCGCATAAACGGCTGTCGTGGAAGCGGCCATCATGGCAACGGCTGCGAATGTCGATTTAAGTTTCTTGTTCATATTGTTCCTCCCTGGTGGTGCCGACACGAAGCCGGTTGCAGTGAAGGACCACCGGCTGACGCCGGAGGCATCATTTGTCGGAATGTAATTCCAGGTACTGCTTGATGACATCGTCT
>NZ_JAIMIA010000176.1 GCF_019966495.1 Tateyamaria pelophila | reverse complement strand
AAGGCCTATATCAAATGGGAATGCCAGGATGCGTGATCATGCCAAATCCGAATTTCCAGACGTGGGGTTGCTCAATCATGCAGGGTTCCAGGTCAGGCAAGGGGAGGGCCAGTCGGCCGCTCCTTCAAGTCCCGCACGTCGGCGCGCTATTTAAATCCGCTTACGATCTGCCGTCTTGCTTCCGGGCGATTATCGAACGGCAGGTTGGATTACGGTGCTGGTACGCCTTCGCGTATCGCGGCGGAATAGCCTTCGTTGAGGCCAACGGCGGTGGCCCGTTCGGTGACATCACCAAGGAGGAACAGCTCTTCGAGGGTAACATTGGTATCCAGCGCGCCCCGCTCATATAGGTATTCAGGCATGTATCCATTGATCAGCAACCGCCAGTCGGTTGGCAATTGCGCACCGATATGGCGGGCCAGCAAGATCGCCGTGCTCGAGCAGTTGGTGAAAGCCGAATTGAACCAGCGCGGTTTCTCCGCCAGCTCGTTCACGGTGGAGACATAAGCCTCGACATATTCGCGTCGCTGGGCTGCATCCGTCTTCAAGCGGAATAACTGCACGCGTTCCTTGCGCACGTTCGAGCGCAGTCCGACGATGTCATATTCTTCGCTTGCGATCATGATGATGGGGTTGGCTTTGAAGAAATCCGCAACGGGCGAAAATGATCCCCCGATAGACCGGCGCACTTCGTTGGAGAAGGTCACGTACCGACCGTCTTCAAAACCAAAGCTGAGCATGAAATGCGCCATGCTTGGTCCGGCCCAGAAGGACAGAAAGATATCGGCCGAGTCGATTGTGGAAAGATCATAGGTGCGCGTGACCCATTTTTCGGTAAAGTCTTCGGCCGTGCGCCAATTGAACGCCCGAACGTTATGCAATGTCAGGATATCACCGTCGATTGTCCCGGTGACTTGTCGCGAGACGTCTGCAGGCCAGTTGCCATCGACGGGAGGTATCAGAGTGTTCCACCACACCACGATCGCCAGCATAGATATCGCAAATACCGAGAGCCAGCGCCAGCGCACGGTCTTGAAGATCGCGATGAGCGTCCCGACCCCCAATAACCCGAAGGCAATCATGACACACCACCGGACAAGATCCGGCCCCGGCAGTTTGAACCAGAACGCCATCGACGCCCAAAGCGTGGCATACGCGACAGCGACGAACAGGATGAACAGAAGGATGAACCGGGCAATTTTTTTCATGTTGACCGATCATTTCCATATTTGCTGATACTAGACAAGCTGTACACCGCACAGCGTTCTGCTTGGCCTTTTCAAAGGCGACGAGGGCCCAGACAGGCGCAAAAAGGGAAAACCGATCCTCAACCCGGATTTGCATTTGAGTGAGTACCAAAAGGCGCAAGAAAGGGGGCCGATTCCGCAGATTCTCACTTTGACCGTTCGGGTATTCAGTTGTCGGCAGTGAAACTGGGAATGTGTCGACGCAAGAACGGGTGTGCTGCGTCGCGTTCAACGCTCAGGGTACATTGCTATGGGACGGTAACAACCCCAGCCTTTCACGGAGGGACGGATGCCAGGTGTGGATGAAGAGAAAACCAGCTTTGCCCCTTCGCGGGAATTGCTGGCGACGGACGGGGTCACAAACACCTTTCTGAAAATCACAGCTCAGATCAACCCGGTTGCGCGCGCCTTTATCGCGGCTTTCGGCGTATCATGAGGGTCAGTCGTTGATCGTGGTGCCGCCTGATGCTTCCAGCAATCCATCCATGAGGACATCCAATCGGGGTTGTCTGAAATAAATGCGACGGGGCTTGCCCGACTTCTGGATCACTTCCGCGAAATAGGACAACTCAACGGCGTAACCGGCGTCGTTGCGTGCCGTCTGCTTTTGCACAATGAGGGACGGGGCCTCCAGCGCGCCGTCATATTGCAACAACAAGAAGGCCGCGATGTCAGGCGGGGGCAGGATGCGGCACTGTACGACGGATGTGGAGACTTGTTTGATCTTGTCGCCCGGCGCATTGCACGATGATCTGAAAACTTCGTCCAGCGTCGCCGGGGATTCTCCGAACAGGGCGCGACGGGCGGGCAAATCTTGTTCCGAAGTCGCTACTGTTTCTATATATTGTGGTCCGCAGGCCGTCAGTCCGATCAAAAAAAACGCTAAAACTGGTCGCATGAGGGGCCTTTCGGGGTGGGTGTTGCAACATCAACATATTTTCCGCACGGCCACAAAACCTTTCTGCTCTCGAGAAAGGGTTCTGTGGATAACTTCAGCCAAAGCTTCCACATTTTACCGTAAGCCCTGCCTCTACTTGCAGAAATTCCAGCCGTCTCTGTGGATCAAATTTTTACAACCTAGCCGTGTGTTAACGAATGAATCATCCCGAAGGCCGGCGCCCGAAACATGCTGCACGGGTCAAGGAAAAAGTTGTCAAAAAAGTTTTAAAATTGCGTTGACGCGGACCCTCTCGATACGTCACCTTGTGCGGGCTGGGATCGACACCACAACATTTAGTGGCCAACGCTAAGGATGTCGCTCCGGGCTCAAGGGACGAAGACATCGAAACTCATCGGCTGACACCGGCCGTCTCAAGCGTTCGTGCTGTGACGGGAGAGAACTGATTTGCCTTCGTTCCAATACCAGAATTGGGCCCCCGCAACGTCCGGGACAGCCTGGCAAAGTAACATGCTGAATAACGAGGCAGCGCGATGAAAATTGAAAGACAGTTCACCAAGGCCGGTCAGGACGCGTATGCGGATCTGGATTTTGTGACCACCGTGTCTGAAATCCGCAACCCTGACGGAACAATTGTATTCCGTCTGGACGACGTCGAAGTGCCCGCGAAATGGTCGCAAGTGGCCAGCGACGTGATTGCGCAAAAATACTTCCGCAAGGCTGGTGTTCCGTCAAAGCTGCAAAAAGTCAAAGAGGCCGACGTGCCCGAATTTCTCTGGCGCTCAGAGGCGGCCAAGGGCGCTGAAATGGGCGGTGAGACGTCCTCCAAGCAAGTGTTTGACCGTTTGGCAGGCGCCTGGGCCTATTGGGGCTGGAAGGGCGGATACTTCTCGAAAGAAGATGACGCGCGCGCCTATTACGACGAAATGCGCCACATGCTGGCGACCCAACGCGCCGCTCCCAACAGCCCCCAGTGGTTCAACACAGGTCTGCACTGGGCTTATGGCATCGACGGGCCGGCGCAAGGTCACCATTATGTCGATTACAAGACCGGTAAGCTGACGAAATCGAAATCTTCCTACGAGCATCCCCAACCGCATGCCTGCTTTATCCAGTCGGTCAGCGACGATCTGGTCAATGACGGCGGCATTATGGATCTTTGGGTCCGCGAAGCGCGTCTTTTCAAGTATGGCTCCGGCACAGGAACGAACTTCTCGTCGCTCCGCGGTGAGGGTGAGAGCCTGTCGGGCGGGGGCAAATCTTCCGGCCTGATGGGCTTTCTGAAAATCGGTGATCGTGCTGCGGGTGCCATCAAGTCGGGTGGGACCACACGCCGCGCGGCCAAGATGGTGATCGTGGACGCCGATCACCCCGACATCGAAGACTTCATCAACTGGAAGGTCATCGAAGAGCAAAAGGTGGCGAGCATCGTCGCTGGCTCCAAGATGCACGAAGAAAAGCTGAACGGCCTCTTTGCCGCGATCAAGGCTTGGGACGGCGCTGTTGAAGATGCCTATGACCCCAAGAAAAACGACGCGTTGAAGGCGGCAGTAAAGGCGGCAAAGCGGGTCGCGATCCCCGAGACTTACGTTAAACGCGTGTTGGACTATGCGCGTCAGGGCCACACCAGCATCGAATTTCCAACATACGATACCGATTGGGACTCCGAGGCATATAACTCCGTCTCCGGCCAGAACTCGAACAACTCGATCCGCGTCACAAACGCGTTTCTCAAGGCCGTCGAGAAAGATGCCGATTGGGAACTGATCAACCGTGTGAACGGTCAGCCGACCAAAACCATCAAAGCCCGTGATCTATGGGCGCAAGTGGGCCACGCGGCCTGGGCCTGTGCCGATCCGGGCATCCAGTATCACGACACGGTAAACGACTGGCACACATGTCCCGAAGATGGTGCGATCCGCGGATCGAACCCGTGTTCCGAATACATGTTCCTGGACGATACGGCGTGTAACCTCGCCTCGATGAACCTGCTCACATTCCTCAAGGATGGCGTTTTCCAGGTCGAAGATTACATGCACGCCTCCCGCCTGTGGACCGTGACACTGGAAATTTCGGTGATGATGGCGCAGTTCCCGTCCAAGGAAATTGCCCAACGCTCTTATGATTTCCGAACATTGGGCCTGGGTTATGCCAACATTGGCGGTCTGTTGATGAACATGGGCCATGGCTACGACAGCGACGAAGGCCGCGCACTTTGCGGTGCCCTGACGGCCATCATGACGGGCGTTGCCTATGCCACATCCGCCGAGATGGCGGGCGCGTTGGGGCCGTTCCCGGGCTACAAGAAAAACGCGGACCACATGCTGCGGGTGATGCGCAATCACCGGACGGCTGCGTATGGACGTGCCGAAGGTTACGAAGCGCTGGCAGTCAAGCCTGTGCCGCTGGATCATGCAAACTGCCCCGATGCGCGTCTGGTCAATATGGCCATGTCCACATGGGACGAAGCGCTGAAACTGGGTGAAGCCAACGGGTACCGCAACGCGCAATCCACAGTGATCGCGCCCACGGGCACCATCGGTCTGGTGATGGATTGCGACACGACCGGAATCGAGCCTGACTTTGCGTTGGTGAAGTTCAAGAAGCTGGCCGGTGGCGGTTACTTCAAGATCATCAACCGCTCGGTGCCTGCCGCCCTTGAGAACCTCGGTTACGGCTCGGCCCAGATCGAAGAGATCATCAGCTACGCCGTCGGTCACGGCTCCATCGGCAACAGCCCGGCGATCAACCACACCTCGCTGACAGGGCATGGGTTTGGGGTCAATGAGTTGGCCAAGGTTGATGCAGCACTTGAAAGCGCGTTCGACATCCGCTTCGTGTTCAACCAGTGGACGCTGGGCGAAGAGTTTTGCACCCAAGTGCTGGGCATTCCGGCGGAAAAGCTGAACGATCCGAGCTTTGACCTGCTCCGCTCGCTGGGCTTTTCGCGGGCTGACATCGATGCCGCCAACAACCACGTCTGCGGAACGATGACGCTTGAAGGAGCGCCGCACCTCAAGGCCGAACACTATCATATCTTTGACTGCGCCAACCCGTGCGGCAAGATCGGCAAACGGTTCCTGAGCGTGGACAGCCACATCACCATGATGGCCGCGGCACAGTCGTTCATCTCGGGCGCGATCTCCAAGACGATCAACATGCCCAACGATGCCACGATCGAGGATTGCCAGAAAGCCTATGAACTCAGCTGGTCGCTGGGGGTGAAGGCCAACGCGCTCTACCGTGACGGCTCCAAACTCTCGCAACCGCTGGCGGCGTCTTTGGTCGAGGATGATGACGAGGCCCAGGAGATATTGGAAAGCGGCTCGCAGCAGGAAAAGGCAACCGTGCTGGCCGAGAAGATCGTCGAAAAGATCATCGTCAAGGAGATCATCAAATCGCACCGCGAAAAGATGCCGCAGCGCCGCAAGGGCTATACCCAAAAGGCGATTGTCGGGGGCCATAAGGTCTATCTGCGCACGGGCGAATACCAGGACGGTAACCTTGGTGAAATCTTTATCGATATGCACAAGGAAGGGGCGGGCTTTCGCGCCATGATGAACAACTTCGCCATCGCGGTGTCGGTTGGTCTTCAATACGGCGTGCCGCTGGAAGAGTTCGTCGACGCGTTCACCTTCACCAAGTTCGAGCCTGCGGGCATGGTGCAGGGCAATGACAGCATCAAGAACGCGACCTCTATCCTTGACTATGTGTTCCGCGAACTGGCTGTGTCTTACCTCGATCGGACCGATCTGGCGCATGTGAAGCCGGAAGGCGCCAGCTTTGACGATCTGGGCCGCGGCGTCGAAGAGGGGATCACCAACGTTTCGGAACTCTCCGACACGGCGGCGTCCAAATCCCTCGAAGTGTTGAAGCAAATCAGCTCGACGGGCTATCTGCGCAAGCGTTTGCCACAGGATCTGGTGGTGCTGCAGGGCGGCATGGCCGAGGCCAATGCGATGGTTGCGGAGGCCGTCAATAGCCTCGTGCCTGATGTCGCCGTCGGTGGTGGTGTGACCATGAGTACGACAACAACGGCTCTGTCCAGCGGTTCTGTCAGCATTGATGCCCGTACCAAGGCCAAGATGCAGGGCTATGAAGGCGAAGCCTGCGGCGAATGCGGCAACTATACGCTTGTGCGCAACGGCACCTGCATGAAGTGCAACACCTGCGGATCCACGAATGGGTGCTCCTGATATGACGACTGGAAGATTGATCCGCAAGGTAATTGAGACCCATTTGGGCGGTTTTAGCGCCCAAAAACAAGGTCATTCGTGCCCATGAATCCCTAAGGCCTTGTTTTTAAATGATATGAGGTGCCGGCAGATTTCAGGATCTGGCGCCACCTCGTTTTGGAAAGCTATTGACGGGATATCTTACTTTATGCTGTCTCAGAGTATGAAACCGACAAAGCATATCCGCCTCATATGACGTCTTTGATCTGCCCTCTTTCGGGGCCGGCCATCGATAGCTTGTCTACCCCTCCAAAGCTCTTTTGATTTCCTGCCGGTCCCTTCCTCAGAACGGACAAGGACAATATTATGAAAGTCTTGAAACTTATCCACTTACCACAACCTGAAGTCACTAGGCAGCGGACTCATAAAACTCGATCCACAGCCTGACGGATGCCAGTTTGATCATCGACAGGAAATTGCGTGATGT
>NZ_JAIMIA010000175.1 GCF_019966495.1 Tateyamaria pelophila | reverse complement strand
ACGGCCAGCGTCAAAACCGTCTCGCTGCTCGAGGCCGATGTGGTGATTGGGTTTCATGCCACACCTCCCTGCGTCTCACGCAACCGTTCAAGCCGACGCCGCTCCAGGTCCCGTTTGAGATCGATCTGGCTCAGACCTGTTTCACGATCGATGTGGCTCCCATCACCATGGCGAGCCCATGCAATAAACGCATTTGCGATTTTGCCTTGAACCTCGAGCACGGCGTATTGCGCCGATGCAGCCATAAGCGGAGCAAGATAATTGGACAAAAATGGTAGAAAGTCCTCGGGCTGGATCACGACGATCTGCTCGACCACGACCAGCGGCGTTTCAATGAGGACAAAAGTGCCGGTCATCGCGCTCCGCCAGAACCGGATCTCGAGCCCTGCACTGCACAGACCCTCTTCCGTCAGCGGCCTATATTCACAATCGAGAACACGTTCGAGAGCCCGGTGCCAGTTGACGCCTTCCATCTCGCCGATACGGCAGGCTTCATAATACCAATCCGGCAGGTCCACATCGTGAAACCGCCCGGCCTCATAGACGCGCAATGTGTCGTAGCTCATCTTCAATTCTCCTCTTTGGGGTTCGGGGATGGTGATTGGTGCACACCAACAGGGGCCACCGCATCCAAACGCGCAGACAGCACGTCGAGCGCGGTACGGCGGCTGGCGAGCATCGCCTGCATGCCGCTGGTTAGGCGGGATACGAGCGCATCGAGTCGGGCTTGCTGACCAGCTTGCCCATCGAGCGGCGCTGCAATATTGCATTGGGCAAGCGGACCAAGGCGGTTGGTGAGCCACGCTTCCGGGTCGGGAATACGGGTGAGATCGACCTGGGCGGCCCTGGTGCGATGGCCAGGCCCCTCCGGGCGGTAGGTCACCTCCACAGAGGAGTGTGACATTCTGCTATTATAGAGACTCCTATAATAGCCATTTGTCACACTCCTCGACCGGTCCTGGCGGGCCGCTTCGGCCGACGACCAGAACTCAGGAAAGCAGGTGGCCCTGTCGGCGGCGTTCTCGAGCATGATGCCCGTGAGCGCCATCAGGTCGCACCGGGTCGGGCGGAGGTCGGACCACGGCACGAGGGCGTCCACCGTCACCGGCAGGACCACGTCGGTCAGCAGATCGATCTCCAGCATCGTGTCGCCGGTGCGGTTGACGCCGCGTCCGCGGCCAATGGCCTGGATCAGTTCTCCCTCGCAGATGCTCCAGCGGACGGCTTCGGCGATCGGGTCGGCATGAGCCTCCATGGTGAGCGGCACGGACTTGTCATTTGCAAACCGCACCCTGCGTTCTGCCATCGGATACCACCAGCCGGCGTCCTTCGGGTTCGGCGCGGGAACGCGGCCGGTGAGCGCCATGGCGAGAAGCTCCACCGTGCGCGGTGCGGGCAGCGTGCGCCCCATGACGATCATGCCACCGATCCCGCCCCAGCGGTCGAGCCCGCTCAGCGCGTTGAAATGCACCGCCTCCACTCGCGGCGGCAGACCGGCGGACCGAAGCACGTCGATGGCGGCCTTCTGGCCCACGATCAGAAGGTCGATCCGGGCATCGGGTTGGTGGCATTGCTGTGTCCGCAGCGCAATCCAGGCACGGAGATCCCGCAAATGGGTTTCTGCGGCCTTGCGATCGCGGTTCCGCGCATCTGGTCCCGGCGTCAGCGCGCGCGCCGAGGTCGGGCTGCCGGTCACCTGACGGACGTGCACATGGGGTTGGCGCGCGGCAACCTGTGCGCCGATGTCGATCGTCGGCAGATAGGTCTGCACAAGTTCGGGCCGCAGTGTCGCGTCGAGATGCAGGATCGGTGCCTCGGCCGCCCAGCCTCCGCGCAACCGGCTGCGCCAGCGTAAGCGCAGCGCCCGGACAGAACCGGATTCCGTTCGTTCGTGACCCAGATCCGCTCCGGCAGCATCATGGCCGTTCTCCAATGCCTCGGCGAGGATCAACCACAGTTTTGCGCAACGGCCCGGCGGCGCCCAGGGCTCGCCTCTGGGAGGCAGGGCCTTCTCGATGCGCTTGCGTCGTTCCACCGATGGCATGCCCGGCAGCAGACCTGCATCCCGCATCCGGCGCCTTTCCAGAGTGGCAGCCTGCCGACAGTCTTCGGGCGTCAGACCAACGGCTTGGAGAAGCCCGTGACGCAGGGGGCCAGGCTCAGTGACCTGCAAGGCCTTCCAGAGTTTCCCGCGGGCGGCGACCAGATCGGCCGTGGCTCGGACGTCGATCTTGCCCTTTACCTCATAGCAGGCAAGCGAGGTGCGACCGGGTTCGAGGCCATCCTGCGTGAGGGTGGCCTTGCCATCAAGACCGCGCAGGCCCGATTGCCAGAACGCCTCGTCGATCACCAGCAGCCCGACCGTGCCGATGGCCTCGGGTTTCATGTGAAAGAGGCTGTCATGGGCGCAGACGATGACAGCGGCGGCTTGCGCGAGCGGTTTCTGGCGCTGATAGCCGCAGGCGTGGAAATGCCCGCAGAGGTGCAATTCACCGCCCCGCTTCACCTTGCAGCAGCTCTGCTCGATCGGCAGTTCGACCTCAAGCGCGTCGAAGGTCGCCTCCGTGTCGAGGCACATCAGCCTCTCGGGATCGGCGTCGGTGGGATCGGGCGCGGTGCGACCCTTCCACAGCATGGCACGCAGGCCGATGGCTTCGAAGGCGGCAACCTGCTCGGCGCCCAGATCGTGGCGCGGGACGGCATAGACGACCTTGCGGCCGCCGAGTTCACCAGACCCGATCAGTTCGGCAATGGCAGTTCGCGCGCGCGAGGTTTTGCCCAGCCCGACATCGACCGGCAGTCCAAGCAGCGGTGGCAGCGCCGCGCGCGCCACGATGTTGAAATCCAGCGGATCGCAATCCTCGTCCGCGTTCTGCGCCGCCTCGCGGGCGGCCTCCACGGCCGCCCAGTAGTCCGGCAGCTCTGCCATGAAGTCGCTGATGGCTTCCAAGAGCATGGCCCGTGCTTCGGTGGGCGTCAGGATCGGCGCGGGATAGGTCGGCGGCGGTGGCGGGATCTTCGCGGCACCTGCCACCAGCGCCTCAACGGCCTCCTGACCATCGGTGCAGAAGAGATCATTGGCGTCGCCAGCGGCCTCGGGCACGGCGAGGCGAGCATCGACGGCGAGCGCCGCCTTGCGCGCGGCCTCCACACCGGGGTTGGTGTCACGGTCAGGCTTCAAGTCGTTGTCGGCGACAAGGACGAGATCGGCATGGTCGAACCTGGCCCGCAACGCCTGCGCGACGGGGAGCAGGTTGCCCGCATCCATTGCGGCGATGACGGTGTACCCAGTCGCGAGGTTCAGGCTCGCGCCGGTCGCCCAGCCCTCGCAGATCAGCAGCGGTCCGGAAGGCTCGGCCAGCGGCGCCGGATCCGCGCCCACCACCGCGAAATGCCCCCGCTTTGCGCCGCCCGCCAAAAAGCGCTTTGCCCCGTCGGGAGCGATGGTCTCGAGGCTGTGCAGGTGCCCGTCGATATCCTGCAATGGGACGAGCAGTTGGCCACGGGCATCCATGCGCAAGGCGAGCGGCGCGACCTGCTTGGTGATGAGGTAGGGATGATCGTTTGGGGCTGGGCGCGCATTGACCCAGATGCGCGCAGCGCGGGCAGCAGCCGCGTCCGCGGGCGAGATCGCAGGAGTGCTTTCCGCGGTCACGCTGGCAACCCGGGGAGGTGGCGCAGGTCTATTGGCCGGTTTGAGCTGTGACCTGTCGTGCTGGCGCCTGGGCCGTGGGCCCGTTGTCATGCCCATACGATCGGCGATCCAGTCATTGGCATCGCTGCGAGGCATGCTGAGCTCGCGACCAACCAGATCCGAAAAATGACTGCCGTCACCCGCCTCGTGGTCAAACCACATGCCCGCTTTCGACCCGCTGATGATCACCGCAAGGCTACCCTTGCGGCCCCAGCGCCATTCCCGACCAATCTTTGAGCTGGGCTGGCCAAGCAACTCGACGACGAGTTCCGGCAACCGCGTGCGCAACTCAGCATCGAAGGCCTGCCAGTCCCGGGCGCTCATGGCCGCCCCCCGCGCAAAAGCGCATACATGACGGACGACCGGAGGGTCGCAGCGGCGATGCGCAGGGGGATTTGAGGGCTAAGAAGCACGGGTGTTTGGAACCAGGTTGAGGGCGTTGTTGACCCCTGTTCTGTCACTGGTCCCGCAGCCCCCGCGACGTCCGAACCGGTCCACCCGTTCGGACGTCGCCTGACAGGAAAGGGTGGAACCCTCCCGGCAAGCTCATGAAATCATGATGAATAAAGGGTGGACCCCAAGGGGCCTGAGTGCCCTTTGCGCGGCCATTGCAATCCGACGACGCGTAGAAGGGTGAACCCCAGTGCAGCGCGAATCAGGTGAATGGTTTCACCCTTTCAGCAGGGTGCGACAGGAAGGGTGAATCCTTCGGCGACGTGCGAACTCAATCGTTCAGAAACCGGCCAGGCCTACCTTGGCGAGCCACGTTCTCACGAAAACAAGTATCCGGTAGGTCATCACGTCAAACCTGGCGTCGTGTTTGTGAGATCACGGCGGTGTGAGGTAAGAATTTCAAGGTTGAAGTCTGCAACCTTGAAATTCGGCTCGTCGAGGAAGGCCGCAGTGGTCAAGGGCGTACGAGGCGTGCTTCATGGATCTGGTCGCGGCGCAGACCAAGATCGGCTGCGGTAGTGATGTTGCACTTGTCGACACTACTTTCCAATCCACGCTTTTTTAACCTCGCCCCGCGCTTGCGCCGCGTCAACGCGCTGCGTGTGTTTTTGCTGGTGACGAGACATGCCTGCCTGGCGCGCTGCCCCTCCACCCGAGAAACCCCGGCGGTCGCCTGCCCCGGTTTCCAAAGGGTATCTATTCTTGTCGGACCAGCGCTTGCACTCGACACGAGCAGTATTGGCGACCACAACACTGCTCAGACAAGGCGGGACTGATGGCCCGAAACAGATAATCTCAGCCGGGCGCACAGTTCCTGCTGCCTCGCTCGTTCGCAGGCGGCGTCACGTTCGTCAGCGCATCGGCACCTTGTGTCGTCCAACACGACGCCCAATGTTGCTTAACGTCCGGGTGTTACAGACAGAAACACCCTCCGTTGGCCGGCGACAGCGACTAGGCGGGATGCACATCGTTACAGTTGCGAACGATGTTGCGTCAGGCAACGAAGCCCACGGGGCAGCGAGGCAAATTGGCAAATATCCGCAGAAGGTAGTCACGCTGCTACTTTGCAATCCCTTTTGCCGACGGGCCTTGCCGGTTTGACTCAATCGCCGCGATCAAGCACTCACCATCCTCCCCGAGCGAGCCCAAAATCTTCCCAATCTGGCCGAGAGGTCAAGTGGTCAAAGCCCAATTCGCTGAAGAGGAAGACTTGTGAAATGTCGAGCGCCGACATCAAGGACAGCACAGGACGCAAGGCCGTATGAGGCGTACCGATTTCGACAACCGCAACGTCGTGATTCCCACCTCATCATGTGCGATTAGGGCTTCGGGATGCGCTTCGCCCCACCGCGCTGCGCCGTCGGCAACCTGATCAGCGTGGCCATGGAATTTGCGATGTTGCGAGAAATCGGCTCGCCATCGATCCGCTTCCCAAAAAACCAGTCAGAGAGGTTTTCCTTCTTGCTCTGGTACTTGTCCGTCAAGCCAAAATGCATGATCGCCTCCTGCATGAGTTCAAGATAGGGGGTGGTGTAGGACATGGCTGTCGCTTCTCGAGGGGGCTGGGCAGGTTCCGGCGCATCATCCTGCCAGATCGCCTTCACCATGAATTCCGGCACCTCGATCTGGATGTACTGCCATGCCGGGCCCGTGAGGTCTCCGCGACTGAAGTTGAACTCTCCACAACGCCATTCAGTCGTCGTGATCAAGCTCGGATCACTCGCATGAAGGCGCCAGCTCCGCTCGGTAGCCGGATCCACAAACATCGCTGCCGTCGTCGACAGGCGACCAGTGGCCCGGATGTAACCATCGCGCAGCGCCATTAGCAGGCCATCGCGGGCCCTGCGCCGCACCATTTGCGCAGACGCCGTCGGCAGTTCGATCGTATCTGGCACCAGATGATCCTCCCCAAGCAACGCCCTGTTCAAAGACTTGGCATGGTCTCGAAGTTCGATGTCTTCCACATGGGCAAGTGCAACCGAAAGGCTCCACGATAAGCCGAATGTGCCTGGTGTCCGCATTTGCACACCTCCCCTGATCACAGTGAATTCAGACATAAAACATAAGGGGAACATTCTGGGCGGGCAAGCGACCATCTTTACAAGGGTGAAACGGTTTCACCCTCAGTTTGCGGGAGTGGGTGTACCCGTTTGAAGGTAGAAGCGGGTTTGGCAAAGCTGTTTTTTGAGGGCATGTCCACTGCCCTGAGGATCGTCATGAAACGCCCAAACCCAATACACCCTGACCGCATGTCAGCACACGAGCGCCGCACCGAACTGTATGGCCTGCTCGCTACGGCTGTGGTGCGCCTCTTGGACCGCGATCGCGACCCTCTATCCCGGACAAACGGAGATAGTTCGCTACACTTCCGGCCCAAACAGAGCGGTACTGCGGGTCCAACTCAAAGGAAATCCGCATGACAACACACGAACCCATATTGGCACGCCTGGTCGGCTTGAAGACCATGTCCGTCAAAGACCTGAAGGCGGAATGGCAGGCGCTGTTCGATGCCCCTGCCCCGAATAACAGCCGCAGCTTTCTGGTAAGCAGGCTGGCCTACCGTATTCAGGAGCTGTCTTACGGCGGCCCGGACAAGCAGACGCGGCGGCTTTTGGATCTGCTGGCTGATGAGGTCGAGGGCACGCTGACGCGCAAGGCGCAGATTGCCGACCCCCGCAATCCAGTAGTTGGCACCAAGCTGATCCGCGAATGGGACGGCACCGCCCACACTGTGACCGTGCTGAAGGA
>NZ_JAIMIA010000174.1 GCF_019966495.1 Tateyamaria pelophila | reverse complement strand
AACGCATGATCTTCTCTCCTGAATTTTGAAACCATACCGCCACAGCGGGTTTCAAAATTCAGGAGAGAAGATCAGAGAAAGATTCGCTGAAGCGGACCGGCTAGAAGCCGGTGGCTTCGATCCATTAGGTGGAAAGTAAAGGATGTCCCATGAACAAAGTGTCCGCCGGGACCAAACAGATTTCGTCGAGGCCGCGAAAAGCCGAAGCCGCCGACCGCCCTTTGGCGGGCAGAAAATCCAAATCCGGCCCGGCCGCCAAGCGTCACTACCAGACCCTTGACCGTGGTTTGCGCGTAGCTCTTGCACGCGCCAGCGCAGGTATCTCGACGCATGCTTTCATTCAGGCCTATTGGGACTGGGCGCACCACTTGGCACAATCGCCGGGACGTCAGCTGGAACTCGCAGAGCATGCGCAGACAAACCTGTTGAAACTGATGGCCTACAGCGCCGGTGTGAGCAGCGAAGCGGAGCCCCCGTTCAAGCCGAGACGAACCGACCACAGGTTCGAGCATGCTGGCTGGAACATTCCCCCTTTCAACTATTGGAAGCAATCTTTTCTCGCGGCTCAGGACTGGTGGGATGTCGCGACCGAGTACTTGCCGGGCCTGCAACCGGAAGATGCCGAACGGACAAGGTTTCTGGCACGCCAGTCGCTTGACCTCGTTTCGCCTTCGAATTTTCCATGGCTGAACCCGGAAATAATCGAGCAAACACTGAAACGAGGCGGCGCAAACCTCGTTGCAGGAGCAGCGCACTTTGCCCATGATTTCCACAATACGCTTACCCAGACTCACGAGGAACCGCCCGAGGGATACCGGATCGGCATAGACCTTGCCGCCACCCCCGGTGAAGTCGTGTTTCGAAACGAGCTGTTCGAACTCATTCAATATGCGCCGCAGGGGGACGTCGTACAGGCGGAGCCGGTTTTGATCGTTCCGGCATGGATCATGAAATACTATATTCTCGATCTGTCTGCGCACAATTCCATGGTAAGGTACCTTGTCGAACAGGGCTTTACCGTCTTCATGATTTCCTGGTGCAATCCGGAAGCCGAACAGTCCGAACTGTCCCTTGAAGACTATCGCAAGACCGGGGTGATGGCGGCGCTCGATCAGGTGCAATCAATCGTGCCCGAACAACCGGTGCATGCGGTCGGCTATTGCCTCGGCGGCACCATGCTCGCGATTGCCGCGGCAACCATGGCGCGCGACAAGGACGCCCGGCTCGCATCGATCACGCTGATGGCCGCGCAGGTGGATTTCGCTGAAGCCGGTGAGTTGTTGCTGTTTCTCGACGAAAGCCAGGTCGCTTTCCTTGAGGACCTGATGTGGGATCAGGGATATCTCGACCGGCCGCAGATGGCGCGTGCCTTTTCCACTATCCGGGCCGAAGACCTGATATACTCCCGAAACATCCGGCGGTATTTCCTCGGCGTGGAAGACCTGCCGACGGACATGACTGTATGGTTGTCCGACACCACCCGGATGCCCGCCAGAATGCACTCGCAATACCTGCGCGGGCTGTTCCTTGAAAACCGTCTTTCTGCGGGGCGTTTCGCCGTGGAAGACCGCGTCATCGCGTTGAAGGATATCTCGGTACCGATCTTCGTCGTAGCCACCGAAACCGACCACATCGCGCCCTGGAAGTCGGTCTACAAGACCAAGCTGTTCACGGACTGCGATCTGACTTTCGTGCTCACCAGCGGGGGGCACAACAGTGGGATCATCAACGAGCCGTCGTCTGCCCGGGGGCACTATCGCATTTCATACCGGCCTGCCGGCGCGCTTTACATTGGCCCCGATGACTGGCTGGAACAACAGCAGGAGCGTCCCGGTTCTTGGTGGGTGGAATGGCGAGACTGGCTCAAGGATGCAAGCAGCGCGGAGGTGCCCGCACGACCGCCCGGTAAGATGAGGCGAAAGTTTCCAAAGGGTGTACCGGCGCCGGGCACCTATATTTATCAGTCGTGAAAGGTAACGGGTGCTTCCGTTGCACATGACAGGCGCACCACCGGCAGGGCGTCCGCACCGCGACGCAATCCGTTTCTCGCGTCGGTGCGGGGCACGCTCGCAATGCGAAAAAGTCCATCGTCCGATCACATTCACATCCGCAGCATCCCGTCCGGTACAAGCAGAGATGGCATGCCCAAAAGCAGGCAGAAACTAAAATGATTGTCGAAGATCAAAGCAAAGTAACTGCCTTCCTCGCGGAGGCCTGCACGCATGGAAACGTTGGCAGCGTTGATGTGATGGAGACCCACATCTCCGCGATATTCCTCGTCGGCAACCGGGCTTACAAGCTCAAGAGAGCTGTCAGGTTGCCCTATGCCGACTTTTCGACGCCCGATATTCGTCTGGCCGCCTGTGTCAAGGAATACCGACTGAACAAGGCGACGTCCCCTGCAATCTATCTTGGTGTCCGTCGGATCACACGCGCGGGCAGCGGGCTGGTGTTTGACGGCACCGGAGAGCTGGTCGATGCGGTCGTGGAAATGGTGCGTTTCGATCAGGCGTGCATTCTCGACGATATGGCGCAGCATGCAAAGCTTGAGCCACAGATCATGAGCGTTCTGGCGCGCGAGATCGCCGCCGCTCATCGAAAGGCTGAGGTTGTGACCGGCGGGGGTGTCAAGAACATCGACGGGATTCTCGATATCAATCGTGCGGGCTTCCATCAGAGTGGGGTATTTTCTCAAGCGGAAATCGAAACGCTCGACACAGCTTTCATCACGGGTTTGCAGCTTCTGGCTCCCATTCTGGAAAGGCGCGCGGCGCGCGGCTGCATCAGGCGCTGCCACGGCGATCTGCACCTGAGAAACATCTGCATCTTCGACGGGCGACCACAACTGTTCGATTGCATCGATTTCAATGACCAGTTGGCCACTGTGGATGTTCTCTACGATCTTGCATTTCTGGCGATGGATCTGTGGCATCGGGAGTTGCAGGAATTCGCGAGCCTGATCATCAATCACTATCTTGATGACACACATGAGGAAGATGGTTTCGCTTGTCTTCCCTACTTCATCGCCTTGCGCGCGGCGGTGCGAGCGCATGTGCTCGCTACACAGTCCGAAGACACGCACATCCGTGATAAGGCGGCGAAACGTCAAGAAGCGCGTGACTACTATGATCTCGCGGTATCGCTTCTCGCACCAAACCCGCCCAGACTGATCGCCATCGGTGGGCTCAGTGGAAGCGGCAAATCGACAGTCGCCAGCAAACTGGCACCGCTTGCAGGCATAGCACCGGGCGCGCGTTTGATCGAGAGCGACCGGACCCGAAAAGCATTGTTCGGCGTCACGCCTGAAGAACACCTGCCGGAGAGCGCATATTTGCCGGAGGTGTCCGAAAAGGTTTATGCGGAAATGGCGACGCGCACCGCCGCGCTCTTGAAGGACGGGTGTGTCGTCATCACCGACGCCGTGTTTGATCGCACCGACCGAACGCAAGCGATCGAGGATGTCGCCAGGATGATTGATGTCCCTTTCGATGGATTATGGCTGCAGGCCAGTCCCGGCATTCTCAAGCAGCGTATCGAAACACGCCGGAATGCCGCGTCCGACGCGACATCGGCGGTGCTCGATATGCAACTGGCGCGCGCCTCAGGTAACGTGGACTGGCACAGGGTCCAGACCTCAGCCAGTCTTGAAGAAACCATCCGTGTCGCGCGCAAGTTGTTGAAAGTCTGAACGGATGCAGACCGACAGCACATCTCGCGGCCTGACGCAGAGCCAGATCGAAGACGCCCGGCGCGCGCATGGTTGGAACGAGCTTCCCGACCCTGCAACCGTCAGCGTCTTCGGTGTCTTTCTCCGTCAGTTCTCCAGCTTGCTGGTGATCATCCTCATCATCGCGGCGCTGGTAGCCCTGGCCCTGGGCGAGACCGTCGATTCAATCACCATCGGCATGGTGGTGCTGCTCAATGCCGTTCTGGGTTTCGTGCAGGAGTGGAAAGCGGAAACCGCCCTGCACTCCCTGCGTAAACTCATGTCCCCGAAAGCCATGGTCATTCGCGATGGCACAGAGCAGATCGTCCCCGCACGTGAAGTCGTGCCGGGCGACCTTCTGGTGCTGTCGCCGGGGGTAAAGATCGCGGCGGACGCCGAATTGTCGGCCGTGTCGTCGCTGAAAGTCGACGAAAGCGTTCTGACCGGGGAATCCGTTCCTGTGGAGAAGACAACAGCCAGCGGTGAGTCCATTGTCTTTGCCGGTACCGCTGTCACCGCCGGGCGAGCGGAAGCGCAAGTGACAGCAATCGGCCCGCAGACCGAATTTGGCCGGATCGCCGATTTGACCGGGGCGCAAGGTCTCAAGACAACCAACCTTCAAGAAAAGCTGGGACAACTCGCGCGGCAACTCGGTGCGGCGGCGCTTCTGATCGCCTTTGGCGTGGTAGCATTGGGATTGATCCTTGATCGCGATCTGACGGAAATGGTGCTCACGGGGCTTTCTCTCGCAGTAGCAATGGTGCCGGAAGGGCTGCCTGCCGTCGTAACGATCACGCTGGCCCTCGGTGCAACCGCCATGGTGCGCCAGAACGCGCTCGCACGGCGGCTGCAAGCGGTCGAAACCCTCGGGGCCGCCTCGGTCATCTGTACGGACAAGACGGGTACGCTCACGGAAAACAAGATGACCGCGACGCAAGTGCGTGCCTTGGACAAATCATATCAAGTGACCGGAACGGGCTATGATCCAGCCGGTCACATCGAATGCGATGGCGAAAGGGTACGTGCAGACGATGACCCGGTTCTTGCCGCCACTCTGAACACCGGCCTTCATTGCAGTCACGCGCGTCTGAACCGCAGCGACGGCAACTGGGAAATGATCGGCGAGCCGACAGAAGGGGCTTTGATTACTTTAGCCTACAAGGGTTGGTGCACGCCTACCGAAGATATCGCCCGCCTCGCCGAAATTCCCTTCAGCAGCGAGCGCAAACGGATGAGCGTCTTGCATCAGTCGGAAGAAGGTCTCTTTACGCTGACGAAGGGCGCGCCAGAGAAAGTCATCGAAATCTGTACGCAGGTCCTGACTCAGGAGGGCGTGCGGCCGCTGACACCCGAAGACGTCACGCGCATTACCGAAGCCTATATTGAGATGGCTAAAGACGGCCTGCGCGTCATTGCCCTGGCCCGTCGTGCCGGCGGACAGCAGATCCAGGAAGACGATCTTACGTTTCTCGGGCTCGTCGGCCTCATCGATCCCCCGCGCCCGGATGTTCGCGCGGCAATCGCCGCTGCGCGGTCGGCGGGCATTCGGACGATCATGATCACCGGTGACAGCCCGGTTACGGCAACAGCGATTGCCGGACAACTTTCCTTGCCGGTCACGCGGCAGATAACGGGACCGGAGCTCGACGCGCTCACCGACGAGCAGCTTCAGGATTTACTGACCGGGGAAGTTCTTTTTGCCCGGACCAAGCCAGAGCAGAAAATGCGCATCGTCTCGGTCCTGCAGTCGCAAAACCAGATCGTCGCAATGACCGGCGACGGCGTGAACGATGCACCGGCTTTGAAAAAAGCCGACATTGGCATCGCTATGGGAATACGCGGAACGGACGTTGCCCGCGATGCCTCCGATCTGGTCCTCCTTGATGATAGTTTCGCCTCGATCGTGCGGGCTATCGGCGAAGGCCGGCGTCAGTTCGCGAATATCCGCAAGTTCGTGCGCTACCTGCTGTCCTCCAATGCCGGAGAGGTGATTGCCCTTGTCGTCAACATCGCCATCGGCGGTCCGCTCATATTTCTGGCGACGCAGATATTGTGGATGAACCTTGTTACCGACGGCGTGACCGCCGTGGCACTCGGCTTGGAGAAATCCGAGCCCGACCAGATGCAGGAAAAGCCGCGCAAGAAGAACACACCGATCCTCGGCCTGTCCGGCATTGTCACCATCGCGGCGTTCGGTCTCTACACGGGTCTTTCGAGTTTGTGGATCTTCTTCCATTTGATGGACCACAGCGTCGAACTTGCCCGGACCACGGCCTTCACTGCGATGGTCGTCTTCGAAAAACTCAGTGTGTTTGCCTTTCGATCATTGCATCTCACGAGTTGGCGCATCGGCTGGTTCAGCAACCCGTTTTTGCTCATAGCTCTGTCGCTGACTCTCGGAGCGCAGGTATTGGCCGTCTACTGGCCGCCGCTGCAAGCTCTGTTGCACACCGTATCCATAGGTCCCGGCGAATGGCTCATTATCGGTCTGTTCGCAGTACCGCTCTTGATCGTTCCCGATCTCTACAAGGTGCTGCGCAAGCTCCAGCCGCACTGATCGAGGTACCAGCGCAGACCAATTTACCAGCGCGTTGCGGGTCTCGCCGACAGTCCCAGAAACACTGTGACCTTCGCCATCCGCAAGTCTGCCGTCGCGCTGTTTACCTTCGAGCATTGTGTCGCAAGCGGCATTCCGGCTGCCCAAGCTGCAAAGACGCTGCGCGATGACGTCACACGCCGTGCCAATAATCGGCTGGCCGGTGGAACCTCGACTGGCAAGACAACCCTCACAAACGCGTTGCAGGCGGAGGTCGCCAAGACCTCGGACCGCGCGGTCCGGAAGCGCTGGACCTGCTCAAGGCCTGGGGCATTGGTCATCCGGGCGGGCCGGGTCCGCCATCGGCGCGCTGCGTTGGCTCGAACAACTGATCCAGGAGACCGCCCGTAAACATCTTTCAATGTCGCAGCCTGCTACTCGGTGCCACTGCACTTTGCCTCTTGCTACTTGCCCTGCCCGACCCGGCCTTCGCCGCAGGGTCTGAAATGCCCTGGGAAGTCCCGCTACAGTCTCTCCTCGATTCGATCGGGGCCCGATCGCCAGGATCGTCGCGCGGATCATCGATTGAGCAACCCCACGTCTGGAAATTCGGATTTGGCATGATCACGCATCCTGGCATTCCCATTTGATATAGGCCTT
>NZ_JAIMIA010000173.1 GCF_019966495.1 Tateyamaria pelophila | reverse complement strand
AGACGATGTCATCAAGCAGTACCTGGAATTACATTCCGACAAATGATGCCTCCGGCGTCAGCCGGTGGTCCTTCACTTGATGCAAAACAGAGCACTGCCAACATTTCAGGCAGAACGTACGAACTGACCTGACAGGGCACGAAGGCGATATTGAGCGTCGCACGGCCATCCAAGACACACTGCCAGTTCCGATCCCTTACGCCGGAAACATGCACCCGCAATGACCGTCCAAACGCAGCAATCAAGAGGCCAAATCATACGTCTTTCGGCCAGAAAGCATCATGGGGGAGGCGCGCAGGAACCGGGGGCAAAGCCCCCCTGAAACGTGACGTGGCGCAGCCGCCTTTGGATCAGCGACGGCGATCCCGGCGCGATGACATCGGTTGAAACGCAACGCCGACATGGGCTTCGCAGTAGGGCTTGCCCTGTTGGACGGGCAGGCCGCAAAACCAGAAATCCTCGGTGGCGGGGTCGCCGACAGGCCACTTACAGGTGCGCTCCGTCAATTCCATCAGGCCGATCTTCTTGGCCTTCTTCTCAATTTCGTTGACCTTGGCGAGCGCTTCGGGGCTGATTTCGTTGGCCGATGGCTGCGGGGGCAGGGGCTGCCCTGCGGGAATGATTTGCTTGCGCGCGGGCAAATTCGGTTTGCCCTCGGAGGGCGGCACGGGTTTGATCGCGGGCTCCGTCTTCGGCTCGACCTTGGGCTTGGAGACTGCGACCTTGGGCTTTGGGGCGGGCGCCTTGGGTTTGGCTTCGGTCTTTGCCGCTGCCGCACCACCGCTGCCTGCGCGGTTCGACAGGCCCAGTCGGTGCACCTTGCCGATCACCGCATTGCGGGTCACACCGCCAAGTTCCTTGGCGATCTGGCTGGCGGATTGGCCTTCCCCCCACATCTTTTTCAACAATTCTACGCGGTCGTCTGTCCAGGACATGAGAGGCTTTCTGAGCTAAAAAGCGGCCGCTCGCGGGGCCGCTCTGGTTCTGGTCTAGGGTCAGCGTTCTATTTTAATAGGGAACGCCAAAGTTACAAGGCATGTTCGTCGGAGACCGGTAACCTGTGCCGTCCTTCGCGCCAGGCCAGCACCAAAGCGCCGGCAATGATGATGCCTGCGCCCAGCACGGTGATGTAATCCGGCACCACATCGTAGAATACAATGTCGTAAAGGGCCGCAAAGATCAGGGTACCATAGCTGAAAGGCGCGACAAAGCTCGCGTCGGCCCGGGCCATGGCATTGACGAAACAGGTCTGGGCCACGGCCATCGCGCATCCAATGGCCGCCATCAGGCCCCATTGTGCAAGGGTGGGTGGCTGCCAGACCCACAAGACGGCCAGTCCGCCGACGCACAAACCTATCGCATTGTTGACAAACAGGATTGAAAACGGGCTTTCGCGCCGTGTCAGCTTTTTGATGATGTTCAATTCGAACCCCAGGATCACAGCCGCGCCAAGCGCCAGCAGCGCGGCAGGCTGAAAGCTGTCCGGCGTGGGGCGCAGCAAGACCAACGCACCGACCAGCGCGATTCCGGCGGCCAGCCAGCGCCATCTGCCCACACGCTCCCCCAAGAGCGGAATGGCAAAGATCATCCCGAAAACCGGATTGAGAAATGAAATCGCCGTCGCATCGGCGAGCGGGATATAGGCGACCGAAGCAAACATCAGGACCAATCCGGCCCAGCCCCCCAACGTCCGCGCCAGATGCAGCCCCAGATGCGGACGGTGCAACTCGGGCCGAAAAACCGCAACTGCCAGAGAAAAACACAAGAATGCAAACAAGAACCGGCCAAATACGATTTGGACCGGATGCATTACGGGACCAAACTGCTCTGTTCCCAGCGCCTTGGCAAAAAGCGTCGTTGCCGCAATGAATGCGGTTGCGATCCCGATGAGGGACGCGGCAAGAACCGGGTTATGTTGCTTGGCGATATACATCGGCGCAGTCCTGCGCTTGCGTGTGGGGCGGGGCAAGCGAATTTTATCTGGCGCAAGCGCCGAGAATGGTCTAAGCGGCGCACATGATCACAGCGGCTCCTCTCCGACGACGCCTCCGACGCAGCTAATCGCTGCGGTGATCCCGTGTGCCCGTTCGCACACCAAACTTCCAAAACTGTTGACCCTGCCGCGCAGCTCATGCACCAACGTCTGCATGTCGTTTCCGGCCTTTCTCCAAGGATGATCCAGATGATCTCTTCTGTTCTGCCCACCTATTCCCGCGCCCCTCTGACTTTCGTCAAAGGCGAAGGCACCTGGCTGATCGAGGCAGACGGGCGACGTTTTCTGGATTTGGGTGCCGGAATTGCGGTCAATGCCCTGGGCCATGCCCATCCGGCGCTGACCAAGGCCCTGACCGATCAGGCAGGCGCGCTCTGGCACACGTCCAACCTCTATAACATCCCGCAACAACAGGCGCTGGCCGACAAGCTGGTGGATGCAACCTTTGCCGATACGGTGTTTTTCACCAACTCCGGCACCGAGGCTTGCGAGTTGGCGGTCAAGATGGCGCGCAAATACTGGTTCGACAAGGGACATCCCGAAAAGGTGGACATCATCACCTTTTCCGGCAGCTTCCATGGCCGCTCTTCCGCCGGTATCGCCGCCGCAGGGTCCGAGAAGATGACCAGGGGGTTCGGGCCACTGTTGCCCGGCTTCACCCATCTCGAATTTGGCGACCATGACGCGATTGCACCTGCGATCACGGATCAAACCGCCGCGATCATGGTGGAACCCGTGCAGGGCGAAGGCGGCATCCGCCCGCTGCCCGACGCGTGCCTCAAGGGGCTGCGGGATCTGTGCGACGAACACGGGATATTGCTGATCCTCGACGAAGTGCAGTGCGGTGTGGGGCGGACCGGCAAGCTTTTTGCGCACGAATGGGCGGGGATCGAGCCTGACATCATGATGGTGGCCAAGGGCATCGGCGGTGGCTTTCCTCTGGGGGCCGTGCTCGCAACCGAAAACGCGGCCAGCGGTATGACAGCAGGCACCCATGGTTCGACCTATGGCGGCAACCCTCTGGGCTGCGCCGTGGGTTGCGCTGTTATGGATATCATCAGCGATGCCGAGTTTCTGGCCGAGGTGAACCGCAAGGCGGGCCTCTTGCGCCAAAAGCTCGAAGGCCTCGTCGCCGCGCACCCGGAGGTGTTTGAAACAGTGCGCGGGGCCGGGCTGATGATCGGGATCAAATGCAAGGCCACGAACCTTGATGTGGTGAATGCAGGATATGATCAGGGCGTCATAACCGTGCCCGCCGCGGATAACACGATCCGACTGTTGCCCCCGCTCACCATCACCGACGCTGAAATTGGCGAAGCAATTCTGCGCCTCGACAAGGCCGCGACAGAGCTCATGGCCTGATTTCTTCCGGCCCCAAATATCCTCGGGGGTTTGGGGGCAGACAGCCCCCAAGTCTCTCTGCCAAAGAGTAAAACCATGATGCATTTCCTCGACATTCACAGCACGCCGCAAGACGATCTGCGCAAGATCATCGACAATGCCCACGCCATGAAAACGGCGCGTGCAGGGCGGCCGAAAGGCACACCGGATGACGACCAGCCCCTCGCAGGACAGATGGTCGCCCTCATATTTGAAAAACCCTCGACCCGGACGCGCGTGTCCTTTGACGTCGGCGTGCGCCAGTTGGGCGGGCAAACCATGCTGCTGTCGGGCAGCGACATGCAGTTGGGCCACGGCGAAACCATCGCCGACACCGCGCGGGTGCTCAGCCGCTATGTGGATCTTATCATGATCCGTACCTTCGAAGAGGCGACCCTGTTGGAAATGGCCGAATATGCCACCGTCCCGGTGATCAACGGGCTGACCAACCGCACGCATCCTTGCCAGATCATGGCCGATGTGATGACTTTCGAAGAACATCGCGGCCCCATCAAGGGCAAGAAGGTCGTATGGTGCGGCGACGGCAACAACGTCTTTGCCAGCTTTGCCCACGCCGCCAAGCAATTCGACTTCGAACTGGTGTTCACCGGTCCCGAACCACTGGATCCCGAGCCCGCGCTGAAAGGGCTCTACACCACGGAACGCAATCCTCAAATTGCTGTGGCCGGGGCGGATCTGGTGGTCGCCGACACGTGGGTGTCCATGCACGACCCGCAATCGGCGCGCGAACGGCGGCACAACCAGCTGCGCGGCTATCAGGTCAACGCGGCGTTGATGAACAAGGCCAAAGACGACAGCCTTTTCATGCATTGTCTGCCTGCGCACCGGGATGATGAGGCAACGTCCGAGGTCATGGATGGTCCGCATTCAGTGATCTTCGACGAGGCTGAAAACCGTCTGCATGCGCAGAAGGCCGTCATGCGCTGGTGCCTTGGCGTCTGACGGCCTGCCTTCCCTGCGCATCTGCGTGGCAGGTGCAGGCAGCATAGGCTGCTTTGTCGGCGGGCTTCTGGTCGCGGCGGGGCATGACGTATGCTTTCTGGCGCGGTCCAAGGTGATCGATGCGGTTACGCAGGACGGGCTGCGTCTGACCGATTACGATGGGCTCGATCTGCAGCTGACCGATATCGCGATGCGCGAGGATGCACAGGCGGCGTTGAGCGGGGCCGATCTGGTTCTGGTTTGCGTCAAATCGGGCGACACGGCTGCCATTGCCAAACAGATCGCGACCCACGCTTCCGGCGCACAAGTGGTCAGCTTGCAAAACGGCGTGGCCAATGCGGCCACCCTGCGCGAGGCTTTGCCCCGTGCCGACGTGCGCGCGGCCATGGTGCCGTTCAATGTCGTTCCGCGTGGTCCGGCCACATACCACCGCGGCACTTCGGGCGACATCCTCGTCGAAGCTGGTCCGCTCCCCGCCCTCAGCAGCCCTCATCTGATCTGGAAATCCCATTCGGACATAGCGGCCGTGCAGTGGGGCAAGTTGTTGATCAATCTTGGCAATGCGGTGAATGCACTGTCCGATCTGCCATTGCTGGAGCAGTTGCAAAGCCGCGCATGGCGTCGCCTGATGGCGGACCAGATGAGCGAGGCCTTGCGCGTGCTCAAGGCCGCAGGGATCACTCCGGGCAAGGTAACGGCAGCACACCCCGCCCTGATCCCGCACATCCTGCGGCTGCCGACGCCCCTGTTTCGGCTCATTGCGGCCAGGATGCTGACGGTGGACGCCCAGGCGCGCTCGTCCATGTGGGACGACCTGAGGCAGGGCCGTCGCACTGAAGTGGACGCGTTGCAGGGTACGATCCTTGCACTGGCTGCACGCTATGGCCGTCAGGCACCGTTCAACGCCCGCATGCACAGGCTCATCAAACAGGCCGAGGCGGCTGGCAGCGGCCCGCCCGGCCTCAGCCCGAAAGATATCCGGTCCCAGGCCTGAGGCATGCACCCGCGACCATATGGTCAAGAGGGGCAGGGATCAAAAACAAGAGGAACATCAATGACAACGTCAGATATAGGGGTCTACGGGCTTGGCACGATGGGCAGCGCGCTGGCGCTCAATCTCGCCGAAAAAGGGTTCGACGTCGCCGTTTCCAATCGCGAAGCGGATTTGATCGATACCTTTGTGAAAGACGCGCCGAAAGGCGACGGGCGTCTGACCGGGCACGCGGATCTGGAGGCGTTTGTCGCTGCTCTCAAGGTGCCGCGAACCATCTTGTTCATGATCCCATCCGGTGACCCGATGGATGCCATGATCTCCGCGATCACACCTTTGCTGGGAGAAGGGGACACGATCATTGATGGCGGCAACGCGGATTTCAACGCCACGCGGGTGCGGACAGAATCACTGAGTGGTACGGGCGTACATTTTGTCGGCATGGGCGTGTCAGGCGGGGCCGAGGGCGCGCGTCACGGCCCGTCGATGATGGTGGGCGGCAGCGCCCATGCATGGGCACAGTTTCAACCCATGGCCGAGGCGATCGCCGCAAGGTTTGAAGGGGATCCCTGTGTCGCGCATCTGGGCCCGGACGGGGCAGGGCATTTTGTAAAAACCGTCCACAACGGCATCGAATATGCGGATATGCAGATGATCGCCGAGATCTACGGGATCCAGCGTGATCTTGCGGGTCTATCTGCGCCGGACATCGGGGCGATGTTTGCGCGCTGGAATGCGGGTCCGCTCCAGTCCTATCTGATCGAGAGTGCTGCCGAGGTCCTGCGCGCAATCGACGAGCAGACGGACCAACCGCTGATAGATCTCATTCTGGATCAGGCTGGCCAGAAGGGGACAGGGCGCTGGACCTTGATCGAGGCGCTCAAGCTGGGGCAATCGGCCTCGGCCATCGAAGCGGCGGTTGGCGCGCGGGGCTGGTCGTCGGAAAAGGCGACGCGGGTGGCGGCGCGCGACATTCTGGTGCCCGGCGTGCAGGAGGCTGCGGTCCCGTCCGAAGAGGATCTGGCCGACGCCATGCTTGCGGGGCGCATACTGGCCCATGCGCAGGGGTTTCGCGTGATGACCGCAGCGTCAGACGCGTTTGACTTTCCACCTAATGGATCGAAGCCACCGGCTTCTAGCCGGTCCGCTTCAGCGAATCTTTCTCTGCCCGCATTCCCCAAGTGGATCTCTGATTTCGCTGTCTTGAACGTGATATTTTCTATATATATCATGGCGTTGGTTGCTGCGGAGGATGTGTTTCATGGATCACCCAGAGGGTGCGGGCTTGCAGCGGGCAGATCGTGTGGATTTTGACCCTCGCGTGCGGCTGGAATTCCGGGGCGCTCAGCTCAGTTCGGATGGCGGCCTTCTGGTGATGCGCGAGCTTGATGACGCGCTCGGTCTGTCCAATCTGGCGTCTGCTGCCCTGTGCGATAATCGCCGTGGCAAAAACACGATCCACCGGCTCGACGGGCTGTTTCGGCAATCGGTCTACGGCCGGTTGGCAGGATACGAGGACGTCAATGACGCCGACCGTCTCGCGCTCGATCCCGTGATGCGCCAGGTTGTCGGTGGCCGTGCCGTCGATGCGCAGGCCGCATCCACGTCGCAGATGGGCCGGTTCGAGACCGAGGGACTGGCGACCGCAGAGAACCGGGCGGCTCTGTCTGATCTGAACGGCCAATGGATTGACCGGTTTCATGACCGCAACGGGCTGAAGTATATTGTGCTGGACATGGACAGCTCGGTCAG
>NZ_JAIMIA010000172.1 GCF_019966495.1 Tateyamaria pelophila | reverse complement strand
GATTTGCTGCTGCTCATAAATGCAAACGCTACAAAAATCCCCAACAATCAAAAAGACGGCCCTCACCGGAGGAATACCGTACAAACGCGACTCCGGCGGTTGCGTTTTGCATTGACGTGTCGGCGTGGCGCTCACGGGATGGCTTACGGAGATTATCGGGTCGCCAACACGATCGGGGCTTGCGCTTGGCGGTACCGTGCCGTGACGGTTCAACGCCGCAGAGCCAGATCGCCTCACAAGACACCTCCTGAATATTCTGTGAAATATCAAAAAGGAAGCACTCATGGTGAACAGTAAGCCGACGCCATGTTGAGGAGCCCTGTTTTCTTGAGACACTTGCCTTGGTCAGCGCGCGCCCACATAGGTGTGGGCTTAGGCGGTATGATCCCCGAGATAGTTCAGCAGATTGTCAAAGCTGTGCATCTGGCGTAATCGGACTCGGGTATGCCCTTGTCACGATGCGCCCTGTACCATGCGCTGTGCTGATTGACGGCATCGTCGGATGTTCCGCGTTCTTCAAACAGATGACCTGCACCGTGGATAATTCCCAACTTTTTGCGGCACGTCAGTGTGCAAAGGTGTCTTCGTTCATCCTGATACTGTCATGGTCGCGACTGCCAACGATGAGCAGGGTCGGGCAACTGAGCATGGGCAATTGATCCATCGCCAAATCCGGCCGACCACCGCGTGATACGTCTCTTCAGTTTTGCAGCGGCCACAAGTGCTGCAGCGGCCTCCGTGCTGGTCCCCAAAAGACCAATCGGCAAATCCTCGAGGTCGGGTTTGCGATACGTTTCAGTAGTTCATTGTGACGGAGGCTTTTTCTTTGCAAATGCCCGCCTTGGTCTTTTCCGCGGCGTTTGGTAGGGTGATCGCAAGAGAAAATGTTGTCATGACTTTATCTTGCCTGCATCAATTTGGGGCAAACCTTACATCTGGTGCACATAGGTGCCGGGCGCTGCGACAAGCGCTGTATAGCCCTTCTTCGGTGCGCCTGTAGCAGGTGGGGATACGACGCTGCTGCTTTTCGCAGTCAGCCAATCCACCCATGCGGGCCACCAAGAACCCGGCTGGGCGGTGTTCTGCTCAAACCAGGCGTCAGGAGCGATATAGCGCGCACCTGCAGGTCGCAAGGAGCATCTGAAGTGTCCGCGTGCGGCCCCCGGTTCATTGATAATACCCCCATTGTGCCCACCGCTGGTTAACACGAAGGTCAGGTCACTGTCAGTGAATAGCTGCGTCTTGTAGACCGACCGCCAAGGCGCAATGTGATCGGTTTCAGTACCCACAGCAAAGATCGGGGCCGCAATGTCCTTCATCGCAATGACGGACCCCTCAACCGCAAAACGCCCAGCGGTGAGTCGGTTTTCCAGAAACAAGCCCCGCAGATATTCAGAATGCATCCGGGCGGGCATGCGGGTGGTATCGGTCACCCAAACCCCCATATCCGTCGGCAGATCTTCCTTGCCCAGAAAATAACGCCGCACCGCCCGGCTATAGATCAGGTCTTCCGAACGGATTGCAGAAAAAGCGCGCGCCATTTGCGGCCGGTCGAGATAGCCTTTCTCCCACATCATGTCCTCAAGGAACGTGATCTGGCTTTCGTCGAGGAACAAAAGCAACTCTCCCGCTTCCATGAAATCAATTTGTGCTGCCATAAGCGTGATTGAGGCCAAGCGCGTATCGTTGTCACGCGCCATGGTGGCCGCCGCGATAGCCAGCATCGTTCCTCCAAGGCAGTACCCAACCGTATGGACCTGTTTGTCCGGAACGATAGCGTTAACCGCATCAAGCGCCGCCATCACGCCTTTCTTGCGGTAATCTTCGAGCGACAGCTCGGCCTGGTCAGAGCCTGGGTTGCACCAGGAGATCATGAAGACAGTGTAGCCCTGTTCCACCAGATAGCGGACCATGGAATTATGCGGGCTCAGATCGAGGATGTAGTATTTCATGATCCAGGCGGGCACGATCAGGATCGGTTCGGTCTGAACTTTTTCGGTCTGCGGAGCATACTGGATCAACTCGAGCAGATCATTGCGAAACACCACCTCACCGGGCGTACAGGCCAGATCCTTGCCGATCTCATAGCCTTCGGGTGCGGGCTCATGCAGCTGTGCGATCGTGTTCAGGTAATCATGCAGGAAATGCGCTCCGCCTTCGGCGAGGTTCTTACCTTTGCAGGCCAGCGTTTGTTCAATGATCTCAGGGTTAAGCGCCGGAAAATTAGATGGCGAGAACATATCAAGTGTCTGGCGCGCCATGAAGCGGGTACGGTCTGCGTCTTCGGGTCGCAATCCTCGCAAATGATCGGTCGAGTAGTCCCACCAGTCCTGTATCGCCAAAAACCCCTGACTCCACACATTAAAAGGAGCCTTTTCCCAGCCGGGATGTTTGAAGCGGTGGTCATAGGGTTTCGGGCTGAAAGCAGGCGGCACATCAGCGTTTGGGCTGATCGCCTGTTTCATCAGCTTGGCCAAATTTTCCTGTGCATGTTCCACCAACTCAAGCTGACGGCCCGGTGCACGGGCAATGTGAAGCGCCCAATCGCTCCAAGCTTCGATGAACGCATGTGGTGAGAGACCACCGGACATCATGGCGACCGCAGCGCGCGAGGCCCGGTCCAAGTTTTCATGTGGATGGGGCTCTTGCTGGCGGACCTGCTGGCTAGGCGCGATCACGGCAGGTAATTGAGCTTGCACGGGTGTTTTGTGCTGCGATTTGGTTGGATTGGCGGCTTTGGTCATCTGGAACTTTCCGGCGCACTTTGGCCTGCGTCTTTTGGATGATACTTGGCGAACGGTGTGACGGTTCTTGCAGGCTCGAGGCAGCTTTTTATGGCCTCGAGATTCAGCGTTTCTTCGGCTTCCAACTTGGCGACGAGACGCACAACCGCGTCGCGATGCGTCTCGATCAGGTGGATCGCCTCATTCTCAGCGGCGTGAAGTAACTCGATAACGGCTTGATCGACCTGAGCAGCGGTCTCTTCAGCAAAGCTGCGTGGCTGGGCCATCTGCTGGCCAAGGAAGGGGTGCTCAATACTCTGGCGCAGATCAACAGGGCCGATTTCCGGATCCATGCCCCAGCGCGAGATCATTGCCCGCGCCAATTCTGTCGCACGGCGGATATCATCGTCAGCACCTGAACTCACCGACCCCAGCAATAGGTTCTCCGCCGCGCGCCCGGCCAACAGAGTGCTGAGTTGACCACGTAGATGCGCCTCGGGCAGCGTATGACGCTCGTTGGTCGGCAACATCTGCGTATTGCCGAGGCTCTGACCGCGCGGAATGATCGAAACCTTGTAAAGTGGATCGGCATCGGGTGTGTAGTACGCCACCGCTGTATGGCCGGATTCGTGCACAGCAAGGCGATGTTTTTCCTCGGGCTGTATCGCTAATGTGCGCACTGTGCCCATCATCACCTTGTCGCGTGCTTCGTCTAGGTCAGCCATCATAATCAGGCTTGCAGAACGACGCGCAGCTGTGATCGCGGCCTCATTAAGCAGGTTCTTGAGATCAGCCCCGGAGAACCCGGGCGTTCCAGCCGCCACCTGATCCAGATCCACATCCTCACCAAGGGAGAGGTTTCGCGCATGGACATCAAGGATTGCACGGCGGGCCGTCTTGTCAGGCAAAGACAGGGTCACGTGACGATCAAACCGCCCCGGACGCAGCAATGCCGGGTCGAGCACATCGGGTCGGTTGGTCGCTGCAAGAACAACCACGGCCTCGCGATCACTGAAACCGTCCATCTCGGCAAGGATTTGGTTCAGGGTCTGTTCTCGTTCGTCGTGACCGCCACCAATGCCTGTGCCACGCGTCCGGCCAATGCTGTCGAGTTCATCTATGAAGATCAACGCAGGCGCTTGCTTGCGTGCCTCCTCAAACATTTTACGCACCCGGCTCGCTCCGACACCGACAAAGACTTCGATAAACTCCGATCCGGATGTCGAAAAGAAAGGCACCTCAGCCTCACCCGCCAAGGCACGTGCGAGCAACGTCTTGCCGGTGCCCGGCGGCCCCATAAGCAGTACGCCATGAGGTACGGTGGCGCCGACCTTCTGAAAGCGATCCGGATCGCGCAGGAATTCGACAAGTTCCGAGACTTCGCGTTTGGCTTGATCCTGACCTGCCACATCAGCGAAGGTGGTGTTGGTAATCCGCTGCGCTGGCTTGGAAGACCGCCCGCTCATTAGATCGCTCAGACCGCGCGGCGTTCCGGCACCAAAGCCACTTCCCAGAGTTCCGCCCATCATTCGACGAGTGAACCAAAAATAGAAGGCGAGAAGCACGAGCCAAGGCAGGACGGAAACCAGCATGGAAGGCGCGCGCGGCTCTTGTGCAGTAACAATGACGCCGTGTTCCTCAAGAAGTGGCAAGAGTGTCGGATCGGGTATTTGCGGGAGGATTGCACGGACCGTTTCCGCGCCTTCGGAGGTTGGCTCTATGAGACGGCCGCTGAGAGCGGTGGCTTCCAGTGTGGCTTCATCGATTGCCCCCGATCGTATCAATTGTCTGATTTCGCTGTAAGAAACAGTGTTGTTCGTCGGCGGATTCTCAAGGTTCGGGAAGATTAAAAAGCCGATAATCAGCGCAGCAATTACCAGCGGCCAGACCTGCATCATGCGAGGGTTAAACTTTGGCTCATCAGGAGGTGTTTTGTGATTATCCATCTTACCGCTGCCCACAAATCCGCGCCGACCAAACTAAGCCGCCACAGCAGACAATGTGCAGTGCCTGACACGTATCCAACACTCCAACAGCTTCCAGTATATTGATTACGTTCACGTTTTCGGCCTTCTCATTATTGGGCGTGGCCATTTTCAGTCCTTTTTTGTCACGGAGTTGGCAGGATTTCTTGACGAAAGTTGCTGTTATTATCATTGCGGACAGCGACATGACATTGATCAAGATCAGTCCGGGTGACGCGTTCGAAGCAATCATGCGTGCGTCTTGGAGAATGCTAAACTTGGAGTTGATAGATGACTTTGGCCGACAATATCACGTGCCTGAGTTGCGGGCAGATCAATCGAGTGCCCGTCGCAAAGTTGGATGCAGATCCAAAATGCGCCAAGTGCGGAAATCTGCTGGTCAGCGGTCTCGTCGCAGAAATCGATGTTCAGGTGCACAACAAGGCTTCAAGCGAGGACGACCAGCCTATTGTTATCGACTATTGGACACCTTGGTGCGGGCCATGTCGTATGATGGCCCCGGAATTTGCAAAAGCCGCAATGAAGCTGAAGTCCAAGGTTCGTTTTGCGATCTCTGGGCCGGATTTGCGCACCCAGCGATGAACTGTCGATGCATCCACTTCAATGCCGAGCTCGGCCAGCAAACCCCGGCCATCCCGGCACGAAAGTGCGTCGCGACAATGCCAACGGACCGCACACAGGACAACTTCCGGCGGAAACCGATGATTTTTGAACGGACTACGCTGCATGATGACTCTCCAAGCATTGAACTTGCCTCATACATCCAACGAAGCCCGATGAGTGCAACAGTCCCCTTCGAGGTCACCTTACATCGTTTTGAGGAGTGGCCCAATTTCGGCCGCACTCAACACACGCCCCGACGAGACAACTTTTTCGTCGATCACAAGACCGGGCGTGGACATGATCCCATACCCCGCGATTGCGATAACATCGGTGATTTTCTCGATCTCGGCGTCGATCGCTGCGGCTTGCACAGCGGTCTTCACGTTCTCGCCCAAGGCCACACATTTCTTGCAGCCGGACCCGAGTATTTTGATGATCATTGCGTCTCTCCTTTTCAAACAAACAGATGGGCTGTGGCGTTGAATACGTAGCCAATCAATATGATACCTGTCGCGACGATGCCGATGAAAACTGCCAGCAAGCGTGGTCTGACGACGCGTTTGAGCATGATCATCGAAGGCAGCGAAAGTGCAGTGACAGCCATCATGAAGGTTAGAGCGGTGCCCAGACCAACGCCCTTTTGAACCAATGCCTCGGCGATGGGCAATGTCCCGAAAATGTCTGCATACATCGGTACGCCTACAAGCGTCGCGACCAGAACCGACCACCACTTGTCTTGGCCCAAAAGAGCCGAAATGAAGGTTTCTGGTATCCAATTGTGGATTGCCGCACCGATCCCGACGCCGATCAAAACATATAGCCAAACCCGGTGTGCGATATCCATTACTTGACCCGCCGCGTAGGCCAGCCGCTCGCGTCGACTGATCGCCCCATCATTGTCATGGTCGCTCACAGGGCTTTGACAAACAAAGGCCTCAACTTGATCTTCCATTTTGAGCCGTCCGATCAGGGTTCCACCCAATACGGCCAGCACCAACCCGATGGCCACGTAGGCCAGAGCGATGCTCCAATTGAAGATGCTTGCCAGCAAGATCACGGAGGCCAGATCAACGAGTGGGGAGGAAATCAGAAAAGAAAAGGTCACCGCCAATGGTAGCCCTGCACTGGTGAAGCCGATGAACAGCGGGATGGAGGAACAAGAGCAGAAAGGCGTGATGGTTCCCAGAAGCGCTGCAAGGATATTGGCCCCCAAACCTTGGCGTTGTCCGAGAATGCGGCGCGTACGTTCGGGTGGGAAATAGCTTTGCACATAGGAAATGGCGAAGATCAAAACCGAAAGTAGAATGAATATCTTGATCACGTCATAGATGAAAAAGTGAATGCTTCCGCCAATCTGGCTTGCTGGATTCAAACCGAACCCGTCGCGCACCAACAGGGTGACAAGATCCGATAGCCACTGCATGCGCAGCAGTTGATCGTTTAGCCACACCAGGACATCGCCCATTCAGATATACTCCTATGTCGGTACGGACATTGCTCCACCATTCCCACAAGCCATAGCGAACGCGGGGTTGCGTGGCGTTGATCTGCGTCAGGACAAATCAATTTGTTGCTGAGGAGTGGCCGACGACCTGCGCGTCTTCACAATCGTGGCCATGACGTTCCGACTCGAGGGTGATGTGGGACAGCCCGAATCCATTGCGAAGGGTGGTCTTCACTTTCCACCTAATGGATCGAAGCCACCGGCTTCTAGCCGGTCCGCTTCAGCGAATCTTTCTCTGATCTTCTCTCCTGAATTTTGAAACCCGCTGTGGCGGTATGGTTTCAAAATTCAGGAGAGAAGATCATGCGTT
>NZ_JAIMIA010000171.1 GCF_019966495.1 Tateyamaria pelophila | reverse complement strand
TCAGACAGAGCCGCCCGGTTCTCTGCGGTCGCCAGTCCCTCGGTCTCGAACCGGCCCATCTGCGACGTGGATGCGGCATGCGCATCGACGGCACGGCCACCGACAACCTGGCGCATCACGGGATCGAGCGCGAGACGGTCGGCGTCATTGACGTCCCCGTATCCTGCCAACCGGCCGTAGACCGATTGCCGAAACAGCCCGTCGAGCCGGTGGATCGTGTTCTTGCCACGGCGATTATCGCACAGGGCAGCAGACGCCAGATTGGACAGACCGAGCGCGTCATCAAGCTCGCGCATCACCAGAAGGCCGCCATCCGAACTGAGCTGAGCGCCCCGGAATTCCAGCCGCACGCGAGGGTCAAAATCCACACGATCTGCCCGCTGCAAGCCCGCACCCTCTGGGTGATCCATGAAACACATCCTCCGCAGCAACCAACGCCATGATATATATAGAAAATATCACGTTCAAGACAGCGAAATCAGAGATCTACTTGGGGAATGCGGGATGGTATAGTCTGAACCCGTCTCGATTTCATAAGGGTTGTTTATTCCCAATGGTGCCACGGCCGCGACGCCGGGCAGGTTGACCTTCAAGGTATCGAACAACGGATTGGACACACGCGCAAGAAGGCCAATTGGCCAGGGTCGCAATGCTGCGTCCACATCACGTTGCGGATCGTAGGTGTGAATAGCCATGAGTTGCTTTGCGCCACGGTCCATCGCCTCGGTGACGGCCACATGAAAAGGTGAATGGATTTCGTCCCAGCGCGCCTTGCGTGCGTTTTGCCCGATCTGGTTTCCGGCAATCAATGTCTTGTCGCTGATCACAGGAACAAGATCAGGCGACTCCCACGGGCGGTTGCAATCAATCACCAACCGACTGTAGCGCTGCGCGATAACAGTCGCGTCGAGCCGGTCTGACAAAGCCAAGGCCAGATCAAGCGCGCCGGGGTCCCAGCCGATATGTCGATCAATCTCGCCCGCAGGCAGGCCCAGATCCCCCAATGCCGCAGGAATGGCGCGGCCAGCATGTTCAACCGTCAGCACCCAGTCGGAGTGTCCCGCTTTCAAAAAAACGGGGTCAGGATCAATTTTGGACAATAGGCGCGTTGCCTGCAATTTCCGCTCCCACGTCTGGCCAAAAGGCATTGCTATCCCCAATTACTTTTCACAACATAGCCAGATGGTGCAAGAGGAGGCGACAATGGACGCAGCGTTGACCATGGCCTGTACAAGCGATCTGGCCGGGATGGTGCGTGGCAAAGGGTTCGCCACGGCCGATCTCGAAAAGAAGATTGCGCGCGGTATAGGCTGGACGCCGACGAATGCGCAGATCACCTGTTTCGATACCATCGCGGAATCGCCTTATGGTGCGCTCGGGGATCTGGTTTTATGGCCTGACAAGGAAACGCTGGCGCAGTGCAGTTTGCCGGAAGGCCGGACCATGTCTTTTCTGATGGGCGACATCACGGAACTGGATGGCACGGCTTGGGAATGTTGCACACGGAGTATTCTGAAACGCACTCTCGCCCGCTTTAACGAGGTGAGCGGGCTGGAACTGCGCGCTACGTTTGAGCATGAGTTCATGTTGCCTGGTGGATCCGGCACGCGGGCTTTCTCGCTTCAGGGGTTCAACGAGGTTCAACCTTTCGCAGAGGCTTTGCTGACGGCGTTGGAAGGTGCTGCGATCACGCCTGACAGTTTTCTGCGTGAATACGGCCCTGATCAGTTTGAAGTCACTCTGCCTCCTGCGTCTGCTCTGCGTGCCGCCGACGAAGCGACGTTGCTGCGCGAAATCACCCGTGCCACAGCCAACGCGATGGGGCAGGGGGCAACTTTCTCGCCTTTGACCGGGTCCGAGGTTGTGGGAAATGGCGTTCACATCCATTTTAGCCTTTGGACGACGGACGGCGCGCCGGTGACTTACGATGTCTCGGGGCAAGATGGCCTGTCCAAGCCCGCATCGTCCTTCATCGCCGGTATTTTGCGGCATCTGAACGCGGTCTCGGCATTGACGGCCCCTTCGGCGATCTCGGCCTTGCGCCTTGTACCGCATCGATGGAGCGCTGCGTATAACAACCTTGGGGCGCAGGATCGTGAAGCCGCCATTCGCATCTGCCCGGTTAGCGCACGTGATCCCGATGCCCAGGCCCGGCAATTCAATTTCGAATTTCGGGCGGCGGATGCAGCAGCCAGCCCTTATCTGGCGCTTGCTGCTCTTGTGGGGGCCGGCACCATTGGAATTGAGGAGGGATTGCAAGCGGATCGGGCCACCGAAGAAGACCTTTCGCTGCTCTCGAAGACAGACTTGGAGAACCGAGGTCTTAAACGCCTGCCTGACAGCCTTGAAGCAGCGCTGAAAGCGTTTTCCGCCGACAAGACACTGCTCGAAGCTTTTCCGGAACGCTTCCCTGATATTTATGTTGCTCACAAATTGGGCGAATTGGCGCATGTGGCAGACAGGACAGACAATGAGCGCTTCGCTGAATATCAAACTACGTATTGACTCGCGGAACGTGATTGCGAGAATGCGCTATGCGAATAAATGTTCGCAATACGAACAGGGAGATAACATTCAATGAATAAAGATCGCACTCTTTCGTCACTTGCCGCGCGCAATCCGCTGAGTCGCCCGATGCAACATTCGTCGCACCGGCGAAAATTCCTGCAAGGTGTTGCCGCTGGCATGGCAGCCGCAGCCTTGCCCGGTGGTCTTGCCGCGCAATCCAGTCGACCGCTGTCTCTTTTGACCTGGGACGCCTATGCCGATCCAAATCTCCTCGCGCTGTGGAAAGAACAGACGGGCGTCGACGTTCGGTACGAAATTCACATTTCCGATCCAAGCTCTGTAAACCGTCTGCGCGCAGGTGAGACATCTGTCTGGGATTTCATAAACGTCAATAACCCTTGGGCCCGAAACGTCATGTGGCCCGCCGGCCTGATCAAAGATCTGCCGCGCGAACGGTTCGAGCCGCTGTACGCCGAGATGAAACCCAAATTCCAGATGCCCTACAAATGGGCGATGAGCGAGGATGAAGAGCACCTTCTGGGCATTGTGCAGCGCTATGAAACCTTTGATTTCGTGATCAATCCAGACGTCATTTCGCCTGCTTTGGCGCAGGACGAAGGATGGGATTTGTTCAACAACCCCGATTTTGCCGGTCGCTATGGCATTCTGGCTTATGAGGACTGGAATGTCATGGACATCTGCATGGGCGCAGGCATCCATCCGTTCAAAGAAAAATCTGAAGAAGATATCGCCAAATTCGAAGAGACATGTAAGCGGTGGATCGAGAATGCCGCGCTGATTACTACAGACTTTGTGCAGCTTAATCTTGCCATTCTCAATGGCGAAATTGACATGTATTTCACGGGTGGGACCTATACGACTGCCGCCGCGCGGCTAGAGGGGGTCACAGAACTCTACGCGATTACGCCGAACAGTGGCCCTGCCGATGGCAAAGGTGGCATCAATTGGATCGAGCTTAATTCCGCAGTGAACAACCCGGATTTCCAGGAAGCGTCGTTTGACTGGCTCGAATTCATCACGACTGTGGATGCGGCCGAGTTGGTGGCCCGCGGGAATGGCAATCTACAGCCCGTGAGCCAGATGTCGAACCCGGATCTCATGGCACGGTTCTCATCCGAGGAACTTGCGGCGATCCAGTGGGACGAGTTCGACCAGCGGATTGCGAACGCCGTCGAGTTCGACATCGTGCCAGACTACGACCGTTTGTATGACATCTATTCGGCTGCCATGCGCGAACGGGGTTAAAGGTGCCACCAGACATCGCGAAAAATGACGACCGGCCAGTGATTTTGTCACTGGCCAGTTTGTCAAAGACCTTCGGTACGACCAAGGCTGTCGACGATGTTTCGCTGACAATCCCCGAAGGCGAGTTTCTTACAATTGTCGGACCATCGGGCAGTGGCAAGTCTACACTGGTGCGCCTGCTGGCAGGCTTGGAAACACCCAGCGGAGGTGATCTGTTTCTACGCGAAGCGCGCATCACCGACACGCCTGCCAACAAACGACCCACTGCGATGGTGTTTCAATCGCTTGCCCTGTTTGATCATCGCAGCGTCGGTCAAAACATCGAATTTGCCATGAAGATGAAGGGCGTTCCAGCACTGGCGCGGCGCGCTCGCGCGATGGAGCTTCTCCAACTTGTTCGCTTGCCTGCGGAGTATTATTCCCGTTCGGTGACGCAATGTTCTGGCGGTGAACGGCAGCGCGTGGCCTTGGCGCGCGCCTTTGCTTCCGATCCGGAAATCCTTTTCTTCGACGAACCGCTGTCAGCCATCGACTACCGCCTGCGCAAGACGCTTGAAGTCGAACTCAAGGAACTTCATCAACGCACCGGACGGACCTTTGTCTATATCACCCACAGCCTCGAAGAGGCCATGGTGATGTCCGACCGCATCGCAATCATGCAGGATGGAAGGATTATCCAGACCGGCACACCTGCCCAGATCTATGGCGCACCTGCAAACCGGTTTGTTGCGTCGTTCATGGGGGAAGTGAATATTCTAACCGTCGAGAACAAAGGAGACGGTCAGGCAGCCTTTGTCGAGATCGGCCAGCCTATCGCTAAACCGGGCGGTGCCTATGCCATGGTGCGCCCAGAGGCTCTTGCTCAAGGAGCCGGTGACATCTCAGCTCAATTGACCGTCACCCAACGCCTCATGCTTGGGTCAAGAACGCAAGTGCACCTATCGTCCGAAACTGGTGCGATACTGATATCAGAGATCCCTGGAACCGCACCCGATCTGCTGATCGGAAGCACCCACTCCTTTTCCTTCGCAACACAGGATATCGCATGGATGGAGACATGAACACACGGTCCACGCCTGGTCGCTGGTTTGCAGCCCCAGTCGCTGTATTCATGATGCTGTGCTTTGCAGCACCCATCCTTATCGTGACCTGGTATAGTCTGATGCCGAGTCGAACTTTTGGGCTGACCGGTGATCTGACGCTGGAGAACTACCGGTCTGCTTTCACCGACGGCTACGGCCGCCCATTGATGTGGTCCTTGATGGGTGCTGCGACCACCACTGTTGTGACCGCAATTCTGGCGTGGCCAACAGCTGTGATCCTGCACCGATATGCGGGGAAGTGGGCATCGGTCACGTCAGCCCTTATCGCATTGCCGATATTCATTTCGGAAAGTGTCCGTCTCTTCGGAATGTCCGTCTTTCTGATGCCGCGCGGTGGCATTCTCGCGGGAACGCTCAATGCTGTTTTTGGCATACAGATCGGATCGATTATGAACACTTGGGCCGCCGCACAATTCGGCATGATCTATATCCATCTGCCGTTCATGCTGTTTCCGCTCCTCCTGGGGATCAGTCTGATACCTGCGGATCGCATTGAAGCGGCGCGGGATCTGGGAGCAAACCGCTGGCAATCATTTCGGGAAATTGAACTGCCGTTGGCCGCACCCGGGTTGATGATTGGCGCGCTTTTGACGTTTGTGCTGTGCCTTGGTGCAAACGCCGAAGCGGCCATTCTCGGCGGTCGGGCTGTCACCGTCATCACCGCTGCCATCGAACAGCGCTTTAACTATGCGCAGGATTGGCCAATGGGCGCGGCGCTCACCGTGATCGTCATCGCGGTGACTGCCCTTATCGTGCTGCCGGTTTTATCGCGTCTTGATCTCAACAAGTTGACGGGCCGGTGATGCAGGGACGTCACACGGGCGCATTGCGGGCGCTTTGGATTGTCGCGATACTGGCGTTTTTGTATATCCCGATCATTTCCGTCCTGCTCGCGTCAATGGCCAATACGCGCTATATGCGCTTTCCACACAAAGTCTGGACACTCGATGCTTATCGCGAAGCCATCGCGTCTTTCACAACATGGCAAATCCACTCAATCTCGTTTTGGATCGCCTTTTTCGTGGTGATCTTTGCCGTCATTCTGGGCACGCTTGGCGCAGTTGCGTTTGCCCGCTTTGATTGGCGTGGGCGGAGCCTGTTTCAACGGCTTCTGGTCTTGCCGATCTTTTTTCCGCAACCGGTTCTTGGGCTCGCGCTATTATTATCTCTGAATGCGGTCGGTTTGTCGCCAAGCTGGAAGACGGCAATCCTTGCGCACCTTGTCTGGATTGTACCGATCGTCACATTGATCATTTCCATCCGCTTCTTTGGCTATGATCCTACACAGGAAGAGGCTGCGCGCGATCTGGGTGCAAACAATTGGCAAGTCATCCGAGAGGTCACATTGCCCGCCCTGTGGCCCGGCATTTTTTCCGGAGGGCTTTTCGCGTTTCTGTTGTCCTGGTCGAATTTGCCGCTATCGATCTACACATCCGGACCGGATACACCCCTACCAGTTTGGTTGTTCACGCGAACGGCGACAAACTATTCACCGCTGGTACCGTCGGTTGCGGTGATTGGAACACTGATCTCGGCCTGTCTGGTGATTTCATTTGCGCTCATCGTGCTCGCGATCCGTGGTTTGCAAAGACGGCGAGCTTGATTTGTACATGCCGAACCTTCAACGTGAAGAGGTGCTCTCCTAACACAACACCGTCAGCCTGCCCAACACCCAAAAGTTGGCGACATAACCAACAATTCTCTCTTTCATAAATGCGAGCGCGAGACGCTTTCATGCAACTCGGAAACTCTGCCGAAAGGACCGCAATGGAACTCGATGACCTTGCCAGAGAGTTCGCGCCCGACGTCGATCAGAACAGGGAACCTCGTAACCATTGATGGCAGCCGATTCAAGGCGTTGAATGCGAAGGCCAAGAATTACACGCGTGGCAAACCGCGCCAGAATCTGGGTGAGATTGACAAGCCCATTGAACGGTATCTTGACGAGTTGGATCGCGCCAACGAGGTGTTTGAGCACACCGGTACAGTGATGCCGGAAGCGCGTATGGAGCGGGCTCTCAGAGAGCTGGACCATCTGCAAAAGGAAGCCACCCGCTACACATCAATCGAGAATCGCATGGATGAGACGGGTGAAACGCAGGTCTCAATAAGCGATCCTGATGCGCGCTCCATGGCGACAACACTCCGTATGCCGCGCGTCGCGTAGTATCGCAAACTTTTGGATTTCAGTTGCGTTGCCGGGCGCGTCGGGCCAGACCCCACAATTCCCCGAGACGCAGTCAGGATTGAAGGTTTGATCAGTTTCAAAGGCACGCAGTACCCGAAATCCGTGATCCTGTACGCCGTGTATTTCTACGTCCGATTTCCCGTTTCGTATCGAGACCTTGAAGAGATCATGGCCGAACGCGGCGTGGATTTGGATCATGCAACTCTCAACCGCTGGGTCGAGAAATACGCGGGCGGGTATTGCCAAGTTGTTGGCGGTCGATTGTGAAGGAATAGAATCGGCTGGGTTATGCGGTCATTTCGAGGGTGTA
>NZ_JAIMIA010000170.1 GCF_019966495.1 Tateyamaria pelophila | reverse complement strand
ACATCACGCAATTTCCTGTCGATGATCAAACTGGCATCCGTCAGGCTGTGGATCGAGTTTTATGAGTCCGCTGCCTAGTTTGCCCTAGGGTCAATATTGACCACGTGGAGTTGAAATCGTCTATGGCTGATACAAGGCGCAAAGAATAATGCGCGCTACCAGGGAGGAATCGATATGAAATCGCGCGCCATAGCGTTGATCGCGTTGACCGCTTCGGCGTCATCTGCACATGCCCTTGACCGGTCAGGTCAACCCGCCAACATCCTGTTTGAAACGGGCAACGTCGTTGAGTTCAGCCTTGGATATGCCAACCCCAGCATCGACGGCACGGATTTCGCAACGGGTGCAAAGATCGGCAACGTCGCTGACAGCTTTTGGGTTTGGGGCGGCGGCATCAAGTACGATATCAACGAGCAATGGTCCGTCGCGCTGACCGTCGACCAACCCTATGGTACCGAAGTCAACTATCCCGGAGACCCGCAGTTCACATCCCTTGGTGGCACAACGGCAATCGCGGACAGCTATGCGATCACCGCCTGGGCCCGGTACAGGTTCAACGACAATTGGTCTGTACATGGCGGCCTCAAATATCAGGAGATATCGGCGGATATCGGCCTTGGCGGCGGTGCCTATGGCCCCTTGAACGGCTATAACGCATCCTTCGCAGCGGGCGGAGAATTCGGCTATGTTGTCGGCGCAGCCTATGAAATCCCGGACATCGCGCTGCGGGTTTCACTGACCTACCATTCCGAGATCACCCATGACCTGAAAACGGTCGAAACCGGTGTGCCGCTTTTGGGTACAGTGAAAAGCAAAACAGAAATCGTCGCCCCCGAAGCGATCAATCTGGATTTCCAGACGGGTATCGCCGAAGATACACTTCTCTTTGGTTCTGTGCGCTATGCCAAATATTCCGACACGATCATCTCGCCGGTCGGTTTTGATACGGTTGTCGGTCCGGGATCGGACAATGACAGCCTGACAGATATCGATAACCTCACTGACATCAGAATTGGCATCGGTCGTCGGTTTAATGAGCAATGGTCCGGCTCGATCGCGCTCGGTCACCAATCCAAGGGCGAAGACAAGCTTGTCTCGCCTCTGGCACCGGTCAATGGGGCAAAATACGTCGTCCTGGGCGCCAAATACGATGTAAACGAAAGGTTCGCGATTTCGGGCGGCGTGCGCTACACGCGGTTCGGCGAAGCCTTTCCGGAAACCGGAACGCCGGACACGGCACGCGCCGAGTTCAAAGACAACTCAGCGCTGTCCGTGGGCGTCAAGCTGACCTATCGGTTCTGATCCAGCCACCTCGAACTGACCCTGCCCTCCCCAGGGCGGGGTTTTTCTTTGCGCAAGTTCCGGGTGGCGTGCGACGCGGCGCGGTGTCAATCCTTTCCGCATGATACACCAAAAATCACTCTCGGGACGCGCCTGGATCGAACTGCTGTTACTGGCGGCGATCTGGGGCGGCTCGTTTCTATCGATCCGCATCGCACTGGACGAGATCGGCCCTCTGACCTCCATCGCCCACCGCACCGGCTGGGCCATGTTGGCGCTTTGGGTCGTGGTGCTGGCGATGCGCTTGCCGATCCCGCGCGATCCCCGGATCTGGTTTGGATTTCTGGTCATGGGTCTGTTGAACAACGCGATTCCGTTCGGGCTTATGGCCTGGGGCCAATTGCATGTGGAAATCGGTCTGACCTCAATACTCAATGCCGCCACTGCCATTTTCGGTGTTCTGGCGGCTGCGCTCTTTTTTGCCGATGAACGCATGACCATGCGCAAAGGCATGGGCGTGGGCCTTGGGTTTCTCGGCGTCGCGACGGCCATCGGGATCGACAATTTCCGCAACTTCGATCTGCGCAGCCTTGGCCAACTGGCCATCCTCGCAGGCACGATCAGCTATGCGCTGGCCGGTGTTTGGGCGCGCAAGTTTCTGGGCGCGTTGCCCGCGCAGGTGGCCGCAGCAGGCATGCTCACCGGCTCAACGCTGATCACGGTCCCGCTGGCGTGGTGGGTCGAAGGGCCACTGACGCTGGCCTTGCAGCCGGTCACGCTGGTTGCGATCGGCTATTACGCCATCATTGCGACCGCGGGGGCCTATCTCCTGTACTACCGCATTCTGGCGATGGCCGGGTCAGGCAACCTGCTTCTGGTCACGCTGCTGATTGCTCCTGTCGCCATCGCACTCGGCGCAGTGGTGCGGCACGAAGCACTGAGCCCGAACGCCTTTGCCGGGTTTGGGGTGCTGGCGCTCGGGTTGATCATTCTCGACGGACGGGTTTGGGCCATGATCCGACGGCCAGACGTTGACCGCACCGCCCCCCCCGGCTAACACCGCGCGACGGGCTGCAAAAGAGGACAACCGATGCTTTACCGCGATGCCGACCACTGGCATGCCGCCGCCCACAAACGGGTGATGGTCTTTGGCATGTCCGGCCTGGGCAAGACCCATATGTCGGCCACATTGCGTGCCTCTGGCCAATGGTTTCACTACTCCATCGATTACCGGATCGGCACGCGGTATATGGGTGAATTGATCGCCGACAATGCCAAGGCCGAAGCGATGAAAGTGCCGTTCTTGCGCGATCTGCTGCTGACCGACAGCATCTACATCGGTTCAAACATCACCTTCGACAATCTCACCCCCGTCTCGACCTATCTGGGCAAACCGGGGTCTGTCGCGTTGGGCGGGCTGCCCATTGCCGAATACCGACACCGTCAGGACCAGTTCCGACGCTCTGAAATACTGGCACTGGAAGACACCGAATACTTCGCCGACCGAGCACAGTCCCTCTATGGCTATCCGCATTTCATCTGCGACACGGGTGGCTCGATCTGTGAATGGGTCGATCCGAATGACGATAACGACCCGCTGATGACGACGCTCGGCAGCGTTTGTCTGCCTGTCTGGATCAAGGGCGACGCCGCACATACGCAGGCCCTGGTCGCACGCTTTGACAAAGCGCCCAAGCCGATGTCCTACCAACCGGAATTCCTTCTGGAATGCTGGACAGACTACCTGGCCGAAACCGGCACTAGCGAAGATGCCGTCAACCCCGACAGCTTCATACGCTGGACCTATGCGCGCGCGCTGGAGCATCGGCAGCCAAGGTATGAAGCCATGGCGCGCTGGGGTGTCACCGTCACCGCAGACGAGGTTGCCTCGCTGAAAGATGAAGCGGATTTCAACACCCTGATCGCCACAGCCCTTGAGCGGACCAAAGCTTCGCTTTAAAACAAACCTTTCGTTTTTCTCTAGACACTCAACTCAGTTGCCGTCGCACAAAGCCCGGCCCAAACGGAAACGCCTCATGCCCATCAAGCTTCCCTCGACCCTGCCCGCCTACGCCGTTCTCACGGACGAAGGCGTGATGGTCATGGACGAGGAGCTTGCGTCCCATCAGGATATCCGGCCCTTGAAGATCGGGTTGCTCAACCTGATGCCAAAAAAGATCCAGACCGAAACCCAGTTTGCGCGGCTGATCGGTGCGACACCGCTTCAGATCGAACTGACGCTGATCCGCATGTCGGATCACGCCACCCGCAACACGGCCGTCGAACATATGGAAAGTTTCTATCGCCCGTTTTCAGACATTCAGGGCGAAAAGTTTGACGGGTTGATCATCACAGGCGCACCGATCGAACATCTTGATTTTGAATCCGTGAGTTACTGGGATGAATTGAAGCAAATCATGGACTGGACACAGACCAACGTGCATTCCACGTTCGGCGTGTGCTGGGGCGGGATGGCGATGTTGCACCATTTCCACGACGTGCCCAAACACCTGCTCGAGACCAAGCTGTTCGGGGCCTACCGCCACTCCAATCTCAACCCTTCATCGCCATATTTGCGCGGTTTTTCCGACGAATGCGTTGTGCCCGTCTCGCGCTGGACCGAGGTGCGCCGCAAGGAGGTTGAGGCCGCAGGTTTGCCGATCCTTCTGGGCAGCGATGTAACGGGCCCTTGTCTGATCGAAGACCCCACGCACCGTGCGCTCTATATCCTCAACCATTTCGAATATGACAGCGACACGCTGAAACAGGAATATGACCGCGATCTGGCCAACAACCAGATCGAAGGGGCAGAAATCCAACTGCCCTACGGCTATTTCCCAAATGATGATCCGGCACAACGCCCCCTGAACCGGTGGCGCAGTCATGCGCATCTACTGTATGGAAATTGGCTGAGCGAGATTTATTTAACCACCCCATATGACATGGACCGGATCGGACAGGACCGCACGGACCTCAGGGGGTGAAACATATGAAAACTGCCTTGTTTGTGCTGCTTGCCCTGATCGTCATGATCGGGGCAACTGTCCAGTATTTCGCCCTGAAACGCGAACGCGATGCGGCGGCGGCCTTTCCCCCCACCGGCCAGATGGTGGATGTGGGCGGAGTGTCTGTGCATGCCGAACAGGTGGGCAACGGTCCCGATGTGGTGCTGATCCACGGCGCTTCGGGCAGTCTTCGAGAGTACACGTTTGCACTGGCCGGTCTTTTGGCGGATCGCTACCGGGTTACGACCCTGGACCGGCCTGGCCTCGGCTGGACGGAGCAGATTTCACCGGAACACAAACGAGTCTGGACCACTGCGCACGCCTCTCCGCGTGAGCAGGCCAGGCTGCTCAAGGGCGCTGCGGACCAGTTGGGCGTGGAAAACCCCATTGTCGTCGGCCATTCCTTTGGAGGGATCGTAGCGCTGGCCTGGGCTCTGGAGTTTGACGATCTGGCTGCGATTGTGTCGATCGCAGGTGTCGCGAACCCATGGCCGGGGGACTTGGGCTGGTTCTACACGGTGAACGGGTCGGCTTGGGGCAGTGCGTTGGTGGTCCCGCTGATAAGTGCGTTCGCTCCAAAAACAATTGTTGATGAGACCGTTGCCAGTATCTTCGAGCCGCAGACAGCGCCGGATGGCTACCTCGGACATGTTGGTCCGGCCCTGACGCTGCGGCGGGCATCGATGCGATCCAACGCGCGGCAGGTCAACTGGCTGCGGCCGCAGGTTGTTGATATGTCAGCACAATATGGCGACATCAGCGTTCCGGTTGAAATTGTACACGGCGATGCCGATACCATTGTACCGCTCCAGGTGCATTCGGCCAAACTCCCGGATCAGATTGCCGGGGCCAATCTCACCGTGCTGCAAGGTGTCGGGCACATGCCCCACCACACCAACCCGGACGAGGTGATTGCTGCAATTGACCGGGCCGCAGACCGTGCGGGTTTGCGTTAACGCCTCACCTGCCCCATATTAGATGTTAAGAGCAGTAACTTGGGACAAACACCATGAGCCTTCCCTTTGACGGCGCCATCACCGAATTCTTTGAAACAGGTGCGCCGGATCACGTCCGGGCGCAAATCGAAGGCGCGGACAAAAAAGATATCCTCAGCCCCAGCTATCCGCATGCCGAGCGGATGAAGCGCAAAACCTACGACAAGCAAATGGCGGCGCTCCAGATCGAGTTGGTCAAGATGCAGGCTTGGCTGTCAAAGTCGGACACGCGTGTTGCCTGCATTTTTGAGGGACGCGATGCAGCCGGCAAAGGCGGCACAATCAAACGGTTCCGGGAAAACCTGAATCCCCGGGGCGCACATGTCGTCGCACTGTCCAAGCCGACCGAAACGGAAGCAACAGAGTGGTATTTTCAACGCTATATCAGGCGGTTACCATCTGGGAGCGAGATCAACTTTTTTGATCGCAGCTGGTACAATCGTGGAGTCGTCGACCATGTTTTCGGGTTTTGCGACGCCGAACAGCGCGCGCATTTCTTCAACCAGGTAGAGCCCTTTGAACGTATGCTGGTCGATGATGGCATCATTGTCTTCAAGTTCTGGCTCAACATTGGCCGGTCCGAGCAATTGCGTCGCATCATGGCGCGCGAACGCGACCCGCTCAAGCAGTGGAAACTTAGCTGGATCGATGTTGAGGGTCTCAAGAAATGGGATGCGTACACGGACGCCATCCGCGAAACCCTCGATCGGTCTGAATCCGATCACGCGCCTTGGACAATCATTCGCTCAGATGACAAAAAACGCGCACGTCTGAATGCAATCCGCACGGTCCTTCATGGACTGGACTACACAAATAAAGACGCACAAGCCATTGGAAAAATTGACAAAGGCGTGTGTGGTGGACTGGATATCTGGGATGCCTAAACGTGGATATCACCACGGCAATCTCAGGCAGGCGCTGATCGATGCGGCGCTTGAGCTGATCGAACAAAAGGGCCCGACCGGCTTCACCTTGTCCGAAGCGGCCAAGCAGGCGGGTGTGACGCCCGCTGCCGTCTATCGCCATTATGAAGGGCGCGAAGATCTGATCGCCGAATGTGCCCGCCAAGGCTATGGCATCTTTGCCGATCTCATGGAACATGCCTATCAATCAGGTCAACCCTCGGCGCTGGCCGCGTTCGAGGCGACAGGCCGGGCCTATCTGGCCTTCGCCCGCCGCTTTCCCGGTCACTACATCGCTATGTTCGAGAGCGGCATTTCCATCAACCGGACCCCCGAATTGGCCGATGTGGCGCAGCGGGCCAACGCCGTTCTCGAAAAGGCGGCCGGTGATCTCAGCCAACACATCCCCGAAGACAGACGCCCACCGGCTTCGATGTTCTCGGCTCATATCTGGGCGATGAGCCACGGGGTGGTCGAGCTTTTTGCCCGCAATTCACCCGGGCGCGCATCGCCCTTCCCGCCCGAAGATCTGTTGGAAACCGGGATCGGAATCTACTTACGCGGTCTGGGTTTGATCACGCCGGATACCTGAGCCAAGCCGACGCTGGCGCAAGTCACGGCCATCAAGAACGCTCTTATTATTGGCCATCGCGGCAATTAGCGGAGCAAAGCGCCTGTTTTTCTGGAGTTCGCCCGATCTGTCACACAAATTTCACAATTTCTGTGCTTAGAGTGCCCCTGTTCGTGAGTGGACAATTTCAGCACCTTTGGCCCATCGATTGTAATGATCGATGGGCTTATTTCATTGCGACGAACTCTCCTGTTCGCGCCGACATGGCCTGAGCGATACGCTTTGCATCGTTTCACCAGTTCCATTTTTCGCCTCAACGGCAGTGACCACCTGCGCGGGCTGACCCAAGACCCTGAAACACAAAAGGCCGCTCCAATCCGGGGCGGCCTTTCGAAGTGATAATAAATAAGTAATGGCTTAACGCTTGGCTATTTGAGTGTAGCGCGACAATCTGGATGCGAGGAGCGCGTCAATCAGGATGAGAATCCTTGGTCGCGACACTTGAGACGATGCCGTCGTTTTCTATCGCGATCAAGGGTTTTGTGTTTTTGATTGTCGCGGCGCGTCAATCAGCTTGGATGTTAGCCGGTGTCGCTCTTTGAGCTGGGCGCCCAGGCCCCTTTGCTTGTTCGGCGGC
>NZ_JAIMIA010000016.1 GCF_019966495.1 Tateyamaria pelophila | reverse complement strand
AACGCATGATCTTCTCTCCTGAATTTTGAAACCATACCGCCACAGCGGGTTTCAAAATTCAGGAGAGAAGATCAGAGAAAGATTCGCTGAAGCGGACCGGCTAGAAGCCGGTGGCTTCGATCCATTAGGTGGAAAGTGAAACAGGTCCACAGTGCAACAGATAGCGCATCAATCCGGCGTCTTTCAATGCCTTCGGCGTTAGGGTCGCATAGTGCGCAAGCACCGCAAAGGACATGACCTCGAAGAGACCAAAAGCCAGAAAGCACTGCCGGAGATCGCTCAATTCGTCCAAAGCCGCGAACTGGCGGCCAGACCATCCAACGGGCATTAATCTTTACCGAACGCGACCCTGAATGGATCACAATCGGTTGTCACCTCCGCGCTCTGTCTGCAGAGTTCCAAGTACCAAGATACATCCAGCTCCTAAGACACCGCAGGCGTGGTGAACTGACCCGAACCGATGGGCTCGAGCCGGGACTTCAGGCATTTATCGGCTTTGAGAGGCTGGCCTCGGTCAGGCTGGCCCCATGATCCATCGTCATTTCCGGCGCCGGGACATGGCCGCAATGCGCGCTCACAAACTGCACCAGTTCTTCACCTTCGCAATCCTACTGATCCCGCCCTGTCTCATGCTGCCCTCCTGCCTCCGCGAAAACAAGCGTGACAAGATGTTCGATCCACCTCAAACGTCAAGCATCCGGGAAATGGCAACGCATTGAAAAAAGATGGCACGATCCGATCCCTTTCATCTTGCCGAAAAAACTCTCGGGGGGAGCGCGCTTGCCGCGCGGGGGGCAGACAGCCCCCGGCCCTCTTTACGCTCCGAGTGGTTCGCAAGCGAGTTACAAGGGTTCAAATCTTCAACAAGGGTTTGCTCTCGCAATAGGTCGGCCAAGGCGGGTCGCGCGCGTTCTTGGAATCTCCGGCGCAGGGACGGATCCAAGAGTCGTCTTTGTCCTCCCTGTGACCAGCTATGCGTTTCTTGCATCGCTTGCGACCCAGGTCACACAACTCACCAGCAGCATCCGGCACGCACGGACAGATCCGAGTTTCGTGCGCATCGTCGGCCTTGACCCACCGGCTTTGGCCGCAGCGATTGACACGGCGCCGGTGGATCACATTGCGCTCTTTGGCCCAGAGATGCTCTCGGTCCGGGATTCTGTTTCGCGTCTGAAGGACAACGATGCATCACTCGCGGCGCTTGTCGCGGACAACCCCAGTTCGGAACCGGGCCACATCGTGTCGGGATCTGGTCGCCTGATCCACAGTGCCCTGCGCATCACGCGCACCAAAGGTGACCACTTGCCGATCAATGAAGCACAAACGCATTCTGCCGACCCTTGGCCGCAGCGCCGTGAAGGACTGGTCGAGACTGCGTTCTAAGCGTTGGTAACCTGTTCGCGTCCCATTCTGGATTACGCAGAAAAAAGACGTCAAGATCTGCCATTTAATACACCCGGACGAAAACCTGCATCGCGGCGTCACCTGCGAAATGATGCTTGGGCGGGTCAGCGATCACGCGAACCTCGGTATGCTGTATGATCGGTTACATTGCATGCTGCGATGCCTCGACTATGCGGACAGTAGAAACCTCTACAAAAACCGGTAAATGTTGAGCGTCAGAGACCCCGAATTCAATCCAACAGGTCGGCAAGAGGTCTTCTCGCGCGATCACCCTTGAGCGTGCCGGGCTGGACGCTTTCGGTCTCTAGCAGATGGACAGGTGGACTTTACCGCGATTTTCTCGAGTATGGCCGCCAGTAACTGTGATGGATGGGCCGTGGTTGAGTGGAAATGAGGTTTGAAACACCCCCGACGATGGCCCACGCACGGCCTGCCCCGGTCAGGGATCATATCATGCCCTCACAGAACGCGCCTTTGGCGATTGCGTCGGGGGCGGTATGGATGAAGCGGCAAATCGCAAGATGCCGGGCGAATGACTGGATCGCCACTGCTTCCCGCGGCAGTATTTGACAACAACGAAGGTGAGGCCAGGCCTCAGAGGAGACCCGGATGGCAAACAGAATTAGACTCGGCATGGTTGGTGGCGGCAACGATGCCTTTATCGGCGGGGTACACAGGATCGCAGCGCGCCTTGATGATCGGTATGAACTGGTTGCCGGCGCATTGTCCTCGACCCCGGAAAAGGCGCAGGCCTCCGGTGAAGCCCTTGGGCTGCCTCGCATCTATTCCGATTTCAAAGAAATGGCGATCCGCGAAGCCCGCCTGAAAACCGGGATCGAGGCCGTGGCCATCGTGACACCCAACCACGTTCACTATGCAGCGGCGCGTGAATTTTTGAAGCGCGGCATTCATGTCATCTGTGACAAACCCCTGACCTCAACACTGGCGGACGCCAAAAAGTTGGTGAAGGCGGCGGAAGCGTCGGATGCCTTGTTTGTGCTGACGCATAATTACACCGGTTATCCGATGGTGCGCCAGGCCCGCGACATGATCGCGGGTGGTGCCATCGGCAAGGTCCGTGTGGTGCAGGTTGAGTACCCGCAAGATTGGCTCACACAGGACGAAACATTCAAGCAAGCCGAGTGGCGCACCGACCCGGCCCGTTCGGGCGCCGGCGGCTCCACCGGCGATATCGGCACGCATGCGCACAACCTCGCGCGCTTTGTCACGGGACTGGAAGTCGAAAGCCTTGCGGCGGACCTTGAAGCCTTTGTGCCCGGTCGGCCCGTCGATGATAACGGCCATGTCTTGTTGCGCTTTCACGGTGGGGCCAAGGGAATGTTATGGTGTTCTCAGGTTGCACCCGGAAATGAAAACGCATTACGCATCAGGGTCTACGGCGAAACCGGCGGTCTGGAATGGGCGCAGGAGGACCCGAATTACCTCTGGCATACCCCGTTTGGGGAGCCCAAGCGGCTCATCACCCGCAACGGAGTCGGAGCAGGTGACGCCGCAACCCGCATGAGCCGCATTCCCGCGGGACACCCCGAAGGGTACTTTGAGGCATTTGCAAATATCTACAGCGAAGCGGCGGAGGCGATCATCGCACACCGGAACGGCACAGCCGTCGATTCCGCCGTCTTGTATCCAACCGTAATGGATGGGCTGCGCGGCGTGGAGTTTGTCGACGCCTGCGTGCGCTCATCGGCGCGCAACGCCGCCTGGGTAAAACTCTAGGCTCTGCGCATCAGGCGACGGGAAATTGCAAACCTGCCGCCACATGCATAGAGTTTCGTAGCGTTGAACATATCAAAGGACGACACATGTCTGCGGCGACCCCACCTATCTGCGATTTTGACTGGCCCGCACCCGATTTTGCCCTGCCCGGCACGGACGGAAAAAACCATACGCGCGATGCAGTTCGTGGGCCGAACGGCCTGCTCGTCATGTTCATCTGCAATCACTGCCCCTATGTCCTCGCCATTCTTGACCGCCTCATTCGGGATGCGCATGCACTGCAAGCCAAGGGCATCGGAGTGGCAGCGATCTGTTCCAACGACGCAGTGGCCTATCCCGCGGACAGCTTCGAGAACATGGTGAAGATGGCAGACACCCACGCCTTCCCGTTCCCCTACCTGCATGACGCCGATCAAGCGGTCGCGCGCAGCTATGGGGCCGCCTGCACCCCGGATTTCTTTGGCTTCAACAAAGACCTCGGGTTGCAATACCGCGGGCGACTGGATGCCTCCAAGCTCGACCCACCCCCAAACGGCCAGCGTCGCGATCTATACGAAGCCATGATCCAGATCAGCGAAACCGGGCGCGGGCCTGCCTACCAAATCCCATCCGTCGGATGTTCCATCAAGTGGAGACTATGAGCATGCAGATCCAAAAGCTCGATCACGTCAATCTGCGCACAACGCAGTTGGAAGAAATGATTGCATGGTATGTCGATATCCTTGGCTTGCGTCTTGGCGAGCGGCCCGATTTCGGGTTTCCGGGCGCTTGGATGTACGCAGGCGACACGGCGGTCGTGCATCTCGTCGGGATCGACGGGACGGCAGGCGTCGGTTCCGAAGTCGCGTTGAAGATGGAACATTTCGCTTTGACAGCGACGGGGGCTGCCGCCTTCGAAGCGCGTCTGACCGCAACGGACACGGGGTATCGTCGTGCGGTTCTGGAACAGACCCGGACCGTGGCATTCAACATCTCGGACCCCGACGGCAATCACATCCACGTGGATTTCTCAGCCGACGAATAGTGCCGGGTCCGGGCCGCACAGCGTCAGTATGGCAGACCCACATAGTTCAGTGCCATAACGGCCTGTGCCTCGGGACTGTCGCGCAGCAAAGACAATTCAGCCAACTGCATCTTTTTATCGAATTCGGATTGGTCGGGATAATGATGCATCAGGTTTGAAAACCACCAACTGAACCGTTCCGCTTTCCACACCCGCGCTAATGCGCGCTCGGAATATCGGTCGAGGCCATCCGTGTTCCGATCAAGATAAAACTGGCGCAGGCCTTGGTTGAGGTAATGCACATCCGACGCTGCTGTGTTGAGCCCCTTGGCCCCGGTCGGCGGAACGATATGCGCCGCATCGCCGCACAGAAACAGGCGGCCCCAACGCATCGGCTCGGTGACAAAACTGCGCAGCGGCGCAATGGATTTCTCGATACTCGGCCCCGTGATCAGAACATCGGCGGCAGAGGCCGGAATCCGGCGTCGCAATTCGTCCCAGAATGTATCGTCAGACCAGGTATCGACGCTGTCCGAGGCATCGCACTGGATGTAATAGCGGCTCAGTTGCGCATTGCGCATCGAACAGAGCGCAAATCCACGGTCCGAGTTGGCATAGATCAACTCTTCATTCACCGGGGGCGTTTCCGACAGAATGCCCAGCCAGCCGAACGGGTACACTTTCTCATAGTCCCGGCGCACGGTTTCGGGGATCGTCTTTCGGCTGACGCCATGAAACCCATCGCAGCCCGCGATGAAATCGCAATCGATACGGTGATGCTGGCCGCCCTGATCAAAGCTCACGTGCGGGGTATCGGAATCGGCATCGTGAACGACAACGTTCTCGACACCAAACCGCGTGTCGCCATTTGCGGCCTCGCGCGCATCATAGAGATCTTGGGTCACTTCCGTCTGACCATAGACCAGAACGCCCTGCCCGGTATGCTTGGCGAAATCCACCCGGAACATATCGTTGTCATAGGCAATGAGCGTGCCGTCATGCACAAAGCCATCGGCTTTCATTCTGGTATCGACACCGGCTTCGCCCATCAGGGCGACCAACCCACGCTCCAACACGCCGGCCCGTATGCGTCCCAAAACGTAGTCACGCGTTTTGCGTTCCAGAACAATCGTATCGACCCCGGCGCGGTGCAACAATTGCCCCAGCAAGAGGCCGGACGGCCCGCCCCCGATGATCACTACTTGCCGCCGCATATGCCCTCCCCGCGTTGCGGTATTCTAGACTGGCCCGATTGTTGATGTAAAACGGTTGAAGTCGTCACGGCTCGAGAGTTGTCGAAGAAATCGAAGCCCTCGTCGGACCGATCATGATCAAGAAGGCGCTCAGTTCCTGAGCAATCAGCACCAATTGCGCCACCTTTTTGAGCGTTTCGCTGCCTTGTGCCGCAAATGCGCGGCTTGCGCTGTGGGCATTCGCACCAACACGGTCACTGTCGAAAGCGCAGGGCATTTAGGGTTCCGTTTGTCACCCATGGCAAAGTCTGGTCCGAGAAGTGCCGCCGGCGTGGCAAATTCCGCGCGGGTACACGGCGGGGCAAAAGCCCGGGAGGTTACTGCGTCGGTCCACCCGCGCCACGTCTCATTGTTCCGCCAGCGGCTTGACCTTTTGTTTTTTCATGGCGGAACCGTTGAGAAATGGGGAATACTATGAAGACGAAAACTCTGTTCAAGACCGCAGCCTTGGCATCGACCATTCTGGCCGCCAGCTTTTCGCCAGCCTTCGCCCAGGAAAAATCCGAATTCCGCGTGGCGTGGTCAATTTATGTCGGGTGGATGCCCTGGGGCTATCTCGAAGACAGCGGGATCATGGATAAATGGGCCGAGAAATACGACATTGATGTCGAAATCGTGCAGATCAACGATTATGTGGAATCTATCAACCAATACACCGCCGGTGCCTTTGACGGTGTGTCCGCCACGAATATGGACACGCTGTCCATCCCCTCGGGCGGCGGCGTTGATACGACGGCCCTGATCGTCGGTGACTTTTCCAACGGCAACGATGCACTGATCCTGAAGGGCGAGGGCGATATCGCGTCGCTGGCGGGCAAGCCGGTCAACCTCGTGGAGCTCTCCGTATCGCATTACCTGCTGGCGCGTGCGCTGGATTCCGTATCGCTCAGCGAGGCAGACCTGGATGGTGTCATCAACACCTCGGACGCCGACATGATCGCGGCCTTTGCCACCGATGATGTGCAGGCCGTGGTGACATGGAACCCGCTTGTCTCCGCCATCATGGAAGAACCGGGCGCCAACATGCTGTTCGACAGCTCCGACATCCCCGGCGAGATCATCGACCTTATGGTGGTCAACACCGAAACACTGGCTGCGAACCCTGGTTTCGGCAAGGCGTTGACCGGCGCGTGGTACGAAGTGATGGGCCTCATGGCCGCAGGCGACGAAGCCGTGCTGACAGCGATGGCAGAGGCTTCCGGCACCGATCTGGCAGGCTATCAGGCGCAACTGGCCTCGACCGAGATGTTCTTTGATCCGGCCGATGCCGTTGTCTTTACTCAAAGCGATCAACTGCCCGACACGATGACCAGTGTGGCCGATTTCCTGTTCGACAAGGGCATTCTGGGCGAAGGCGCGCCATCGGCCGATTTCGTGGGCATCGAATACCCCGATGGCAGCGTGACGGGCGATGCGGGCAATGTGACCTTCCGCTTTGACACCACGTATATGCAGATGGCAGCAGACGGCGCGCTGTAAGTTCTGAACGCCTGCGTTCGCCCTCCGAGGCGGACGCACCGGAGGGCCAGATGCGACTGATCAACCAAAAACCCGGACCGGCCCTGGCCTTCTTTCTGGCGGCGCTCCCGTTTGTCTTGCTTCTGATCGCTTACGCCATCGGGTCGTATTACCGCCTGCTTGAAAACCCCAACGACAAGCTGCTGCCCGCGCCGTCCAAAGTGTTCGAGACCGCACAGCGTCTTTTCACCGAAGGCGACCGGCGCACCGGACGCATCCTGTTGTGGCACGATACAGCGGCCAGCCTCAGGCGGCTTGGCATCGGCGTCGCACTCTGTGCGTTTTTCGGGACGGTGTTTGGCCTGCTGATCGGACTGCTACCTTATGTACGGACCACACTGGCCGGGTTCGTGGCCGTCATTTCGATGATCCCGCCCTTGGCGCTCTTGCCGATCCTGTTCATCATGTTCGGGCTTGGTGAGTTGTCCAAGGTGGTGTTGATCGTCGTGGGCATCTTGCCCTTCATGATCCGCGACCTCAGCGGGCGCGTGATGGAAATCCCGCGCGAACAGATTGTAAAAGCAGAGACGCTTGGCGCGTCCACATGGGTCATCATGCTGCGGGTCGGCCTGCCCCAACTGATGCCACGGCTGATCCAGGCGGTACGACTTTCGCTCGGGCCCGCGTGGTTGTTCCTGATTGCCGCCGAAGCGATCGCCAGCGATCAGGGCCTTGGCTACCGCATCTTTCTCGTCCGGCGCTATTTGGCGATGGACGTGATCCTGACATACGTCATCTGGATCACGCTTCTGGCGTTCATCATCGACTGGCTGCTGAAAACCCTGTCGCGCAAGGCGTTCCCATGGGCGGAGGCAAATCTATGAGCTTTGTCGTCGCCGAAAACATCTTTCAGTCCTATGGTGATCGCCCGATCCTTGAACGGGTTAACCTTGAGGTCGACGAAGGCGAGTTCATCTCGATTGTCGGCGCTTCCGGCTGTGGCAAATCCACCTTCCTGCGACTGCTCCTGGCGCAGGAAACACCCACCCACGGCACGATCCGCGTTGACGGCAATCCGCCCGCGACCGAGCCGGGGCTGGAACGGGGCGTGGTGTTTCAACGCTACTCCGTCTTTCCGCACCTCACGATCCGCGAAAACATCGTGGCAGGCGAAGCGTTTAAACGCCCCTGGGGGCGGCTGTTCGGAGCCGAGGCCAAGGCGGCGCAGATACGCGCCGATGCAACTCTGGCGCGCTGCGGTCTGGACCATGTGGCCGATCAATACCCCGCAACCCTCTCGGGCGGCATGCAGCAGCGGCTTGCCATTGGCCAGGCGCTCACGGCCAAGCCGCGCGTGCTGCTGCTGGATGAACCCTTTGGCGCGCTTGATCCCGGCACGCGACTGGCGATGCATGATTTCCTGATGGAGTTGCGCGCCGAGACCGGCATGACCGTCTTCATGGTCACCCATGACCTCGAAGAGGGGTTCAAACTGGGCGACCGGGTTCTGGTCTTCGACAAACCCCGCTGGGATCCGACGCATCCGGAGGCGTTCGGCGCAACCATCACCTACGACTTTGACGCCCGCAACGGCGGCATTCCATTTCAGACGATCAAGGAGGATACCCATGTTCTGCGGCCCCAATGAGCGCTCCCGCTCGCACCACCCCGCCGATGCCAGTCTCACGGCACAGCGGCACCACCATCCCGACCTGACGAAACTGCGCGGCTGGAAAGCCATGCAGGCCGAAGGCGAATTGCCCGAAGGCCGCTGGGACGAAGAACGCCGCTGGGCGCTGCGCATGGGGCTGACCGGCGCTGACAGCATCGAGGACAAATCGATCCCGACCTTTGCGCGCGGAGAACTGCCCCACTACGCTGGCATCAACACCTTCCTCAAAGCACCCTATGCCGAGGATGTCACCGAGGTGTCCAACTACGATGCCACGATCCTTGGCATTCCTTTCGATGGCGGCACAACTTACCGGCCCGGCACGCGCTTTGGGCCGCAAGGTCTGCGGAAAATCTCGGCCCTCTATACCCCTTATAACTACGAACTGGGCGTCGATCTGCGCGAACAGATGACCCTGTGTGACGCGGGCGACGTGTTCACCATTCCGGCCAATCTTGAGAAAAGCTTTGACCAGATCAGCCGCGCGGTCAGCCATGTGGCCTCGTCCGGGTCCTTGCCGATCATGATTGGCGGCGACCATTCCATCGGGTTCCCATGTGTGCGCGGCATTGCTGAATGCACATCGAAAAAGATCGGGATCATCCACTTTGACCGCCACGCGGACATTCAGGAGAAAGACCTGGATGAGCGGATGCACACGACGCCATGGTTCCACGCCACCAACATGCCCAACGTACCGGCCAAGAACCTTGTTCAGATCGGCATCGGCGGCTGGCAGGTCCCGCGCGAGGCCGTAAAAGTCGCCCGCGAGCGCGAGACCAACATCATCACCATGGGCGACATGGAAAAAATGGGCATCGACAAGACCGTCGAAATGGCGCTTGAGATGGCGTGGGACGGGGTCGATATGGTGTACCTCTCCTTCGATATCGACAGCATTGATTGCGGCTTTGTCCCCGGCACCGGCTGGCCCGAGCCGGGCGGTTTCCTGCCCCGCGAGGCTTTGGCGCTGGTCAGCAAGGTCGCTGCCGAAGGCATCTGTGGGATGGAACTGGTCGAGGTCTCACCCCCCTATGACACATCCGACATCACCGCCCTGATGGGCACCCGCGTCATCGTGGATGTGCTGGGCTCACTGGTGGCCAGCGGCAAAATGGGTGCTCACAAACGGCACATGGACAAGCCCGTCGTCATTCCACACGGCGAATTTGAAGGAAAGCGGTGGTCCAATGCCACATGATCACCCTGACGCGCACGAACACTCACATGGGCACGGGCACAACCACGCCCATGCCGACCACCTGCACAGCCATATGGATCCGGCCGATGACGCCGTCGCAATTCAGGTGCTCGCCACCCAGTTTATCGACGGATTTGTACAAGCGGCGGATAAGTCGTCTTACCTCAGGCTCGCCGGTGTCCCTTTCGAAAAACCGGGCACAACGGGCGCCAAAGCCCTGAAACTTGTCGATGTGGAGCTCAAGACCGAATGGCAGGTGGGCACCGCCTCGCCTTCGTTCGGATCGCGCGAGTTGAGCTATCTGCCCTTTCCCGGCGCCATGGTGTCGGAACGGACGAACATGTCGCTGATCTATGTCTCGATGGACGAAAAGACCGCGCTTGATGTTCGGGATTTCCTTGCTGCCAAAAAAACGGAGTTAGACCAATGAAGACCTACCTTGCTGCCCTGCCTGCCTTGCTGATCGCGACACCAGGCTTTGCCCACCATGAAGGGTCCGGCTTCGGGCCATCCGGCCTGCTGCACAGCCCGATCAGCATTATGGCGCTGACCGTCGCGCTTGTTTTGACAACCGCGCTTGCTGCGCGGCGATTGCGTGCTGTCAGCGTCCGGGATGAGGGCTGAACACGCTTGAGCGCTCAAGTTACAGGCGGTTGCGCCGCAATGGACACCTCTCTGCCGAACGGGCGCCTGCCGTCGGATGGGATGTGTCTTGCGCGGCGCACGCACCGTCCTTTCGGAACGACATGCCCGCCTCATAAAGCCTGCAAGCCAATCCAACAGAGACAGAATCCCAAGTCCGCAAGTCGCAGTTTCGATACAACCGATTCCTGAGGGCTGTTGTATGGGACAGGCCAATTTCAAGCGCAGCGACAGACATCATGCGATTAATAATTGTGCTATGTGCCAAATTTTAGGCACCCAATCGGGCATTCACTGCTCTTGTTGCGTATATTAACGCGCCTCTTCTGGGCAATCGCACCGAGATCAGAGGAAGTTAAGAAGCCCAAACGGGCGCAAACGCCGCGCGGTGGTTCATCCTGGCAGATAGCACCCCCGCGCGACAACAACATCACTGTTGCGGGCCCACGCTAACTCTTTCGGGTCGCAGACGAAAGCGCCTGATGCGCCGTCTTTGGTTACCCGCAGCGACAACAGGGACCTGATACTCATGGCTCAAAAGCTGAAATTTACCTCTTACGTGACGGGCGCGCTTTTGGCGTCAACCAGCCTGGTTGCGGCCGAATGCGCGGACCCGGTCAAGGTCGGTGTGCTGCATTCCTTGTCCGGCACAATGGCGATCTCCGAAACGACACTCAAAGACACCATGCTGATGCTGATCGAAAAGCAGAACGCCGCTGGCGGCGTGCTGGGCTGCGAGATCGAAGCCGTCGTGGTCGATCCGGCCTCTGACTGGCCGCTCTTTGCCGAAAAAGCACGCGAATTGCTGACCGTTTCCGAGGTCGATGTGATCTTTGGCTCGTGGACATCTGTGTCGCGCAAATCCGCACTGCCCGTGCTCGAAGAACTGAACGGCCTGATGTTCTACCCCGTGCAATACGAGGGCGAAGAAAGCTCCAGGAACGTCTTTTACACCGGTGCGGCTCCCAACCAGCAGGCGATCCCTGCCGTGGATTACTTCCTCGAAGAGCTCGGCGTCGAGAAATTCGCGCTGCTCGGCACCGACTATGTCTATCCACGGACGACCAACAACATCCTCGAGCAGTACCTGCAAGACAAAGGCATTGCTGCCGAAGACATCTTTGTGAACTACACTCCGTTCGGTCACTCCGACTGGGCGACAATTGTCGGCGATGTTGTGGCCTTGGGAGAAGACGGCAAACAGGTCGGCGTGATCTCCACCATCAACGGTGACGCCAATATCGGTTTCTACAAAGAGCTGGCCGCCGCTGACATTTCCGCCGACGACATCCCCGTCGTAGCCTTCTCGGTGGGCGAAGAAGAACTGTCCGGCCTCGATACGTCCAACCTCGTTGGCCACCTGGCGGCCTGGAACTACTTCCAGTCGGCTGAATCCGATGCCAACGCGGATTTCATCGCAGCCTGGAAAGACTTTGCAGGCGCGGAACGCGTGACCAATGACCCCATGGAAGCCCACTATATCGGCTTCAACATGTGGATCAACGCGGTTGAAGCGGCCGGCACCACAGATGTCGATGCCGTGCGCACGGCCATGTATGGTCAGGAATTCCCGAACCTGACAGGCGGTACAGCCGTCATGCTGCCCAACCATCACCTCGCCAAACCTGTTCTGATCGGTGAAATCACGGCAGATGGTCAGTTCGATATCATCTCCCAGACCGCCGAAGTACCGGGCGACGCATGGACAGACTTCCTGCCTGCCTCCGCTGTGCTGATGTCCGATTGGAAAGACCTGGGCTGCGGCATGTACAACACCGAGACAAAAACCTGCGTTCAGTTGACGTCCAACTACTGATCGCAACGCGCGGGGCGGCTTTTTCCTTCGGGCCGCCCTGCCATCTCATGACCTGAAAGCCCCTTCAATATGCGCTACTTCGTACTCGCCATAGCCCTGTGGCTTGGCACCTTCGTCTCTGCGCAGGCACAGGAACTGCAAGGTATTCTGCAGGTTCATGCCGACGAGGTCGCCAAGCCGTCACGCCGCAGCGTGAGCGTCGCGCTGGACGATCTGGTTGCGTCCGGTTTGCCGCAGACCACCACGTTTCTTGAAGAATGGTCCGATAGAAATGTTTGGCAACGCAACGACGGTATCTTTTTCATCGCCCGCGAACAGGGCGATGATCTGACCCTGACAGACGTGGACACGGGCGAACAAAGCACCGCCTCCAAGGATGATTTTACCCAAATCAGACCGAATGGCGGCGTGCGCCGCGTGATCGGTACCGCCCTCGTGCAGTTCCAGCTGAGCGATCCTGATCTGGCCCGTCGTGAAAGCGCCGTGGACTCGATCGCACGCAGCCCCGAAACGGAACAACTGGCACCGCTGCTCGCGTCGATCGACGGCGAAACCGACAGCACACTGAAAGCCCGCAAGATCCAACTGGCAAACTTCATGTCCGCGCGTTTTGCGGACGAAACGGCGGATCGCATCGCTGCCATCGAGAGCCTTGCCAAAGACACCAGCGTCGAGGCACGCAGCGTTCTCAACCAGATCCTGACCACCTCCGAAGGCGTGAGCGCCACAATGCCCGAGGGCAACATCGCCCGCATTCTTGAGACCGGCGAAACGCCGGATGCCTATTACACGCAATTGGTCGAGGCAGGCTTGGCACCCCCGCGCACCCCGCCGCAGACAATCCGCGCCGCCCTTGAGGCACATGTCGTCGATGGACGCGTCGGACAGACCCCGATTGCCCAATTGGGCACCGAAGAAATGCGCGAAGTCGCCTATTCCCAACTTGCCGCCGCAGGCACCGTCCCGCCCTTGGTCACGATTGCGGATCGCGATGCGGCCCTGTCGGCGCATGTCTTTTACGAAGAATATGATGAATCCGATACTGACATCACAGACGCCGCTGCCGCGGCTCTGGCCTCGGTCGAAACGCGGGTAGCCTTTGCGCAGGCCGCGGATCTGGCACTTGATGGCCTGTCACTGGCCTCGATCTATTTCCTTGCGGCTATCGGGCTGGCGATCACCTTTGGCGTGATGGGCGTGATCAACATGGCGCATGGCGAGTTCATCATGATGGGCGCCTATACCGGCTATGTCGTGCAATTGTTCATTCCCGACTACACGCTGTCGATCATCGTGGCCCTGCCTCTGGCCTTTGCCATCACCTTTGGCGCGGGCGTCACGATGGAGCGCCTGGTGATCCGCCACCTGTATCATCGCCCGCTTGAGACGCTGCTGGCCACATTCGGCATCTCGATTGCCTTGCAGCAATTGGCCAAGAACATCTTTGGCACCCAGGCCCGGCCCCTGACCTCGCCCGGTTGGCTGGACGGAGCCTGGGTGATCTCGGACGTGATCCAGATCAGCTATATCCGGATCGCGATTTTTGTTCTGGCGCTCTTGTTCCTTGCGCTGATCCTCTTTGTGCTGAAACGCACGCGGCTCGGCCTCGAAGTGCGCGCCGTGACGCAAAACCCCGGCATGGCGGCCTCGATGGGGATCAACCCGGACCGGATCAATATGCTGACCTTCGGCCTTGGCTCCGGCATTGCCGGGATCGCGGGTGTTGCCATCGGCCTCTATGCCAAGGTCACATCCGAAATGGGTGCCGATTATATCGTGCAAAGCTTTATGACTGTTGTGGTCGGCGGCGTGGGTAACGTCTGGGGCACGCTTGCCGGGGCCTCCATGATCGGGTTCCTGCAAAAAGGGATCGAGTGGCTGAACCCGTCCAATACGCTGGCCGCGCAGACCTACATGATCCTATTCATCATCCTGTTCATCCAATTCCGACCCAAGGGCATCGTCGCCCTCAAGGGCCGAGCCGCGGCGGATTGATCTTATGGCCCAAACATTGCTCACTTTCAGGACACACACGTGCATGATCGAAAGGAATGCCCATGCGACCCCTGATCTCAGCGATTTTTCTCGCCTTGCCCTGCGCGGCATCGGCCGACGGCTACGGTTTCATGACGCCGTCGGGCAACATCTATTGCAACGGTGCCGTCGAAGCGAGCCAGATCACATGCTCCATCATCAACCGCACCGCTGGTCCACCCGCCTTGCCGCGCCCGATCAATTGCAGCGCGACGTGGGGGCATGTGTTCAAACTCGGCCCCATCGGCCCGGCAACTCTGTCCAGCAGCAACCCGCCACGCGCCGTGAACTATACCGATGTTGCCCCCTACGGCGTAAGTGCGAGTTTCGGCGCGATCTTTTGCCAGTCGGAAAGCACAGGGCTGACCTGTACCAATCCGCAAGGGCACGGGTTCTTTTTGTCGCGCAGGCAGCAAAACGCCTTCTGAGACAGACCACAGTCAGGGTGCAGCCATGAGACAGTCCTTTATTTCCCAAAACCCATCGGTCTTGTGGTTCCTTGCCGCCCTTGGCCTCTTCACAGTGGTCGTGACGCTGATGTCCGAAGCAACGGGGGTCGGCCTGATCTCGACCTCCTTCGTGAAAACGCTTGGTAAAACACTGTGCCTCTGCCTCATTGCCATCGCGATGGACGTCGTCTGGGGCTATTGCGGGATCCTGTCTCTGGGCCACTTTGCCTTCTTCGGGATCGGCGGATACGCCATCGGCATGTGGCTGATGTATGCCCGCACCGAAGCCATCGTCGTACCCAACCTGATGGCACAGACCATCCCGCCAACCCCCCAAGAGATATCGGACGCCATCGGCAACCAGATATTCGGCGTGGTGGGCAGTGCCGAATTCCCAATGATCTGGGCCTTTGCCGACAGCCTCTTTCTGCAATTGCTGATGGTGGTTCTGGTGCCCGGCCTCTTGGCGCTGGTCTTTGGCTGGCTGGCCTTCCGATCGCGGGTTACAGGCGTTTACCTGTCGATCCTGACGCAAGCGATGACCCTCGCGCTGTCCCTGTACCTGTTCCAGAATGACAGCGGCCTGCGCGGCAATAACGGCCTTTCGGGCCTGCAAAACATCCCCGGATACGAGGAAACCTCTCAGGCGATGATTTCCATCGTGTTCCTCTGGGGCTCGGCCCTCGCCCTTGCGCTGGCTTATGTCTTTTTCGCCTGGGTCGTGTCGGGCAAGATGGGCAGCGTCGTCAAAGGCATACGCGACAACGAAGCGCGCGTACGCTTCCTTGGTTATCATGTCGAAAGCTACAAGCTGTTCATCTTTACCATTACGGCCATTGTGTCCGGCATCGCGGGTGCGCTCTATTATCCGCAGGCGGGCATCATCAACCCCGGTGAGCTTACGCCCATCGCTTCCATCTATCTCGCCGTATGGGTCGCTATTGGCGGACGCGGCAGACTGTACGGAGCGGCCATCGGGGCGGCGTTTGTATCGCTTTTGTCCAGCTGGTTCACGGGCGGCGGTGCGCCAAACATCAACCTTGGCTTCTACACCATACAATGGACGGACTGGTGGCTGGTGCTGCTGGGCGTGTCCTTTGTCGCGGTTACGCTGTTCTTTCCCAAAGGCATCGGTGGCCTGTTTGACTATCTGGTGAGGAAACCGTCATGAGCACGCTTTTGGAAGTGGATGGCGTCACGGTCACCTTTGACGGGTTTCGCGCCATCAACAGCCTGTCGATCCAGTTTGCCCCCGCAGAGTTGCGCGCCATCATCGGCCCGAACGGAGCCGGGAAAACCACCTTCATGGATATCGTCACAGGCAAGACAAAACCTGACGAAGGCCATGTGATCTGGGGGGATCGGAATATCTCGCTGTTGGGTATGTCCGAAAGCCAGATTGCCCGGGAGGGCATTGGCCGCAAATTTCAGAAACCGACGGTGTTCGAGGCGCAAACCGTGCGCCAGAACCTCGCCATGGCGCTGAAAAACCCGCGCGGGCCTTTTGCGGTTCTGATGCACAAGAAAACCCCGAAGAACGCGGAACGGATCGAAGCCATCGCGACCGAGATCGGCCTGATCGACCAATTGGCCCGCGTCGCAGGCGAGCTCAGCCACGGGCAAAAGCAATGGCTTGAGATCGGCATGTTGCTGGCGCAAGACCCCAAGCTGCTGCTGGTGGACGAGCCCGCGGCCGGCATGACAGTCGAAGAGCGCGAAAAGACAACCGACATCCTGCGGCGCGCCGCCGAGACACGCGCCGTTGTGGTCGTTGAACATGACATGGAATTCGTGCGCCGTCTGGGCTGCAAGGTGACGGTGCTGCACGAGGGCTCGGTGCTGGCCGAGGGCAGCCTTGACCATGTCACCTCCAACCAAACCGTCATCGACGTATATTTGGGACGCAGTCATGCTTGATGTCACCGATCTTGATCTTCACTACGGCCAGAGCCAGATCCTCTATGACATTTCCTTTCATGCGGATCAGGGTCAGATCACAGCTCTGATGGGCAACAACGGGGTGGGCAAGACAAGCCTGCTCAAGGCCATCGCTGGGCGTCATCCGGCCTCGGGCGGGGATGTTAAGGTAGACGGGCAACCCACGCGCAGTGTGTCAGCATATGATGCCGCACGCACGGGCATCGCCTATGTGCCGCAGGGGCGCGAAGTCTTTCCCATGATGTCTGTCATGGAAAACCTCGAAACGGGGTTTGCTTGCCTTCCCAAGTCCGAACACAGCATTCCTGACTATGTGTTTGATCTGTTTCCGGTCTTGCGCGACATGCAGGCGCGCCGGGGCGGTGACCTGTCCGGAGGGCAGCAGCAGCAACTTGCCATCGCCCGCGCCCTTATCACCAAGCCAAAGGTATTGTTGCTGGATGAACCGACCGAAGGCATCCAGCCCAACGTCATCGACCAGATCGGCGATGCGCTTCAACTGCTGCGCAGTCAGGGCAAAATGGCTATTGTTCTGGTTGAACAGAACGCCGACTTTGCCTTTGGGTTGGGCGACAGTTTCGTGTTGATGGAAGGCGGACGCGTCAAACGCCGTGTGGCCAAGGCAGACTATTCCAAGCAAAGCCTGATAGACGACCTGGCCTTATAAACCCCCGAAACGCGTAAATCTGATCCAGCACGTTCGCGCGATGCTCGTCGACATCGACACCGTCACCTTTGGCAATCAGACGATCAGGCCGCCAACATGCGAGCTTTGGAAAATGACACCAAGGTGCGGCTTTTTTCGTCCCATAGGTCGAGGCTCGCGCATTTGAAGCTTTGCATCAACGTCATCCGGCTGCACTCGACCAGCTCTTCGTGGTCCTTCAGAACCTGTGGCAACCGATAGAACGGAATGCGGCTATAGAGGTGGTGCACATGGTGAATGCCGATATTGGCGGTGAACCAGGCCAAAATCGGGGGCAGATCAAAATGGGAACTGCCATGCAGCGCCGCTTCGTGCAGTTGCCACTCTTCGCCTTGATCCCAGTGGGTCGCCTCGAACTGGTGCTGGACATAAAACAACCACGTACCGACTGACGCGGCAATCAGAGTGGTTGGCAAGAACACCAGAAACAGCGCCTGTAGCCCGCCGAAATAGACAATCGTACCCAAGGCCGCGGCGATTGCGGCGTTCGTGCCCATCGCGCTGATCCAGTATTTCTTGCCCTGCTTTGACAAAGGGTAAGGTGTTCTGTTTTCCAGAAAGAAAAGATATGTCGGGCCGACGCCGAACATGACTAATGGATGACGGTATGCCCGGTACAGGAACCGCCCGAAGGCCGTCCGCTGGTGGTACTCGGCAACGGTCAGGGTCATGATGTCGCCGATGCCGCGATGGTTCAGGTCACCTGCGTGGCTGTGGTGTAGCGAATGCGTCCGGCGCCAAACGTCGTAAGGCGTCAGGGTCACAACGCCCAGGGCACGTCCGATCCAGTCACTCAGGTTACGATTGTTGAAGAAGGAGCCATGCCCGCAATCATGCTGGATGCAGAACAGACGCAGCAGAAATCCACCATTCACAGCCGAGATCAGAAACGCACCCAGATAGCTGTATTGCGCCGTCCAACAGGCCAGAACCCAAAGGGCGACAAACGGCACGAAGCTGACACCCAATTCAAAGCTGCTTCTCAGGCCGCTTGGTTCGCGGTACTGCGCGAGGATTTTAACCCAATCGCGCGCAGCCATCGGAGCGGTGTCATTCGTGTTTTTTGTCATAACCTGCGTCGTGTGATGCCTCCGGGTTCCGATATAGCATCCCGGGGACATAGCAAGCGTAAAAGCCACTGTGCGCCGCCGGACTTTCATCCAAGGGTTGAGAAATACCCCAAAAGCGCTTGTTCCCGGAACATTCGACAGGGTGCGGTGTATTGGCACGCAACGATATGACAGCGGCCTTCCAAGCAGCACCTCTTACGGGCCTGATGGCGCAGACAAGGCCCGCCGGGCACAACACATCCACCTTTTTCGGCCCGTATCCTGTCAAACCCGGGCCCGCGTGATACGTAACGCGCCATGAGGGTAAAAAATGCTGCTTGAGTTTGTTTCCGTCCAAAAATCATTTCATGACAGTGACGGGTCGGTTCCCGTTTTGCAGGGCGTCAGCTTCGGTCTGGAGGCAGGCCAGACCCTCGCGTTGACCGGCGAATCCGGCAGCGGCAAGAGCACGCTCCTGCATATCGCCAGCGGATTGGAAGAGGTGGACAGCGGGCATGTTCACGTCTGCGGGCAGGACGTGACAACGCTGGATGACTCAGCACGCGCCGCTTTGCGTCGTAGCGATATTGCGCTGGTGTTCCAGCAGTTCAACCTTGTGCCCTCACTCACCGTCGCGGCGAACATATCCTTTCAGGCGCGGCTGTCCGGGCGGATGGATCAGGCGCATATCGACCACCTTGTCATGGCACTTGGCCTCACGGAGCAAATGGGCAAATACCCCGAGACTTTGTCAGGCGGCCAACAGCAGCGCGTGGCCATTGCCCGCGCCCTTGCGGTCAAGCCGCGTTTGCTGCTGGCGGATGAGCCGACGGGCAATCTGGATGAAACGACAGCCGCCGAGGTCCTTGACCAGATGCTGCGATTGGTGGCGCAGACCGGAGCGGCCCTCCTCGTCGTAACACATTCGTCAAATGTCGCGGCGCGCATGGACCGCCACATCCATTTGCAGCGTGGCCGACTGGCATGATCCGGGCGTGCCTGTCTGCCTTGCTGTCGCATTGGCGGCGCAATCCGATTCAGCTGTTTGCCTACCTTGCGGGTCTGGCGCTCGCGACGGCGCTTTGGTCGGGCGTCCAAGCCATCAATACCGAAGCCCGCGCCAGCTATGCCGCAGCCGCGTCGACACTCGGTCAGGGGCAATATGACCAACTGGTCCCCCGGCGCGGCAATGAAATCGCCCAGCAAACCTATATCGATCTCAGGCGCGCCGGATGGCAGGTGTCGCCGGTGATCGAAGGGCGATTGAACGGTGTGCGGCTGCTTGGGATCGACCCGATCACGTCGCCCGCCGGGTTCTTGCCCGCGCAAGCGGCGGGTGCGCCGCAGATGCTGGACTTTACACAGCCGGGCCAGGTATTTACCGGCGAGGCCGCCGCGCGGGACCTTGATGGTGTTGCCCCGGTCACTGTCGACACGACGATGGCACCCGGTATCGCCATTGCCGATATCGGCGTCGTGCAAGATCTGTTGCAGCGCCAGGACCTCACGCGCCTCATCGTGCTGCCCGATCAGCCCATGGGTCGCCCTGAACTGGGTACAGTCGCGCCACAACTGCGCTTTCAGCCCTCGCAACAGTCCGCCGATGTCGGCGAGTTGACCGACAGCTTTCACCTGAACCTCACCGCCTTTGGCCTGCTCAGCTTTGCAGTCGGGCTCTTTATCGTCCACAGCACCATCGGTCTTGCCTTCGAACAACGGCGCGGGATGATCCGGACGATGCGATCTTTGGGCGTGCCGCTGCGGATGCTCATCGTGCTGATCACGGCGGAAATGCTGATGCTGGCGGCGATTGGGGCGGGTCTGGGGATCGTTTTCGGGTACCTGATCGCGGCATTCCTGTTGCCGGACGTGGCCGCGACCGTGCGCGGCCTGTATGGCGCGGATATTTCCGGCACGCTCAAGTTTCGGGCCGAGTGGTGGCTGTCGGGCTTGTTGATCGCTCTGCTCGGCACCGCGGCGGCGCTGTCCAACCGGATATGGCAGATCGCGCGAATGCCGCTTTTGGCAAGTGTTCGCCCAAGGGCGTGGGCCATGGTCGCCGGTCGACGATTGCGCCTTTTGATGATGTGTTCGGTATCGCTGTTGTGCGTGGCGCTCCTTCTGGGCCTGTTCGCCCGGGGGCTGACCGCTGGATTTGCCTTGCTGGCCTGCCTGCTGATCGGTGCAGCGCTCGCCCTGCCCGTTCTGGCCGAGCGGGCCTTGTCGTTTCTGCAACGGATGACCCGCGCGCCCATCTGGGATTGGTTCTGGGCAGACACGCGCCAGCAATTGCCGGGTCTGAGCCTTGCGCTGATGGCGCTCTTGCTGGCCGTATCCGCAAATATCGGCGTCGCCACGATGGTGTCGAGCTTTCGACTGACCTTCGTGGCCTTTCTGGATCAGCGGCTGGCCCCGGAATTGTTCATTCAGGTCGACACCCAGGATCAAAGCCGCCAGCTTGAGGCTTTTTTGCAAAGTGAAGGCGTCGAAGTCCTGCCTTTGCTGTCGACCCAAGCCAACATCGCGGGTCAGCCAGCAAAAGTTTACGGTGTACGGGTCGGCCCGACCTATCGCGAAAATTGGGTGTTTCTGGATGCGACCGATGATGCCTGGGATCAGGTGGAGGCCGGTCAGGCCGTTGTACTGAACGAGCAGTTGGCGCGCCGTGCGGACCTGTGGGTCGGAGACACCATAGAGGCAGCGCCCGGTCTGACCCTGCCCATTGCGGCGGTTGTGGGCGACTATGGCAACCCCCACGGGCAAGTCGTCATTTCTGAAGTTGAATTCGAGACGCTGCACCCGGAGCTCTTCCCGCTCCAATTCGGCGTCCGCACCCAAGACGTCGCGGGCTTGCGCAACGCAATCGCTGGTACACTCGGTATCCCCGACAGCGCCATGATCAACCAGGCCGCGATCAAGGAAATATCGCTGGGAGTATTTGAACGCACCTTCACGGTCACGGCGGCCCTGAACGCCTTGACGCTCATGGTGGCAGGCTTTGCCCTGCTGATGAGCCTTTTGACACTGGCCGATCTGCGGGTGCCGCAGCTTGCCCCGGTCTGGGCGCTGGGGCTGACACGGCGCACGCTGGGCCAGTTGGAGCTGCTGCGCGCGGTCGTTCTGGCGGCCTTGGTGTTCGTTTGCGCAGTCCCGCTTGGGCTGGCTCTGGCTTGGGTGCTCCTGAGCATCATCAATGTCGAGGCGTTTGGCTGGCGGTTGCCCATGTTCCTGTTTCCCGCCGATTATGCGCGTTTGGGAATCTATGCGCTGATCGCAGCCGCTCTGGCCGCCCTGTGGCCCGCCCTGCGTCTGATGCGCACGCCGCCCTCGACCTTACTGAAGGTGTTTGCCAATGAACGTTAGAGTTTTTGCGCTGCTCTGCCTTTTGCCCTTCGCCGCAGCGGCGCAGGGGTTTTCCGGCTTGGGCACCGATGCGGAAGGCTTTGCCACACCGCAGGCCAACCCCAGTTTTTCTTTTCCAATGGATCACGGGCCGCACCCGGACTACCGGATCGAATGGTGGTATCTGACGGCCAATTTGCTGGGCCCGGACGGTACGCCCTATGGCTTGCAATGGACCCTGTTTCGCACCGCCCTTGCGCCCGGAGAGGCCGAGGGCTGGCAATCGCCTCAGATCTGGTTTGCCCATGCAGCCGTTACGACCCCCGAAACCCATCTGACCGCCGAACGTTTTGCCCGGGGCGGTATCGGGCAGGCCGGGGTGCAGGCCGATCCGTTTCATGCCTGGATCGACGAATGGGCACTGGAGGGGCTGAATTTCGATCAGATGAAGCTGACCGCCAATGGCCCGGACTTTGCCTATGACATGGCGCTCACTGCCATGGGGCCTTTGGTCTTTCACGGCGAGGACGGATTTTCGGTCAAATCCGCAGAAGGACAAGCCAGCTATTACTATTCTCAACCGTTCTTCCAGATCGAAGGCGTGCTCACTTTGCCCACGGGTCCGGTCGAGGTGACCGGCAGCGCGTGGCTGGACCGCGAATGGTCGTCACAGCCTTTGTCGGACACGCAATCCGGTTGGGACTGGTTTTCCCTGTCTTTTGACGACGGCGCAAAATTGATGGGGTTTCAACTGCGGCAAACCGATGGCACGGACTACACCTCCGCCACGTGGATCACGCCGGACGGGGCAACGACGGCCTATGCGGACGGCAGCTTTGGCGCAGAGGCGCTGGCCTTGACGGATGTGGCCGACCGCACAATCCCGACGCAGTGGCGCGTGATACTTCCCGAACGACAGGTGGATGTGACCGTCTCCGCCCTGAACCCGGCGGCATGGATGGGCCTTTCAATCCCGTATTGGGAGGGGCCGGTCACCATCAGCGGAAGCCACGCAGGACAAGGATACCTGGAGATGACAGGCTATGAGTGACCCCAATGATCTGGCCGCGTTCCTGTCGGACGGCTGGCGGCACCTTCGCGATGGCGTGGCGCGCAGCGACGCCCCTGCCCGGTTCCCGACCTTTGCGACCGTCGCACCGGATGGCACGCCCGAAGCCCGAACCGTTGCCTTGCGTGCAGCAGACCAAGACAGAGGCGTGCTCGAAGCCCACACCGACATCACCACGCCGAAAGTGGTCGCTTTGCGCCACAATCCAGTGGCCGCTCTGCATATCTGGGTGCCCAGCGCAGACTTGCAAATTCGCCTGACGGCGCGGGTGACCATCCTGACCGGGCCGGACGTTGACGCGCAATGGGCCAAAGTTCCGGCCACTTCACGCGTGTCATATGGCACGACACCAACGCCGGGCACGCCGATCGCGCATGTGTACGCGTATGAAAAACCTGCGTTGCGCGACAGTTTTGCCGTGCTGGAATGTCATTTGACCCATATCGATCTGGTGCATCTGGATACCCGGCATCGCCGCGCGGCCTATGTCGTCGGTGACAACTGGCAAGGCACGTGGCTGTCCCCTTGATTGTTGTCTAGAACGACGGCAACCACAGCGCCAGTTGCGGGAAGGCAATCAACAGTGCCACCAAGAGCAACGAACATCCGATAAACGGGAATGCTGACGTGTAGATCACGCGCATGGTCGTCCCCTTCGGCGAGACCCCCTTCATCACGAACAAGAGCAGGCCAAAGGGTGGCGTGGTAAAGCTGATCTCCAACGCCAAAAGCATGATCAGGCCGAACCAGATCGGATCGAATCCGAGGGTCACCGCCAGAGGGAAAAAGATCGGCACCGTCAGCAGCATCATGGAGATCTGCTCCATGAACATGCCGAGGACCAAGAGCACCGCGAACATCACCAGCAGCATGGCAAGCGGGGCCAGATCGAAGGACGTCGCCCAGTTGACCAGTCCCCGCGACGCCCCCGAGAACGCCAGAAGCTGGCTGAACGTGGCAGACCCGAATACGATCAGGTAGGCCATCAGGGTCACGCGCATGGCGCCGATGATGGATTTCTTCATGGCGTCTATCGTCAGGCACCGGAAGGCCGCCGCAAGAATCAGAACGCCCAACGCCCCGAAGGCCGCCGCCTCGGACGGTGTGACGAACCCGCGGATCATCAGCACGACAATCACGACCATAACGCCAACCATAGGCACGACTTCGCGCACCAGCAGGCTGATCTTTTGCACAAAGGTCATTGGCTCGACGTCATATGCGGGTGCTGCGTCGGGGTCGATCTTGGTCTGTATCCAGATCGTCGCGATGTAGAACCCGGCCAGGATCAAACCGGGGATCACCCCGGCGATCAACAGGCCCGCCACATCAATCTGCGCCAGCGTGGCCAGCAAGACGGCCAGCGCCGAGGGGGGGATGATAATCGCAAGCCCGCCAGTGCCAAGGATCGGGCCGATGCTCATGTGGGGTTTGTAGCCGCGTTTGTTCATCTCCGGCACCATCAGCGAGCCCAGAAGCGCGGTGGACCCCATGGATGAACCCGAAAGCGTCGAAAAGGCCGTGCCGCCCAAAACGGTCACATAGCTCAGCCGCCCCGGCAGACGCCCCAGCAGCTTGTCGATGGCGGTGAACATGCGCCCGCCCAGCCCAGTGTGAAAGAAAATCTCGCCCATCAGCAAAAAAAGCGGGATCGGCACCAGCGCGTATTTGGTCAGCGCCCCGAGACCGTTGTTGAGCAGTTGAGACACGCCCCGCTCGCCGCCCATGAATATCCATGCGCCAAGGATGTTGGCCGCGAGGAACGCGAGTGCAACGGGCATGCCCATCGCCATCAGGAACATGATTGCGCCGACCAGCAGGCCCAATGCCTCATACCATTCCATTATTCGTGAATCCCTGCTTCGCCGGTGTGCATGAGGTCGGATCCGAACACAAAGCGCGAAAACTCAATCGCCATCAGGCCAAAGCTGATGGGGAAGGTGATCGTCAGCATCCAACGCGGGAAGTAATAGGCCCGGGTGTCGACATCGCCCCGCTCGATATTGGTCAGCACCAGATCAACGCCCTTCCAGGCCAGGATCAGGCAGACTGCGACGCAGGCAACGGCCACGCCCCGGCTGACGATACGCCGCGCAGCAGGTGGCAAGGCCGAGGTGACAAGTTCGATGTGAACATGACCCTTTTCCCGTACCAGCCAGGGCGCGCCCAGCATCGTCATGTAGAGCAAACCGTATTCCGCAGATGTGAACAACCACGCAAACGGTTGCAGTCCGGCATTGCGCATCAACACCGAAGCGACGACCGAAATCATCAGCCAGACCAGCGTTGCGCCCGAAAGGAACGCCATGGCGTACAGCACGGTAAGGTAGGCTTTGTTGATCATGAAACGGTGTCGGCCTTGTGAGAGGACGGGCCCGCCGGGATGGCGGGCCCGCAATTTGGATCAGTTGGCGTCCAGATCGTAGAACAGCTCCAGCAGACGATCATAGTTACCGGTACCACCGGGCTGTTCAGCCATCAGGGTGTTCATCCGTTCCCATGTTGTTTCACGGGCAGCGGCCAGATAGTTGGCTTTCGCTTCGCCTTCCAGCGTTACGACTTGCATGCCTGCCGACTCAAGAGCTGCAAAATCTTCGTCGCGCTTAATGCGCAGGGCTGCGACGCTGTCGATCTCGTGCTGGATGGCGACGTCCTGCACGATAGTCCTGGCCTCTTCAGACAGAGAATTCCACTTCTCCATGTTCACGATCACACCCAGATCGGTCGAGAAAAAGCACGGCTCGATGCGATAGTTCAGGAACTCGTTCCACTTCAGATCGATCAGGCCGATCTGCGTCCAACCGGTCGCGTCCACAACACCGCGTTGCAGGGCCGAGTACACTTCGCCGGTAGGCAGATCAATGACCTGAGCGCCAAGGTAGTTGGTGAAGAAGGCGTTATAAACGTTGTTGCCGCGCAGCTTCAGCCCTTCGACCTCAAGGTTACCATCAGCATCGAATGTGGGCGCTTCGCGGGTCCACAGGTTGTAGCACACACCGCTGTCGAACCAGCCGAGGTATTTCAGGCCCATCTTTTCCTGATGGATCTGGTCGATCAGTTCGATCCCGCCATTGGCGCGTGTTTCCACGGCTGTCAGGTTCGATGTCACCATCGCGTCTTTTTCAGGCAGGGCTCCGCCGTAGAACGATCCGGGTGTATAGACCATGTCGACGATCCCATCGCGTACGGCGTCAGGCTGCTGGAACATGCCGATCGCTTCGGGGCCGCCCCGCACTTCGATCTGAACGACACCTTCACCGGCGGCATTCACCTTGTCCACGAAAGACAGAAAGCTCTGAGTGTAGATCAGGCTTTCAGGAAAGGCATGCACCGCAGTGATCGTCTCCTGTGCCTGCGCGAAACTTGCGACCATCGTCGACCCGGCAAGGATGCCGCCCAGTACATTCATCTTCATTGTCATTCTCCACTTTTCGTTGGGGGCAGATCGCTCTGATATCCCCGTTGGTTTACGACACCTCCCCGATGTCGGTTTGCGCCAGTTCCTATGACGCGTTTCAATCCGCCGCTGCGGGCCAGGCCCAGGATGCGGTTTGAGATCGATTGTCTTTGTAGCGGCTGATGTCAGGTGTGTATTGCTGCGTCAGGTCGATATCGTCCCAGCCGTTGATCAGCTTGATGCGCCAGCTTTCCTCCAGCGCAAATGTCAGTATTGTGCCGTTGATTGCGATGGTGCTGGCGTGCAGATCGACCGTCACAGGAAGCATGCCCGCCCCCAATTGGGCCAGAAGCGCCTCGCAGGCGGCGTCCTCGATCCGCGCGGGCAACAGCCCGTTGTTGACCGCGTTGCTGGCAAAGATATCGCCAAAGCTGGGGGCAATGACGGCATGAAACCCGGCATCGACGAGCGCGTACACAGCCGCTTCACGCGATGATCCGCTGCCAAAATTGCGCCCGGCCACCAGTACACTCGCCCCGCTGTGAGCGTTGAGCGGCAGGTCAGAACGCAATGTCCCCTGCGCATCTCGCCTCAGGTCATGCAACAGAAAATTGCCGTAGCCATCCGCCCGCGGCACCGACATGAATCGCGCCGGTATCAACTGATCGGTGTCGACATTGGCCAAAGGCAAGGCAATGGCCTGCCCGTTATGCTGCGTCCAGCCGCCCATCACGCCGGCCTGCCTTGCAACAGGGGCCGCACATCGGTGAGCGCACCCGCCACGGCTGCGGCGGCCACCATCGCGGGCGACATCAGATGGGTTCGCGCGCCGCGCCCTTGTCGGCCGCGAAAGTTGCGGTTGGTCGAGGAGGCACAGCGTTTACCCTCTGCCACCAGATCGCCGTTCATACCGACACACATCGAACATCCCGACGCGACCCAGTCGAGGCCTGCATCGGTAAAGACCTTGTCCAGCCCTTCGGCCTCGGCCTGCGCCTTGATCAGCGCAGATCCGGGAGACACGATCCCCGGCACTTTGGCTTGCCGCCCCGCCAAAACCGCGGCCGCGGCGCGCAAATCCTCGATCCGTCCATTGGTGCAGGATCCGATAAAGACCTGATCCACCTGTGTCCCCGCCAGCGGGCGTCCCGCCACAAGGCCCATGTAGTCAAGCGCCGCACGCGCCGCGTCTGCCTTGTCATCAGTCAGTTGTCCGGGATCGGGCACCATCGCCGTCACGGGCAGCGCTTGCTCGGGGCTGGTGCCCCACGTCACGGTCGGTGAAATGTCACTGGCATCGAAATGCACGTCGCGCACAAATTCAGCATCATCGTCTGTCGTCAGATCAGACCAGGCCGTCAATGCTGCGTCCCAGTCCCGCCCTCTGGGCGCGTGCGGTCTGCCTTCAACGTAAGCCAGCGTCGTCTCATCCGGCGCAATCATACCGAAGCGTGCACCCCCCTCAATCGATAGGTTGCACAGCGTCATGCGCCCTTCCATGCTCAGACCCCTTATCGCGCTGCCGGTATATTCCAGCGCATGACCGCGCGCGCCATCCGTGCCCAGCTTTGCAATCCAGTTCAGGGCGATATCCTTGGCACTGACACCCGCGCCCAGGGCACCATCGACCGTAATCCGCATGGCCGGTGGCTTTTTCTGCCAGATGGTTTGGGTCGCCAGAACATGGGCGACTTCCGTGGCGCCGATACCGAAGGCCAGCGCGCCGAACGCGCCATGCGTCGATGTGTGGCTGTCACCACAATTGATCAGCAAACCCGGCAGCGTCAGCCCCTGTTCGGGTCCGATCACATGCACAATGCCCTGCGCCGGGTCACCGAGGTCGAACAGGCGCAGGCCATGGGTCGCCGCATTGGCGCGCAGCGTGTCGATCATGCGTGCGATCTGTGGATCGGCGATGTGGGCGCGATTTCGGGTCGGCGCGTAATGATCGACGACGGCAAATGTCAGCTCGGGTGCCGCAACATGCGCACTGCGCGCGGCCAGCTTGGCAAAGGCATGGTGCGAACCTTCGTGCACAAGATGGCGATCCACCCACAAAAGTGAAACACCGTCTTGGCGCGTCACAATTTCATGCGCGGCCCACAGCTTGTCCAGCAAAGTCAGCGGTGTGCTCATCCAGACGCCTCGTCCATCTGGCCTATCGCGGGCTCCCAATGGCGGGCACTGCCTTGCCCGACCCGGCTCAGTGGCATTTCGAGGCGGAACATGTCGGGTCGATACAGGCCCGAGAGGTATTCGACGCCGTTCCCGTCCACGTCCCGCACAACACGTTTGAGCGACAACAGGGCCGAGCCCACGGCCACGTCCAACGCCTCGGCCACATCCGGGCCTGCGAGTGTGGCGGACACAGACTGGTGCGCTTCTTCGATTTGAACCCCGCTGCGTTCCAGCAGCTTGAACAGTGGTGTCGTGGCAAGGTCGTCTTCGGAATAGCTCTGTGCGATTTCGGCGGGCACGTAAGTTGTCAGATGCGAAAAGGGAATGTCATCCGTGATCCGCACGCGGGTCGCGATCTGCACCTTTTCGCCCGCCGCCAGCCCCATGGCCTGCGCTACGAAATCCGGGGCCTGACTGTAGGAGAACGACAACAACCGTGCCGTTGTCGAATGCCCCATCTCAACCAGTTGCGGCATGAGGGTGTTGAAGTCCATCGCCGCCGCTTTGCCCGCCATGTTCTGCGCACGCACTTTCGTTCCGCTGCCAGCGCGCTTTTCGATCAAGCCCGCGTCAGACAGAGCATCCAACGCGCGTCGCACGGTCACGCGCGACACGCCGAAGCTGGCGGCAAGCCGTTGTTCGCCCGGCAGATTCTCTCCGTCCGGCAGACGGCCATCTGAAATCTGATCGCGCAGCGACAGGTACACCCGGCGCGCCTTGGCACCTTCCGGCAACTGCACTGATTGACCCGGCTGCATGCGACGATTCCCTTGTAAACCTGCGACGGATGGTAGAGGTGTCTTTCAAAAAATCAAGAGATTGTATTTCATGTGTCAAATTTTTTGACTTAACAACAATACAATACATGTATTATAAATAATACAAGATGGAATTGGGAGGGCGCCATGCCAATCGTCGAACTGCATGTGCTGGAAGGTTATGATTCCGAAGAAAAAAGGCGTCTGGGCGAGGCCCTGACCGATGCGGTTCGATTCGTTGTGCCCGCAGCGCCAGAGCTGGTTACGGTCATGATCCACGAGATGTCGGCTCATAATTATTTCCGTGGCCGCACCGCCCGCCAACCCGCCAAGGCCCTGCCGGACCCGGCAGTCGTTGTGCGCGACTATCTTGCCGCAATGGAGCGGCGCGACATTAAAGCCGCGCGGGGGATGCTCGGCGCGGGCTTTGTCATGCAGTTTCCCGGGGCCGCACCCATGACGCAACTGCAACAGCTCATCGACTGGGCCGCACCCCGCTATAAATTTGTCACGAAGACCTATGATGGCTTTGACGCGATGCAAGGCACCAGCGACGCCGCCATTGTCTATTGCCGGGGCACGCTTTCGGGGGAATGGCCCGACGGCACGCCGTTCAGCGGCATCCGTTTCATCGACCGGTTCGAAGTGAGCGCCGGTTGTATCACACGACAGGATGTCTGGAACGACATCGCAGAAACAAAGGCGCACGCATGAGCGATATCGACCCGATCACCCTGTCGGTTCTGGCAGGCCGGATGGAACAGATTGCCGACGAGATGGACGCGACCCTGTTTCGCGCCGCTTTCAACCCGATCATCGCCGAAGCGCATGACGCCAGCCACGGCCTGTATCATGCCCAGACGGGCGACACGCTGGTTCAGGGCAAATCGGGCCTGCCGATCTTTGTGGGTGTGATGGCTTTTGCGGTGCAGGCGGTGATCGAAAAGGCAGCGGCAGACGGTGATCTCGCCGATGGCGATATCTATATTTTCAACGATGCGCATATCGGCGGCACGCATCTGAGCGATATGCGCCTCGTGCGTCCGTATTACCGCGACGGGGAACTGTTTTGCTATCTCGCCTCGGTCGGCCATTGGCACGATGTGGGCGGAGCGGTGCCGGGCAATTACAATCCGGCCGCCACGGATGTGTTCCAAGAGGCTTTCATTCTGCCCCCGGTCAAACTGGCGCGCGCAGGTGAGGTCAATCAGGACATCATCGATATTCTACTCCGCAACACCCGGTTGCCGCAATCGGCAATGGGCGACCTGAACGGCCAGCTTGGCGCGCTGGACCTCGGCATCAAGCGGATGGATGAATTGCTCGACGAATATGGCGCTGAAACCGTCGCCGCCGCGCTTGAAGCACTTGGGCACCGGGCAGAACAACTCATGCGGTCCGAATTGCAGGACCTGCCCGATGGCCGCTGGGAGGCCGAAGACTTCCTCGACAATGACGGCATTGTTGACGAACCCCTCAAGATCAAAGTGGCGCTTGAGATCAAGGCCGATCGCATGACGCTCGACTTCACCGGCTCCGCCCGACAATGCGCAGGGCCAGTGAATATCGCCCTGCCGACCACCGTGGCGACGGCTTATGTGGCCATCAAACATGTCTTTCCCGCCCTGCCAGCGAACGCTGGCGTGATGCGACCGATTGACGTGATCGTGCCGGAAGGCTCGCTCTTGTCAGCCAAGTTTCCCGCCCCTACCGGCGGCTATACCGAAACCATTTTACGTATGATCGACGTAGTCTTTTCGGCCTTTGCCAAGGCGGCCCCCGATCGGGTCGTGGCAAATGCTTACGGCACGATCAACGCCCTGTCGATTGCGGGCAAACGCAGCAACGGACAGCCTTGGGTCATGTTCAGTTTCTATGGCGGCGGCCACGGTGGCTCGATCGAGACCGACGGTCTGAACCACGGCAACGCCCCCATTTCCACCGCGACGATCCCACCGATGGAAATCCTCGAGGCCGCCTATCCGGTGATGTTCCGCACCTGGGCACTGCGCCCTGACAGTGCGGGTGCAGGCATGCATCGCGGCGGGCTGGGCGCAGTCTATGAGATCGAAGTGCTTGAAGAAAACGGCGCCGAAGCGTTTCTCTTCGGCGAGCGGGGTCGCTTTGCACCCAAGGGTATTGCCGATGGGGGCAACGGCACGATGAACATCTTTTCCTATGAACAGGATGATGGCTGGAAACACCCACCTCTCGCGTCGAAAATGCGCGGGATCATCCTGCGCCAAGGGCAGGCTGTGCGGCTGGAAACGCCCGGCGGCGGTGGATACGGCGCGGCACGCGACCGTGCACCCGATGCCGTCGCTTTGGATGTGGCACGCGGCATGGTCAGTGAAGGCGAAGCCGACAAGACCTATGGCACGGACTGGCGGGGGGTGACGTCATGACCGGACGTATGATCGGTGTCGATGTGGGCGGTACGTTCACGGATGTCTTTGTGCTGAATGAAACTGACGGCACGGCGTCCGTCGCCAAGGTGCCCACCACGCGGCCCGACCAATCGGCCGGCTTTCTGGATGGCATTGGTCGCCAGATCGACGACCTGTCCGAGATTTCAGTGGTTGTGCACGGGACAACCGCAGGCACCAATGCGCTGCTTGAACGCAAAGGGGCCACGATTGGCGTGATCTGCACCGAAGGGCTGCGTGACGTGCTGGAAATGCGTCGGCGCGACCGGCCGCGCACATGGGGCCTGCGGGGCGACTTTGAACCGGTCGTTGACCGGCGCAATCGCCTTGAAGTGCCCGAGCGGACATTGGCGGATGGCACGATCCGTACCGCAGTCGATCTGTCCGCGGTGCGCCGCGCCGCCGAAGCCTTGCGCGCACAAGGCTGCGAAGCCGTCGCGATCCTCTTTGCCCATTCCTATGCCAACCCTCAGAACGAAGCCGCAGCCGTGGCCGCCGTGCGTAAGATGTGGCCCAACGCCCATGTTTCTGCCTCGCACGAAATTCTGCCTGAAATCCGCGAGTTCGAACGGTTTTCGACAACGGCTCTCAATGCATACCTACAGCCCGAGGTGTCGGGATATCTTGGGCGGCTGGAAGGGGCACTGAAACAAGGCGGCTTTGATGGCGAATTCATGATCGTCCAATCAAATGGCGGGGTGATGGCCGTCGACACGGCCTGTCGATTACCTATACGTACGGCGCTTTCCGGTCCCGCCGCAGGCGTCATCGCGGCGGGCTATATCGCGTCATCTGCGGGGTTCGACAACGTCATCACGGGCGACATGGGCGGCACCAGCTTCGATGTCTCGCTGATCGCCGAGGGCAAGTCGATGCTGTCACCTCAAACGTCGATTGATTTCGGCATGGTCGTGCGCACTCCGATGATCGAGATCACGACCATCGGCGCAGGTGGCGGCTCCATCGCTTGGGTCGACAAGGGCGGGCTATTGAACATCGGCCCGGAAAGTGCGGGATCCGATCCCGGTCCGGTGGCTTACGGGCTCGGCAATTTCCGTCCCACTGTCACGGATGCGAATGTCGTGCTGGGTCGGATCGATCCGGAAAACCCCATTGGCGGCAAGCTGACGCGTCTCGATGTAGAGGCCGCAGCCACTGCAATCGATACCCATGTGGGCGCGCCTTTGAATCTCGATACCCTCGCCGCCGCCGAAGCGATCCTGCGGGTCGCAAATTCGCGCATGGCCGGGGCCATTCGTCTGGTCAGTGTCGAGCGGGGGTTCGATCCCAAGCGCTTTGCCTTCATGCCCTTTGGAGGCGGCGGCGCGCTGCATGCCGGGGCCATGCTGGCCGAAGTCGGCATCGCGCGCGCCATCGTGCCGCGCTATCCGGGGGTCACCTCCGCTTTGGGCTGCGTGATTGCTGATATGCGTCAGGATTTTGTTCAGACGATCAACACGCTGGTCTCCACCCTGGACGAAAAGGCGCTTGCCGCCTTCATGCAATCCCACGCTGATCAGGGGATGGCCCTGCTGGATGCCGCGCGCACCACCTTCGAGGCGCGCGAGGTCAGTTTCGAGCTGGACATGGCCTATATCGGCCAGACCCACACAGTTTCGGTGCCGATAACCGTGGCAATGGAAAACGGGGGCGTGATTACACCGACGCAAGATCAGATCGAAGAAGCCTTTGACACAGCCTATCAGGCCACGTTCGGGCGACTGCTAAAAAATGGCGTGCGGCGGATCATCAACCTGCGCAGCGCCGTAACGGGAAAACGCCCTAAATTCGACCTTGAAACGCTGGCTCCGACCGGGTCCGGCTCAACCAAGCCCAAGGCATCGCGCCCGGTACACTTTGCCGATAGCTGGCACGATACGGCGGTCTATGACCGGCTCGCATTGCCAGTGGGCACTGTCATTTCAGGCCCGGCCATTCTGGAGCAACCAGACACAACCGTGTTGATCGAACCGGGCCTGCAAGGGCGCGTCGACCGGTTTGGCAACACGATCATCGAACCTGTGGAGGATGCGTCATGAGTAACCCCAAAAGCTGGGACCCGGCGCGCACCGCGCTTTTGACCATCGATCTGCAGAATGATTTCCTACACCCTGACGGGGCTTACGGGCGGGCCGGTCAGGGAGCCACCAGTATCGCAGCCCTTCCGGACCGCATTTCCCCTTTGATCGCGGCGCTGCGGGCGAGAGGCGGGCGCTACTTCTCGGCACAGTTCACTTTGGTGCCTGACCGAGACGGCGAACCGCTGATTGCGCCGCATCTCAAAGAGTTGCGCCCTTTCCTCGGCAAAGGTGATTTCGCGCCCGGCAGCTTTGGCCATACATTGGTCGATACGCTTTATCCTGCGGACTTCGTCGTCGAAAAGGTCGCCTATTCGGCGTTTTACCAAACCCGGCTGGAATACCTCATGCGCGCGACGGGCGTAGAAAACCTGATCGTCGGCGGGATTGTGACCAATGGCGGGGTCGCCTCGACGCTGAGGGACGCGCATCTGCGCAACATCGAAACGGTGATGTTGACAGACGGCTGTGCGGCCTTCCGCGACGACGTGCATGACGCAACGATCCTGTCACTGGGCACCGTCACTCACCAGATGAGCTGTGCCGATGCGTTGCGCTGGCTGGAGGATGGTGCATGAGCCTCAAGACCCGCATCGCGCAAAAAGACATCCTCGTGGCGCCGGGAGTCTATGACGGGCTGACCGCGTCGCTGGCCACGGATGCCGGGTTCGAAGCGCTGTATCTCAGCGGGGCAGCCGTCGCCTATACCCGGCTGGGTCGGCCCGACATCGGACTGACCACCGCCAGCGAGATGGCAGACACAATGACACTGATCGCGGATCGGACGGACCTGCCGGTGATCATCGATGCCGATACCGGCTTTGGAAATGCGCTGAATGCACAACGCACGATGCGCCTTTATGAGCGCGCCGGTGCTGCGGCCCTTCAGGTCGAGGATCAGACCTATCCCAAACGCTGCGGCCATCTGGCGGATAAATCGCTGATCCCGGCTCAGGAAATGGCGGGCAAAGTGGCGGCCATGGCCGATGCGCGGGCCTCCGAAGAGACACTGATCATCGCGCGCACGGATGCCATTGCGGTCGAAGGGTTCGCATCCGCCATCGACCGCGCGGGCGCGTATCTTGAGGCGGGCGCGGATGTGTTGTTCATCGAAGCACCGCAAACGCGGGCGCAACTGGACGCAATCGCAACCCAGTTTGCCGGACGCGTTCCGCTATTGGCCAACATGGTCGAAGGCGGCGCAACCCCGATCACGGGTGCAGACGATCTGGAGCAGCAAGGCTTTTCCATCGTCATCTTTCCGGGCGGGATCGTACGCGCCTTGGCGCGCACTGCGCAGGATTACTACCAAAGCCTGCGGGCAAATGGCAGCAATCGGCCCTTCGCGGACCGGATGTTCGATTTCAACGGTTTGAATGGGGTGATCGGCACCGCGGACATGCTGGAGAAGGGCGCGCGCTATGATGCAGATGACAGCTAGAACAGCGCCGCCTCCGGCCCGTTTCGATGTTGAGTGCGAAACGCTCATCATCGGTGCAGGGGCCTGCGGGCTGGTCGCGGCCCTTTCCGCGAAAGAGACCGGACAGCAGGTGCTTGTCATCGAAGCAGATGCCGTCCCCAGCGGCTCGACGGCCCTGTCGGCGGGTCTGATCCCGGCGGCGGGTACAGCCATGCAACGCGCTGCGGGGATCGATGATGCCGCAGCCCTGTTTGCAGACGACATTCAGGCCAAAGCCAAGGGTGAAAACGACCAGGCTCTGGTTGATTTGCTGGCACAGAATGCCGCCGCCGCGATCGACTGGCTGGCCGAGACCCACGGGTTGCCATTCTCCGTCGTGACCGATTTCGATTATCCCGGCCACAGCCGACGACGAATGCATGGCCTGCCCACGCGGTCCGGGGCCGAGTTGATCGACGCCTTGCGCAGCGCGTGTGAACGCAATGACATCGACATCATCTGCGATCTGCGCGCCACCGTGTTGTTCCACAAAGAGGGTGTCATCAAAGGTGTGTCGGTCACCCGCCCCGACGGCGAGGTGGAAACCATCGGCTGCCAGCGGCTTATCCTTGCCTGCAACGGGTTTGGCGGCAATCGCGCGCTGGTGTCGCAATACATGCCCGAGATCGAGGGCGGGCTGTGGTTCGGTCATGATGGAAATACCGGAGACGCTGTCCTGTGGGCCGAAGAGATTGGTGCAGATGTTCAACATCTCGGGGCCTATCAGGGGCACGGCAATGTTGCCCATCCACACGGGATCCTGATCACCTGGGCGGTGATCACCGAGGGCGGCGTGCAGGTCAATCGGGATGGAGTGCGGTTCTGGGACGAATCCCAAGGCTATTCCGAAGCGGCGCGTGTGGTGCTCGCCCAACCGGGGGCCGAGGCTTTTGCCATTTTCGACGACCGGATCGCAGCCATCGCCCGCCAGTTCGAAGACTTCAAACGCGCCGAAGCCGCAGGGGCCGTGCACAAAGGCGACAGCATCGCGGCATTGGCCGATGCCTTGGCTTTGCCCCGGGATGCTTTGTCGGAAACGTTGCGGGGCCTGCCGGAAAACGGGACAGACGTATTTGGGCGCAAATTTGGCCAACACCCCCTGACCCCGCCCTATTGCGGCGTGCGCGTGACGGGGGCGCTGTTTCACACGCAGGGCGGATTGCGGGTAAACGGTCAGGCGCAGGTTTTGCGCAAAAATGGCGCGCCATTTTCCAATCTCTATGCCGGGGGCGGCGCCGCCTGCGGTGTCTCCGGGGCACGCGACAGCGGCTATCTGTCCGGCAATGGCTTGCTGAGTGCCATTGTGCTTGGCCGACAGGCGGGCATTGCCAGATAATCGGCGGGTCCAATTCCTTTCAGCTCATTGTTTTCTCGCTCTGGTCAACATCCCCCATCTCTGTATGGTTATGCTTTCCGGGGAACGCGTCGGCATTCACGCGACGTGGCGGCAGAAATTGACATGGAGAAATCCAAAATGAGAGCGGTATTTCACAAGGTTCTCGCGATCTGTTTGATCGTCCTTGGCATCCACGGGACGGCATGGGCGCAAGACGCTGTCCCGCCAAAGGTGTCCGTGGCGGCCGCCTATACGTCCGAAATCACCGACCAGCAGATTTTTATCGGCAGGGGCGAAGCCATCAACAAGGTGGATATCGTGGCCCGGGTCAGCGGTTTTGTCGATGAGGTTCTGGTACGGGACGGGGACGTCGTCAAAAAAGGCGACCTGCTTTTCCGGGTCGAACCGGATGCCTATCAGGCGACACTGGCCGCGCGCCAGGCCGATCTGGCACAGGCGAACGCAAACCTGGACCTGACGACCGTCGAATTGAAGCGCAAGAGCGAGCTTTATGAACGCGAGGTCGGCACGCAAACCGATCGCGACATTGCCTTTGCCAATAATCAGGTCGCCATCGCGCAAGTCGCCATCGCCGAAGCCGCGATCCGCATGGCCCAGCTTGATGTCGACTATACCGAAGTACATGCGCCGTTTGACGGGCGGGTTGGCCGGGCAGCCGTCAGCGTCGGTGAATTGGTCGGACCAACCTCTGACCCCTTGATCAACGTTGTCAGTGTGGCACCAATATATGTGGAGTTTTCACTGACAGAACAGCAGTTCGTGAGTATTCTCGAGTCGCTTGATGCGTCTCCAAATGACCTGATTGATGCAACTGTATCCCCGGCCGTCTTTGTCATTCTGCCCAACGGCGATGAACTGGACGAAGCCGGACGGGTGGTTTTCATCGATAACCGGATCGATCCCACGACGGGAACAATCACCGTGCGGGCCCAGTTTGACAACACGCGCAACCTGATCACAGACGGGTCGTTTCTGAACGTGCGCGTCCAGGCCAACGAGCCAACCGAAGCCCTGATGATCCCGCAGGCTGCCGTGCAGCGTGACCAGCGTGGTGATTTTGTGTTGGTCGTCGGCCAGCAGCAAACCGTGGAACAACGATACGTCACGCTCGGGCGCCAGGTCGAAACAGCCGTCGTCGTGGACTCCGGCCTCCAGGAAGGCGAAACGGTTATCGTTGAAGGATTGCAGCGTGTCCGTCCGGGCGTTGCGGTGGATTCAGTTCTCTCCGGCAGCCCGGTCGAGGAGTAGCATCGATGTTTTCCTCGATTTTCATTGCGCGCCCCAAGACCTCGATCGTCATCTCGCTGGTCCTGACCATCATGGGTGTGATCGGCTTTACTGTTTTGCCAGTCGAACAGTTCCCCGAAATTACGCCTCCCGTCGTATCGGTCAGCGCCACCTATACCGGGGCGAACTCGGAAACTGTTGAAAGCACGGTCGCGGCCCCGATCGAGGCGCAGGTCAACGGCGTCGACGACATGATTTACATGTCTTCGGACAGTACCGACACGGGATCTTATAACCTTTCGGTCACCTTTGAGGTCGGCACCGACCCCGATATCGCATCGGTGAACGTGCAAAACCGCGTGGCCCAAGCCATGGCGTCCTTGCCCAGCGAAGTGACTGCGTCCGGTGTTGTGACCCAGAAGTCATCCACCAACATGATGCTGATCATCACATTGTCCTCGCCGAACGGGACATATGACGAGGTGTTCCTGTCGAACTACGCGTCGATCAACCTCAAGGATGCGCTGGCCCGTGTCTCTGGCGTCGGCAAAGCCGACGTGATGACCAATTTCGAATACTCGATGCGCATGTGGATGGATCCGAGTCGCATGGCTGGATTGGGCCTGACACCCGCCGATCTGATCCAGGCCATTCGCGAACAGAACATCGAGGTTTCCGCAGGGCAGATCGGCACGCCTCCCATCCCGGAAGGCCAGCAATTTCAGTACACAATCAAAGCCAAGGGTCGGCTGAGCACGGTCAAGGAGTTTGAAAACATTGTCCTGCGCACAGGCGACTCCGGCAGCATCGTGCGCGTTCGCGATGTCGCGCGCGTTGAATTGGGCGCGGATTACTACAACGCTTCAGGCCGATTTTCCGGCAATCCGGCCACGGTTCTTGCGATCTATCAGGCCCCCGGTGCCAACGCACTGGCGGTTGCGGACGGCGTCAAATCAGAGCTGGAACGGCTTTCGAACGCGTTCCCCGATGACGTGGTTTACGACATACCGTTCGATTCGACCCTGTTTGTGAAACAGTCCCTCGAAGACGTCATATCGACGCTGATGCAGACTTTCGCGCTCGTCATTGCAGTGGTTTTCATCTTCCTTGGCAGTGCAAGGGCGACGGTTATTCCCGCCATCGCGATCCCGGTGTCATTGATCGGGACATTTGCCTTTTTGCTTCTGTTCGGGATGTCACTGAACACGATCTCGCTTTTCGCGCTGGTGCTGGCCATCGGTATTGTGGTCGATGACGCGATCGTCGTGGTTGAGAATGTCGAACGTATCATCGCCGAAGAAGGGCTCAGTCCACCGGAGGCGACAGCCAAGGCGATGGGCCAGATCACCGGCCCCGTGATCGCCACGACACTCGTGCTGCTCGCCGTTTTCGTGCCTGTGACGTTCATGCCCGGCATCTCCGGCAAGCTTTATTCGCAGTTTGCCGTCACCATTTCGACGGCTGTTGTGATTTCCTCAATCAACGCTCTGACGTTGTCTCCGGCGCTGTGCGCGATCATCCTCAAGCCACGGTCAGGCCCTCCGAAGGGCATCCTGAAAGGATTCGAACAAGGCATTGATGGCGTCCGGACCGGCTATGTGGGTATCGTGAAACGCCTTGTCCGCGTGCCCTTGCTGGCACTGGCCATTCTTGGCGGCATCTTCTTTGGGTCGGGAACCTTGTTGAACAGTATTCCTTCGGGTTTCATCCCGCTGGAAGACAATGGATATCTGTTCGTCGATGTACAACTGCCGGATGCAGCCTCGCTTGAACGCACCGAAACGGTCACCAACCGTATCAACGATCAGATTCTCGACATTCCCGGAATTTCCTCGACTGTTGTCGTGAACGGGTACAGCCTGCTCAGTGGCAGCAGTTCCAACGGGGCCATGATCGTAGCCAACCTCGACCCATGGAGCGCGCGTGAGACCGACGCATTGAGTGCCAACGGCATTCTGGGTAATATTTACGCGGTCGCCAATCAGGAAATCGCAGCCACCGTGATTGCCTTCAACCCACCGCCCATTTCCGGTCTGGGGATGAGCGCCGGCGTCGAGATGAAAGTTCAGCAAACCGGCGGCGGCACCGCCCAAGACCTTTCGGCAGCGGTTGGGTCACTGGTCTATGCCGCCAACCAAAGCCCTGACATCAGCCAATCCTATTCGACGTTCCGCGCGAATGTGCCCAAGGTTTTTGTCGATCTCGACCGTGAAAAGACCAAGTCCCTCAATGTGATCGTGTCTGACGTATTCTTGACCTTGCAGGCGTTCATGGGGTCGTATTATGTGAACGACTTCAACCTGTTCGGTCGCGTTTACAGGGTCATGATCCAGGCCGACGGCGAATATCGCAGCAACGTCGAAGACCTGGGCAATCTTTATGTGCGCTCACAATCCAATGAAATGATACCGTTGGGAACCTTGATGACGACGCGGAGCGAACTCGGGCCGGTTGCACTGAACCGGTACAACATGTTCCGGGCTGCCACGGTCACCGCCGTGCCCGCGGAAGGCTTATCGACGGGGGACGCGATACGGGTGCTGGAAGCGGAATCGGCAACCGCACTGCCGCCCGGATATTCCTTTGAATGGACCGGCACCGCCCAACAGCAACAGGCCTCCGGAGGGCTGGTGATCATCATTTTGGCGATGGCCGTGATCTTTGGCTATCTCTTCTTGGTGGCGCAATACGAGAGCTGGACGATGCCCGTGGGCATTCTGCTGTCGGTCACCGTGGCCTTGTTCGGTGCGCTGGCCGCCGTTGCCGTTTCGGGTGGGGATATCAATCTGTATACGCAGATCGGTATGATCATGTTGATCGGTCTGGCGTCGAAAAACGCGATCCTGATCGTCGAATTTGCCATGGAACGGCGGGCCAGCGGCCTGTCGATCCGCGAGGCGGCCATGGAGGCGGCCGGTCAACGGTTCCGCGCCGTCATGATGACGGCACTGTCCTTTCTGTTGGGCGTGGTGCCTTTGCTGCTTGCCAGCGGCGCGGGGGCCGCCAGCCAGCAAGCCATTGGTGTCGCGGTCTTTGGTGGCATGCTTGCGGCCACGGTTCTCGGTGTGATTATCGTGCCTGTACTCTATGTTGTGATGCAGCAGGCGCGCGAATGGACCAAGGGAAAACTTGGCAGCAAATCAAAAGCAGATCCGCAAGAAGGCTGATCAGCATCGCACTGCGGCGACAGTCTTGTGGTCGCAGTGCGCCTGCTCCCAGTGGCCACGATCTGGCGACGCAAGATCTTTGAGGTCGTTCCCACCGGTGGACGACGCTCCGTCCGTTATGTCTCCCCTTGGGACAGGTATGTTGCGCTCGCCAGTCAGATACGGTCGGCTATTTCACAACTTCCATGACGGCAAAGGAGTTTGTCTGAAGGATGCCCGGCAGCTTGTTGATCTTTTCGCCCAGAACTTTGCGAAAGTGCGAAATGTCTTGCGTGCGGACCGTCAGCAAATAATCGAACGATCCCGCGACCATCAAACAGCTTTCAATCTCGGGCACCAGCGCGACGGCGTCGTTGAAGTCATCCAGTGAATTGTCTCCGGCGGTCGCCGAAAGCGATACCTGCACGACAGTAAGGTGCCCCAGACCCATCTTCATCATGTCGAGAACAGCACGATATCCGCGAATGTAGCCGGATTTTTCAAGCCGCTTGACGCGCTCTGAGCAAGGTGTGTTCGTCAGGTTTACCCGCGCCGCCAGATCCACGATCGAGAGGCGTCCATCGGCTTCAAGCTCTTTCAAGATCCTCTCATCAATCCGATCCAGAATCCTGCGCATTGGTTATTTTTCCTGCAAAACTGCTATCAATCGGCAAGTATACCCAAAATAATGCGTATAAAATGACCTATGTCTAGAGATTATCACCAATACTGATGGCAGGTATCGGGAATCCCCCCATAAGTTGAAAATGCCTTGCATGGGCGACAATTGGTCGCCAACACTAAAAAATTACATCCAGAACGGAGGATAAGATGACAGTCAAAATTGTCATTGGACTAGACGGGACAGACACCGGCGAACGGGCTCTTGCATTCGCAAAGGACCTGGCCTCGAGGATGGAAGCGTGCGAACTGCTCGCCGTTTACATCATAGAATGGTCGCCTTTTACCTTTCAGACAGCCGAAGAAAACGAGCAACGCCACAAGCGGCGGGAAGAGGAGATCAACCTCGCGCGGACGCGAATCGTCGACCCAGCCGTTGCCGCTCTCAAAGCGGCGGGTTTCAACGCCAGCGGTCTGGTGCGGCACGGCGATGTGGCCGAAACGTTGAACAAACTCACGGTCGAGAACGGCGGCTCTCAGATCATTGTCGGGCGGACGTCAGCGGATGGATTTACCAAACGCATCTTTGGCAGCGCCACGCAAAATCTGGTGATGCACGCAGACGTGCCAGTCACGGTTGTCGGATAGGAGCATAAACATGAAAAACATTTCAAAACTCTGGCTTCTTGCCATGGCAGCCGCGATGACGGCAGGCCCGCTTGCCGCGCAAGAAGCGGTAAGCATCGATCAAAGGGTCAACGAAGTCTTTGCGAATGTCACCGGGCCATTTGTCAGTCTTATCTTCGCGCCCTTTCCGGGCACGAGCTTTCCCTGGATTGTCATGTGGCTGGTCATTGCCGCGAGCGTTTTCACGGTCTACTTCGGTTTTGTTCAGTTCCGTTTTTTCAAACACTCAATCCAATTGGTCAAAGGGGACTACTCCGACCCGAATGATGCCGGCGAGGTGAGCCACTTTCAGGCGCTTGCCACAGCGCTTTCGGGGACTGTCGGGCTCGGGAACATCGCGGGCGTTGCCGTGGCTGTCGGCATTGGTGGGCCAGGGGCCACATTCTGGATGATCCTTGCCGGACTTCTGGGCATGGCGTCCAAATTCACCGAATGTACGCTGGGCGTGAAATACCGCAACGAATACCCGGATGGCACCGTTTCAGGTGGTCCGATGTACTACATCTCCAAGGGCTTTGACGAACTGGGCCTGCCGGGTGGCAAGATCCTGGCCGTCTTGTTTTCGGTCTTTTGTATTCTGGGCGCACTCGGCGGGGGCAACATGTTCCAAGCCAACCAGGCGCATGCTCAGATTACCCAGATCACCGGCGAGTTTCCCGGCTGGATTACCGGGATTATCTTTGCAGGCGTCGTTTTCGCCGTCATCGTCGGCGGGATCAAATCCATCGCCAACGTGACTGAAAAAATCGTGCCATTCATGGGCATCCTCTATGTCGGTGCCGCGTTGGTCATCCTGCTGGTGAACTATGACATGATCGGCTGGGCATTCGGTCAGATCTTTGCCGGAGCGTTCACGGGCCTCGGTGTCGCGGGTGGTTTCGTCGGGGCTCTGATCCAGGGCTTCAAACGGGCTGCGTTCTCGAACGAGGCGGGCGTCGGTTCTGCGGCAATCGCGCACTCTGCGGTGAAAACCAAAGAGCCTATTACCGAAGGGTTTGTGTCCTTGCTGGAGCCGCTGATCGACACCGTCGTCATCTGTACGATGACCGCTCTGGTGATCGTAATCTCCCAGCAGCTCATCATTGATCCCGTAACCGGCAATTACTTGCTGAACGAGTCTGCCACAGCCATTGCGACGGTCGACGGCAATTCCGGTGTGTCACTGACATCCGCAGCCTTTGCGTCCGGCATCAGCTGGTTCCCCTATGTGCTGGCGATTGCGGTGGTTCTGTTCGCTTTCTCGACCATGATCTCCTGGAGCTATTATGGCCTCAAGGCGTGGACGTATCTCTTTGGCGAAGGCAAGACGAAAGAGCTCGTGTTCAAGATCATCTTCTGCGTCTTCATCGTCATCGGTGCGGCCGCCAGTCTTGGCCCGGTTATCGACTTCTCCGATGCTGCGATCTTTGCCATGGCCGTGGTGAACATCTTCTGCCTCTACTTCCTGATGAAGGTGGTCAAGACAGAGCTCTTCTCCTACGCCTCACGTCTGAAGTCGGGCGAGATCAAGAAGTTCAGTCACTAAACAAAAAGCTCCGACGCAATCCTGTTGCGTCGGAGCATCCACACTGTGGGTCACCCGGTAATGCCGGGCCGCAGACAGGCGCACATGCCGATCAGGTCATCATCGATTGCCCGTCGCACATCACCCCCCGGCCAGACGGCGCATCAAAAACACCTCTGCCCCCTCGGGAATGCGTTGCGACCAGTCGTTGCGATAGATGACACCATCAATCACCACCGCCACCTCGTTTTTGATCGGCCCGCTCAGCGCGGGGTAACGCTCTTGCAGCTTGCGCAACAACTCGCGGATTGTGTCTGCCTCGATCGACAGCGTCTTTTGATCATCCGCAAGCGGGACGAGGCCACCCCAAAGGGTGACGTCAACCATTTCAATCCCGCTCCGCATTCAAGGCCGCAAGGATGCGCGGCGGCGACATCGGGATATGCGACATGCGCACGCCGACCGCGTTCGACACCGCGTTGGCCGTTGCCGCAAGAGGGGGCACAATCGACGTCTCGCCCACACCGCGCACACCGTAGGGGTGGTTCGGATTTGGAATCTCAAGGATTTGCGTGTCGATCATCGGCAGGTCCGAACAAACCGGGATCCTGTAGTCAAGGAACCCCGAATTCTGCAGGCGTCCATCAGCGCCGTAGATGTATTCTTCGTTCAGCGCCCAACCGATGCCCTGCGCGGCGCCGCCCTGATACTGACCCTCCACATAAGATGGATGCACGGCCTTGCCCGCGTCCTGAATCACGGTGTAGCGGATGATGCTGGTGGCACCTGTCTCCGGATCCACTTCGACGTCGCAGATATGCGTGGCAAAGGACACGCCGGCCCCGTCTGCCACCAACTCGCTGTGACCTGCAATCGGTCCACCGGTATTGCCGGACTCAGCCGCGATATCCCTGACCGAAAGCGGCGATAGGTTGCCGTATTTCGTGCCCGCCGCCTTGGCGTGGCCGTCTTCCCAATAGACGTCCTCGACCGGGATATCCCAGGTCAATGCTGCCCGCGCGCGCATGATGGCGATGGCGTTCCGAGCCGCCGAGATGGTCGCCATGGACGACGAAAACGTGCCCCGGCTGCCGTCGGTCATATCGTTGTAGCCCAGCGTCGCAGTATCGGCGACAACGGCTTTGACGTCCTTGTAGTCGATGCCCAGTTCTTCGGCAGCAATCAGTGACAGGGACGCGCGCGACCCGCCCACATCAACGGTCCCTACGGCCAGCGCCACGGTACCATCGGCGTTCACGTTCAGGTCGGAACAGGTCTGGCCGCCAAAGTTGAACCAGAAACCACAGGCCATGCCCCTGCCCTGATTTTTGCCCAAAGGGGCGCTCATGTGCGGATGTGATTGTGCGGCTTCAAGCGTCGGTCCAATACCGATGGGCCCATAAACGGGCCCGTAGGACGATTTCGTCCCTTCGCGCGCCGCGTTCTTGATGCGCAGTTCGACGGCATTCACGCCCAGTTTCTGCGCCAACTCGTCAATGGCGCTTTCGACCGCAAAGGCCGCCATGGGCGCGGACGGGGCGCGATAGGCCGCCACCTTGGGCCGGTTCACAATGACCTCGAAGCCAACCGTCTTGACGTTTTCCAGATCGTAGCAGGCGAAGGACGTCATGGCTCCCAACTCGGCCCACATGCCCGGATAGGGGCCGCTGCTATAGCGCAATGTCGCCATTGCGGCTGTAATCTTGCCGTCCGCCTTTGCGCCGATTTTGACGTCAATCGATGTGGCACTTGTGGGCCCGGATGCACGAAACACCTCGTCCCGCGACATCACCAGCTTGACCGGCCGACCCGCCTTGCGCGACAGGGCCAAGGCCACAGGCTCGGCCCAGACATGGGTCTTGCCGCCAAAACCGCCGCCGATTTCGGATGACGTGACCCGCAACTTTGACACTTCGAGACCCAAAAGGTCCGCGCAGTTCTGGCGAAAGACAAAATGCCCTTGGGTGCACACCCACAATTCAGCGGTGCCGTCCGGGTTGCAACTGGCCACGCAGGCATGCGGCTCAATATAGCCTTGATGGGTCTGTTCGGTCTTGTAGCTGCGCTCGACGATGAAGTCGGCCTCAGCAAATCCCGCATCGACATCACCGTGGCCGAATTCGGCGCGGTTCGCGACGTTGGATGGCGTGTCAGGCTTGGGATCGACACCGCCGGTAAACAGTTCGTCGTTCAGGATCGGGGCGTCAGCGACCATCGCCGCATCGACATCGACTACATGCGGCAAGATTTCGTATTCGACTTCGATCAGCTTGAGCGCCTGCTTCGCCGTCCTTTCGTCAATCGCCGCCACCGCTGCGACCGCGTGCCCGTCATAAAGCGCCTTGGTGCGGGCCATGCAGTTATCAAGCACTGCAAACAGTTCCGCATCCCCGTTGGTCAGGTCCGGCAGGTCGGCGGCGGTCACCACCGCCTTGACGCCTTTCAGTGCTTCGGCAGCACCTGTATCCATGCGCACGATCCGGGCATGGGCGTGGGGGCTGCGGAGCACGCGCGCCACAAGCTGGCCTGGCATGTTGAAGTCTGCACCATAGCGTGCGCGCCCGGTGACCTTGTCCACCCCATCGGGGCGCAAGGGACGCGTGCCAACGGATTTCAGCTTTTGGCTCTGATAGGCTGCATCGAAACTCATGCTGCTTCTCCTCTCATCTCTGCGGCGGCGGCCTGAACGGCGCGCACGATCTTGTCATAGCCGGTGCAGCGGCACAGGTTGCCCGCCAGCCAGAACCTGATCTCTTCCTCGGTGGGCTCCGGGTTCACATCAAGCAGCGCCTTGGCTGCCATCAGAAAGCCGGGCGTACAAATACCACATTGCAGGGCTGCATGTTCAATGAATTTGGTCTGAAGCGGATGCAACTCGCTGCCGTTCGCCATGCCTTCGATTGTTTCGATGCTGCGACCCTGCGCTTCGGCTCCGAGCACCAGACAAGAACAGACAACACGACCATCCATGATGGTGCTACACGCCCCGCAATCCCCCGTCCCGCAGCCTTCCTTCGAGCCCATCAGGCCCAACCGGTTGCGCAAGACGTCGAGCAGGGTTTCATCCGCCTGACACAGGTATTCGACGTCGTCGCCGTTGATGGTGGTGGATACAGCTATCGAACTCATTGGCTTCCTCCTGCCCGCTCAAAGGCGATGAGGGCCGCACGGCGGGCCAACACGCCTGCAACCTGTTTTCTGAAATCTACCGTGCCCCGCTTGTCATCAATCGGCGTGCTGGCCGCAGAACACGCAGCCGCCAGAGCCTCAAGCGCCGCGTCCTCCAATTTGGTGCCCACAAGTGTTTCAGCAGCCTCCGGGCAAAGCATGACCGTGGGACCAACTGCGCCCAACGCGACACGAACCGACGCAACGGCGCCGTCATCGTTCAGCGCCAGACAGACACCGACACCCACAACCGCAATGTCCATTTCGGTGCGCGGAATGAACCGAAGATAGGCATCGCCGGAACGGTCCGTGGGTTTGGCAAGCACGATCGCTTCGATGATTTCCCCTTTGGCCAGGGATGTCTTGCCCGGTCCGGTCGGAATGTCTTCTACGGCGACGGTGCGAATTCCATCGGGCCCCGCGATCCGGGCCTGTGCGTTGGCGGCAACCAGTGCGGGCACGCTGTCGGCCGCGGGTGACGCGTTGCACAGGTTGCCCGCAACGGTACAGCGCCCCTGGATTTGCGTGGAGCCGATCAGATTGGCAGCCTCCACAACACCCGGCCAAGCGGCGCAAAGCGCTTCATGCTCACCAAGGGCGGCGCAAGGGACCGCAGCCCCGATGACAAAGCTGTCATCGGTCTCAACAACATCCGCCATTCCCGCGATGGACTTGATATCGACGACAAGTTCGGCCTCGAAATCATCGTTTTGCATTTTCACCAGCAGATCCGTTCCACCAGCCAGTACGAAGGCACTGTCGCTCGCTTGCGCCAGCAATGCCGTTGCATCCATAATCGTTTCGGGTCTCTCATAGCGCATCGGATACATCCTTCTTGTCAGCTCGGGGTTACGGGCTTTGCCTACGACCATCGAACCATCGGTTACTTCGGGGTGCTGTCGCAAGTCCATAACACAGAAATCTTTTGCGCAGTTTTGCGGCACTGTCGACACCCAAGCCCATTATTCTGCCCGGACGCGGCGCACAGAACGAGGCCGCATCGCCAAAGCTGTCTTGCGCCACCCGGTGCCAGTCGCTACGCCACTCCCATGAAACCAATCCGCCTCATGTCCGGCTTTCTGACCGTCGGGTTCTGGACCCTGGCCTCGCGCATTCTGGGTTTTGTTCGCGAGATCATGCTGCTGTCGCTGATCGGGCCGGGCCCGGTGATGGATGCCTTTGTGGCCGCATTCCGCTTGCCCAACATGTTCCGCCGTTTTTTCGCCGAGGGCGCGTTCAACGCGGCATTCGTTCCAATGTTTTCGTCCAAGCTTGAGGGGGACGAGGATGCCGCGAAATTTGGCCATGATGCCCTGAACCTGCTGGCACTGGCGACACTCGCGTTGACCGGTCTTGCCCTTGTTTTCATGCCGACGCTGGTCTGGGCCACGGCGGGCGGGTTTGACCCTGCGCGTTTCGACATGACCGTCGCGTTCGGGCGGATTATGTTTCCGTATATCTTTTTCATGTCCCTCTCGGCCCTGTTTTCCGGAGTTTTGAACGCCACGGGTCGCTTTGCAGCGGCCGCGGCGGCGCCCGTTTTGCTCAATATATTCGTCATCACGGCCATGGCACTGGCGTGGGCAACGGGCGGAACCATCATCACCTGGCTGATCTGGACCATCCCGCTTGCCGGTGTCGCGCAACTGACGCTCACCTGGCGCGCGGCGGCACATGCCGGTTTTGCACTGGGTTTTGGCTTGCCCAAGTGGACACCGGATATGGCGCAAATGCTGCGCACGGCGGTGCCCGCAGCTTTGGCCACGGGTGTCATGCAGATCAATCTGGTGGTTGGCCAGCTTGTCGCCAGCCAATACGACAGCGCGGTCAGTTGGCTGTTTGCCGCGGACAGGTTGTACCAACTGCCACTGGGCGTCGTGGGGATCGCAGTCGGTATCGTGCTGTTGCCCGACCTGTCACGCCGCCTCAAGGCGGAAGATTTCGAAGGCGCGCGCCACGCCTATTCCCGCGCGACCGAGTTTTCCATGGCGCTGACCATCCCCTCGGCTATCGCTCTGATGATCGTGCCGCTGCCGCTGGTCTCTGTGCTCTTCGAACGGGGACAGACCGGCACTGATGATGTGGCCTCGATTGCCGTCGCCGTATCGATCTATGGGCTCGGGCTTCCGGCCTTCGTTTTGCAAAAGGTCCTGCAGCCGCAATATTTTGCGCGCGGCGATACCCGCCGTCCCTTTCGGTATGCGGTGGTGTCGATGGCGATCAATGCGGGCATCGCCGTGGGGCTCGCCCCGGTTGTCGGTTGGATCGCGCCCGCGATTGCGACGACGGTTGCAGGATGGGCGATGCTGGCGCAGCTTTACTGGGGTGTGCGTGGGATGGGAGATGCCACAAAGGTCGACACCCGGTACCGCCGCCGCTTGCCCCGGATCCTGATATCCGCTGCCGTCATGGGGGCCGCAATGTGGATGGCTGCTGTCCTGCTGGCCACAGCGCTGGGCGCACCTTATATGCGCTATGTCGCCCTACTGATCCTGATCACTGTCGGTGTCGTCAGTTACTTTGGGATGGCCCATGTCACCGGTGCGTTGCGCATGTCCGAAATCCGTCAGGCCACCCACCGCTAACGACGGCGCAATGCCGACAACACACGCGCCATGCCCCCCGGCATGACAAAGGCGGACAGCGCAAAGCCGGCGACAAAGCCGGCCAGTTCGGCCACCCAAGTGTACCCAACGTCGAAAAAGATGCCGAATACCAGTTGAATGCCCATCAGGAACCCGATGAGCATAAAGGCCTGCCCCTGCGGACCGCCGATCGCTGCAAGCCTTTGCCACGTCAGAAACGTGTACGCACCGATCAGGCCATAGACACTTGGATAAGCCCCGAACATCCAGGCCTGACTGGTGAACAGGCCGAATATCAGAGCGCCGAAAATACCGCTGAGCACAAAGATCAGAACGACGGCCCAACCGCCCATGATCTCGCCGGTCATCTTGCCCATCGCCAACAGGAGGACGCCCGCAAATAACATCGACGTAAAGCTGCCATGTACAAACGGATACGTCACAAAGCGCAGCACTTGTTCGGGCAAGAGAAGACCGTTCTGCACCATGAAATCGAAAGCCTGCCCCGAGAATCCGTAATCATTGATCGCGGCCAGCCGCCAGCCGACGGCACCGGGGCCACCGATCAGGCCCGCTTCGCCCAGACTGAACAGGGCTTCGACCCCCGCGATCATCAGGAACAGCCCCCAAACGGGTGCGGGCATTGAGTTGAATGGGCTTGGATCATCCGAATGAGACATGGTCGGGCCTTCTTGACGCTACTGATCCACATGGGTAAGCCAGCGACGCAGATTTGCCCAGAGGTTCAAATGTCCGAAACACCAAATGATGTGCGTGCCGCCGGCGCGACGTTCAAGCCCCGCGTCTTTTCCGGCATTAAGCCATCGGGTGGATTGACCCTCGGCAACTACCTCGGTGCGATAAAGCGATTTGTCAGCATGCAGGACGAAGCGTTCGAGACGATCTATTGCATGGTCGATCTGCACGCGATCACGGTCTGGCAGGACCCTGCCGCGCTGCGCCACAACACCCGCGAACTGGCGGCGGGTTTCATTGCCAGCGGCATCAGCCCGGAAAAGTCGATCCTGATCAATCAGAGCCAGGTGCCGGAACACGCACAACTGGGCTGGATTTTGAGCTGTATCGCCCGTATGGGCTGGATGCAGCGCATGACGCAATTCAAGGACAAGGCTGGCAAGAATGCGCAGAACGCATCGCTGGGACTGTTTGGCTATCCTGCGCTGATGGCAGCGGATATCCTTGTCTATCACGCGACCCATGTGCCCGTGGGCGAGGATCAGAAGCAGCATCTTGAGTTGACACGGGACATCGCGGCCAAGTTCAACCATGACTACGGCGTCGATTTCTTTCCGATGACCGAGCCGGTGATCGAAGGGGCGGCGACGCGGGTCATGTCGCTGCGCGATGGCTCCAAGAAAATGTCGAAGTCCGATCCATCGGATGCGTCGCGGATCAACATGACCGACGATGCCGACACAATCGCCAAAAAGATTCGCAAGGCCAAGACCGACCCGGATGCCCTGCCCTCCGAAGCCAAAGGGTTGGAATCGCGCCCCGAAGCCCGCAATTTGGTCAATATCTATGCGGCTTTGGCCGACATGTCCGTTGATCAGGTGCTTGCCGCGCATGGCGGTGCCCAATTCGGGACGTTCAAGCCCGCGCTGGCCGATCTCGCCGTGGACAAGCTTGCGCCGATCTCGGGCGAAATGGCGCGGTTGATGGACGACCCCGCAGAGATCGACCGGATTCTGGCCCACGGGGCAACACAGGCGCGCGAAATTACAACCCCAATCCTGAAAAAGACCTACGAAATCGTTGGAATGGTGGGCAATTAAGCGCACAACAAGGCATTCTGCGTTTTTTGTGCGAGGCTTGGAGGCATTCCTGACGGCGCGGTCCGGCGGGGGAATAGCAGTGCCGCGTGGCCGCCTTCCGTTGTGGTACGAACTTAGACTTCTTAGCCTGTTTTCAGGCGGATGCGTCCTCAGTTCTTCCTTCAGATCCACTTTTGCCTTCCCGAACGTGTCACATAAGACAGGACCTCTGCGCCCCGATATGCTATGTTAAGAAAGGACTGGCAAAAGACGTACTCTAACTTATGATTGCAAAATCAAAGGTTGAGCCAAACGGAATTGAGGGCAGCAATGAACACCAAATTGAAATCGACAGTCCTCGCAGGTTGCCTGGCTCTGACCTCTGTGAGCCATGCATTTGCCCAGGACGTGCCCGCTGAGCCGAACGCGCCGCAACCCGCGTTGACCACGACGGATCGCTGGACGTTTTCTGGGGCTGTTTACGGGTGGTTGTCGGGCATTGACTCGACAACGCAGTCCGGGGACAGCGTTGAAATCACCTTTTCCGACATCATCGACAATTTGGACATGGTGTTCATGGGAGGACTGGCCGCAGAAAAAGGCAAATGGACACTGTTTTCGGACCTGATCTACCTGGATCAGGGAACGACGAACAGAACAACGGCGAATGTCATCGGCGTTCCGGCCAAGGTTAAGACCAAAATTAACCTGAAGTCCTGGATCAATACGACCGGCGCCGGGTATTCGGCGTTCGACAACGGATCAACCCAGATCTCCGGCCTTGCCGGGTTCCGGTATCTGAGGCTCAAGACTGATCTTGATTTCGACATTGGACCGGCGGGGCGGAAACTCAGCGGAACCGATAATTTCTTTGATGGGATCGTCGGGTTTCGTGGCAAGACAAATATCAATGAAAACTGGTATTTGACTTATTATGCCGATGTTGGCACCGGGCAGAGCGATTTGACCTATCAGTTGTTTGCAGGTGTGAACTATCGCTTCAAGAAGTGGGATGCGGTTGTTGGCTACCGATATATGGATTGGGATCTGGGCAACGACGCCGCATTGTCAGACCTCACGGTCAAAGGCCCCTTGATCGGTGCGCGCTTCCGGTTCTGAAACCACGTCTGGATTGACGTTGTAACGCCGGACGGGGATTTCCATCAGCCCATCCCTTTTGCAGGGCTGACGACATATTTGCACGATCACTGCGCGCTTATATGCATTTGCGTTGACTTCAACACACTGCATTTTGGAACGACATTCTGTGAGAAGGAAAAACAGATGAGCGCCAAAGTGCCCGCTGAAACCCGCGTTGGTCATATTCACCTCAAGGTTTCCGACCTTGAGCGTGCGATTCATTTTTACGGCGACGTGCTTGGTTTTTCCCTCACCCAACGCTACGGCGATCAAGCGGCGTTTCTGGCGGCGGGAGACTATCATCATCACATTGGCCTGAACACGTGGCATTCCAAAGATGCAGGCCCCGCCCTGGAGCGGGCGCCGGGCCTCTATCACAGTGCGTTTCTGTTTCCTGACCGTGCGTCCCTTGGTGCGGCGTTGCAGCGGGTTCTGGATCACGGCACCCCGCTTGACGGGGCCGCAGATCATGGGGTGTCCGAAGCGGTTTACTTTCGCGATCCGGATGGAAACGGTGTGGAGCTTTACTGTGATCATGACGCCAAGGACTGGCCGCGCAATGCCGATGGCACCCTTGCGATGGTGAATGTGCCGCTGGATGTTCCGACACTTTTGGCGGAAGCGTTGTCGACGCAGTGATCCCGCACCTCACGCTTTGACAACGGCGTCGCGGCTATTTGCCGGATCAAAGCTCTGATGCAGGACACCATTTGACCAATGTTTTGAGACCTCAAAAAATCGCAGCCGTCGCGCCGCATCACGTTGCACCCGCCTGTCAAAACCGCTTTGGTAGACGAAACGAAAGGGCAGATGATGAGCACAGGTTTTTATTGGGATGAACGGACGTTCTGGCATGCAGGCGGCAATTATACGTACACGCTGCCCATCGGCGGATTGGTCCAGCCCCTCGCCGCAGGGGGATTGCCAGAAAATCCTGAAACAAAGCGCCGTCTCAAGAACCTGATGGATGTCACCGGCTTGATGCACGACCTTGCCGTGTCCTCGGCCCCACCCGCGACTTACGAACAGTTGCTGCGCATCCATCCCGACTATTATCTGAAAGAATTCAAATCCCTGTCGGATTCAGGTGGCGGAGAGTTGGGCCGTCGCACGCCCTTCGCCGCGGGTGGCTACGAACTGTGCACCCTGTCCGCCGGTTTGGCGGTCGCCGCCGTCGAGGCGGTGCTGGACGGCACACATGCCAACGCCTATGCGCTCAGCCGCCCGCCCGGTCACCATTGCCTGCCTGATTTTCCCAACGGGTTCTGCCTGCTCGCCAATATCGCGATCGCGATCGAAGCCGCCCAGGCCACACGCCCGGATCTGAAGGTCGCGGTGTTGGATTGGGACGTGCATCACGGCAACGGAACCGAAGCGATCTACTATGACCGCGACGACGTCCTGGCGATTTCCTTTCATCAGGACGGGAACTATCCGCTTGATACGGGCGATTTGGCGGACCGTGGCAAGGGACCGGGCGATGGGCTCAACATCAATTTGCCACTGCCTGCGGGTACGGGGCACAGTGCCTATCTGCACGCCATCGATCGTGTCGCAATCCCGGCCATCGACACCTTCAAACCCGACTTGATCATCGTGGCCTGCGGCTATGACGCCAGTGCCATTGATCCAATGGGGCGCATGCTGGCCACCGCCGACACCTTCCGCCAGATGACGTCAAAGATCAAAGACCTCGCCGCGCGCCTGTGCGACGGCAAACTGGTCCTTGTCCACGAAGGCGGCTATTCCGAACCTTACGTGCCATTTTGCGGTCACGCGGCGATCGAAGCCTTGTCCGGCAGCGCCATCACGGCCCCCGATCCGTTTGAAAAGACCTTTGAGGTGCGCCAGCCCGGTCCCCGCTTTGATGCGTTTCTGAAGGGCGAAATCGATCGCATGGCCCAAATTTTAGGGCTCTGACCCCTTGTATTCAAACCTCGATCCCCCGACATGGGGGGAGATATGTAAAAAGGCGTAACATATGCCCACACCGAACCCCGAAGCGCTCGCATTCATGCTCTCACGGCGCTCGCGCCCGGCCAAGACGCTGTCAGGCCCTGCGCCCACCCGCGCCGAGTTGGAACCGTTATTGACGGCTGCGGCACGTACGCCCGATCATGGCAAACTTGAGCCCTGGCGGTTTGTGGTTATCGAAAAAGGGGCCATGCCGCGCCTCGCCGAAACGGCGGCGGCACGCGGCGCGGCTCTCGGCCTTGATGCCGAACAGATCACGAAAGGGCGTGCGCAGTTTGATCAGGGGCTGCTTGCCGTGGCCGTGATCGAAGTTCAGAAGCCATCCGAAAAGATCCCGGCCATAGAACAGTCCTATTCCGCAGGCGCCGTTTGCCTGGCCTTGCTCAACGCCGCACTTGCCGCAGGATGGGGCGCCAACTGGCTCAGCGGATGGCCCAGCCATGACCGTGGGTTCATGACCGCAGCGCTCGGTCTTGCGGATCACGAACGTATCGCGGGCTTTGTCCATATTGCCACCGAAACCAACGCGCCCCCGGAACGGCCGCGCCCCGATCTGAAGGCCATCACAGACTGGGTCGAAACATGATCCTCACGTCGTTCTTCGCGGCGTTGGGCCAGATCGGCGATCCACGTTTTCGCGGCGTTCTGCTGCGCGGGATCGCGCTGACCATTGCCCTGCTGATCGGGGCGACAACCGGATTTGTCTGGCTCATTGGTACCTTGACCGCCGACAGCACCACGATCCCATGGGTGGGCGAAGTCACTTGGCTCGACGATATCGTCAGTTGGGGGTCGTTCTTTTTATTCTTTGGTTTGTCGATCTTTTTGATGATGCCAGTCGCATCGGCCATTACATCCATGTTCCTCGATGAAGTGGCGCAGGCCGTCGAAGACAAACATTATCCCAATTTACCGCCCGCCCATAACGTGCCCTTTGGCGACGCCGTGGTTGATACGCTCAACTTTCTTGGTGTGCTGGTGGTGGCCAACCTTTTGGCTTTGATCCTGTATGTCTTGTTCCCGCCAGCGGCCCTATTCATATTCTGGGCGCTGAACGGACTCTTGCTCGGGCGGGAATACTTTACCCTTGCCGCCATGCGCAGGATGAGCCGAAGTGAGGCGAAAGACCTACGCAAGGCCAATTCCGGCACCATCTGGCTGGCAGGCACGCTGATGGCCATTCCGCTCTCGGTCCCGCTGATCAACTTGCTGATTCCGATCATCGGGGCGGCCACGTTCACCCATATTTTTCACAAGCTCACAGGGGCGGCAGAGCGCGGTCAAACCAGTTCATATCGCTGAGACTGATCCAGCCAGACAGGATGATCCCCGCGATGATAACCCAGAGTACGGCTGCCACCGCCGTTACGATCCACGCCTTGCGCTTGAGGTTATGCACCTGAGGCGCACCCGCATGTGTGCCCGGTTCGATCTGTCCCAGATCGCCCTGAGTCTGCACCTTGATCGGCAGCGAAATCAGGAAACACATCCACCAGATCACGGCATAGAGCACGAGGGCTGAGGTAATGCCCATTGCTACACCTGCTCCAACTCGACAAGACAGCCGTTGAAATCCTTGGGATGCAGGAACAGAACGGGTTTGCCATGGGCACCGATCTTGGGCTCTCCGGTGCCCAGCACGCGTGCGCCAGAGGCTTGCAGATGATCGCGCGCGGCGATGATGTCGTCGACTTCGTAGCAGATGTGATGAATACCGCCCGACGGATTCTTTTCCAGAAATCCGTTGATCGGGCTGTTGTCCCCCAAAGGATACAGCAATTCGATCTTGGTATTAGGCAATTCGATAAAGATCACAGTGACCCCGTGATCAGGTTCGTCTTGAGGCGCGCCGACCGTCGCCCCCAAAGCACCGCGATACTGGGCGGCAGCGGCGTCGAGGTCGGGCACGGCAATGGCCACGTGGTTCAGTCGTCCGATCATGGTCAGGCTCCTTTTCATGGGCGTTGCGCCCTTATCGCCAAGGTGAATGGCACGTGCAAGAGGACGCGTTAACGCCCTGTTATCCATCCGCGCGTAACGATTGGGGTGCGCCACAAGTAGGAGGATGTGATGGATTCGACAGACCCGTTCAAACCAAATTACCCCGCGCCCACTGCAATGCGCCCCTTGTTGGGCCTCACAGTGCTGGTGATCGAAGACAGCCGCTATGCGTGCGAAGCGATGCGACTGCTATGTTTGCGCAGCGGTGCGCGCATAAGACGCGCCGATACGCTGCGGTCAGCGCGCAGACATCTACAGGTCTATCGCCCGAGTGTGGCCATCATCGACCTTGGCCTGCCGGATGGCAGTGGTACGGATCTGATACGAGAGCTCGCCCAGGCGAGCCCAAGACCCGAGGTCATCCTCGGCACCTCCGGTGACGACACTGGCGAGGCCGCTGCGATGGCCGCCGGGGCAGACGGGTTTCTCGCAAAACCCGTTACCGCATTGGCCATTTTTCAGGATCGTATTGTTTCAAATCTCCCCGCGGATCGGCGCCCAAGAGGCCCACGCGCCGTGGTTCAGGACGTCGTCCAACCAGACCCAATCGCCTATCGTGACGACATGGCGCATGTGGCAGATGTGTTGGAGAGCGCGACAGACATCCGCACGCTGGATTACATCGCTCAGTTTCTGGGCGGAGTGGCGCGAAGCGCGGACGACAACGCCCTGATCATGGCCTCTGATGCTTTGGCCGCCTAACGGGCGCGCGGGGGGTCTGCCGCATCCGAGCTCGCGACTGTGGCCGGACTGGTTCAGGAACGGCTGGCAGAAAAGATCGCGATCTGACCCCGCTCAGCCGGTCAGCGCAGGATCATCCGCCACACGCACCAACTGCGTAAGGTCCCTAAGGCTTTCGACCTGCCTTCCTGTAGCGTCGAAGTTCGACGGTGCAAGCCACGCGCCAAACGCTTCTTTCAGCGCGGGCCATTCGGAATCAATGGCGGCGAACCACGCGGTGTCCCGATTGCGGCCCTTCACGACAGTCGCCTGCCGGAAAATGCCTTCGTAGCTCAGGCCAAAGCGTTGCGCGGCACGCCGAGATCCTGTGTTAAGTGCATCACATTTCCATTCAAAGCGGCGGTAGCCCGTCTCGAATGCCCAAGCCATCATCAGGTAAATCGCCTCGGTCGCCGCGCGGGTCCGTTGCAAGGCCGGACTGAAATTGATGTGACCCACCTCGATACTGCCCGCCTGCGGCGCGATGCGAAGATAGCTGGCGACGCCCTCGAATGCACCGGTGTCACAGTTTTTGACGGCATAGAACTGCACATCAGGGTCGGCTTCGGTTTCACGAACCCAACGGTGATATTTCGAAGACGACGAGAACGGCCCGTATGGCATGTAATCCCAAACGTGGTCATGCCCGGCAAAAAACTGATACAGCAGAGCGGCGTGATGTTCGGCGACAAGCGGTTCGAGCCTGCAATATCGTCCCGTCAGAACCTGCACGGCATCGGGGACCGGCGGCGGCGTCCAGTTCACAACAGGCTTTGCATTCACTTCGTAGACTGAGGTCATGACAGGACGTTAGGCGCACAGCACCGCAAGGCCAAGCAGTTTTGAGATCGCCCTATAACAGCAAACCGGGATTGGGACCCATCTCGACCCCCGGAAAGATCGACCCTTCGATGGTCGCACGATCCAACCCTGTCAGGCCCTGCATGACCCAAGCCGCGTGCGCCCGCACATCACCCGTCGGCATGACATCACGGTCCTGATATAGAGCACCTTCGCCCAAACCGGGCCAGTCGCCAACCACGCGCCCGCCCCGAATGGCACCCCCGGCCAGCACCATGAGCCCGCCCGTTCCATGATCGGTGCCCTGCGTTCCGTTCTGCCGCGCGGTCCGGCCAAATTCCGTCATCGCGACTACGGCGGTTTTCTTCCACGTGTCCCCGCGCATCTTGTCCTTGAGGGTCAGAAGTGTGTCGGAGAGTTGGCCGAGAGCACGCGGCAATCCGCGGCTCTGATTTCGATGCGTGTCCCATCCGTTCAGGCTAAAGGCCGCGATCCGAGCGTCGTTCGACAATTGCGCGGCGGCGAACTCGGCAATCTGGACATGACCCGGTGTGCCGTTCTCAGAGCGCCCTAAATCCGCTTCAGACAGCAATTGCGCCTCGGCGAGGGCCGCATGCATGGCCGGATCAGACTCCGTGATCAACTCCATAAGGCGCACCGCCTGCGGGCTCAGCCGCAAGTCGGCGCCCGGCGCCCAATTGGCAACCTCCGCCGCCCCCCGCAATACCTGCATGTCGCCGCGCCCGATGGCATAGGCCGTCCGCGCGTGGACGCCCGGTACCGATAGCAGCATCCGATTCAGCCAACCGTCCCGAGCACCGTTGAGGTCGTTCGTGCCCGCTTCCAGCAGATCCTGACCGTCGAAATGGCTGCGCTTGTTGCGATAGGGCGTCGAGACCGCGTGCACAAAGCTCAGTTGCCCGGCCTGCCACATCGGCATCAGGGGCGCGAGGCCGGGGTGCATCGCAAAATACCCATCCAGATCCAGCGCACCGTTTTCCGGCCCTCCGGACAAGGTCGTGCGCAAGCCGCGCAACGCCGGATCGCCATAAGGTTGCACCACGTCCAGACCGTCCATGCCGCCGCGCAAAATGATCACAACCAATCGATTGTCCCACGGTGTCTGGGCAAAGCTGACGGGCGTCACCAAGGGGCTGGCCGCCAACGAGCATCCGATAAAGCCCGAACGCAAAAGGAAATCACGGCGAGACAAGGAAGATGACATGGGCAGGCTCCTTACCGGCGTTGAAATTGGGGTGACATCAACACGAGGCCAATCCCTTCGCGTTTGCTTTCCGCGGCCGAGGCCGCGAACCGCACCGTCTCGTTTGCGTGATCCCCGAGCGCGGACACTGCAAATTCACGTGGATCGGGAAGTGCTGGAACAAGTCGAATAGGGATGCCCATGGCCCATTGCACGCGCGTTGCCAGACCCTGAGGGGTGATCCAGTATTGATCCTCTTCGGGCCAACCGTCCGGACCGGGTGGCCGCTCCCACGGCTGACCCATTTCGACCAGTCGATTGATAAAGATTTGATAATAGTCTTTGTCCTTTAGCCCTTCAAAACCGGATGCAGGCACGCCCAATGCACGAACCGCAGACGAAATGAAATCGATCGGTGGCTTGTAATTGACCAGTTCCGGATCCCAGGAAGACGGATGACCTATGAGCACCTCATAGACGGACATCAGATCGCCGTCGCTGGCCTCAAAGGTCTTTTCGATCTGGCGCACCAGATCCTCATCCGGGGAATCAGACACAAAATGCACCGCGAGCTTTCGCGCAATGTGCCGCATCGTGGCGGGATGCGCTGCCAGATCGTTCAGCACGTCGCGGACCGGGGCCACGTTGTAGGCATCCGGATAGCTTTTGCCCAAAATCGTTTCAGCGCCGGGTTCTACAAAGTCTTTGCGAAACTTGAACCCGTTTTTCGGTTGAAAGGTCATGCCGGTGAAAAGCTCGGCCAGTTGCGTGACGTCCTGTTGCGAATAAGGGCCACCAACGCCAAGCGTGTGCAATTCCATCACTTCACGGGCCAGGTTTTCATTCAGGCCGGGGGTCTGCCTGGGTCCCATTTTCCGGGCACGTTCACTGAGCGGCCCCATGGACTGTGTTTGATCCAGATAACTCAACATCAGCGGGTGCATCACGGCCGCTTGCAACAGATCCCCAAAGCGACCTGAGATGTGCGGGCGTATGGCGTCCTCGATATAGGGGGACGTCGCCCGGCGCACGACGCCGCTCTTGCCCAGTGCGGTGAAGTGATCCGCCCAGAACGCGACAAGGCGCTCACGAAAGGCCGTTTTGGTATGGGCCCGTCGCAGCATCGTTTGACCCAGCCATTTATGCATCGCGATTCGCGCGTCTTTGTTCAACAGATTGCGTTGTTTCTTTGCGGCCTCCGCCTCTGGCGTCCCGCGCTTCTTCCGTCTGATCACGCCTTGTTTCTGCGCCGCCACCATGCGGTTTTGAAACTCGGTGAACGGCTCGATCGGGAATTGCTCGACAATCTCGTCCGGGCCGCGCAGCCCATCAAGCATGGCTTTCGGGCTGGCGGGGCCGGGCACCAGAGGGGAAAGCCCGTATCCAAACCGGATTTCTGCCAATTGAGGATCAAATTTCAGCACAGCGCACGCTCACCCGTTACGTCTGACTGAAATATAATGTGGGTCGGCGCATTTTGCACCGACCCACGTTCACAATTCGGCAAGCGTTTGCCTAGTCCTGCGGAATGACGCGCAATCCCAATTCCATCAGCTGATCGCTGGTGGGCTCGGAGGGGGCATCCATCATCTGATCTTCGGCCCGTTGGTTCATCGGGAACAGGATGACCTCGCGGATATTCTGCTCTCCGGCGAGCAGCATGACGATCCGGTCGATCCCCGCAGCGCAGCCGCCGTGCGGTGGTGCGCCGTATTGAAACGCGTTGACCATGCCACCGAACCGCTTGCGCACCTCGGCTTCGTCATAGCCGGCAATCTCGAAGGCCTTGAACATGATCTCGGGGCGGTGGTTCCGGATCGCGCCGGACACCAGCTCATAACCGTTGCAGGCCAGATCGTATTGATAGCCCAACACCTCGAGCGGATCACCTTGCAGCGCGTCCATCCCACCTTGCGGCATGGAAAACGGATTGTGCTCAAAGTCGATCTTGCCGGTTTCCGCATCTGCTTCGTAGATCGGGAAATCGACGATCCAGGCAAAGGCAAACCGATCTTGCTCCGTAAGACCCAACTCTTCGCCGATTACGTTGCGCGCACGACCGGCGATAGCCTCGAACGCTTTCGGTTTGCCGCCGAGAAAGAAGGCCGCATCGCCGATACCCAAACCCAGTTGCTGGCGGATCGCTTCGGTGCGCTCGGGGCCGATGTTCTTGGCCAGTGGCCCTGCGGCTTCCATGCCGCCTGCGACTTCACCGGACTTCAGTTTGGCTTGCGCCTCTTTCACCGGAATACCCATTTCCTGAGCGACGGCATCAGCCGTCTTTTCGCGCCAGAAAATATACCCCATCCCGGGCAAACCCTCTTTCTGGGCATAGGCGTTCATCCGGTCACAGAACTTGCGGCTGCCGCCTTTGGGCGCGGGAATGGCGCGGATCTCGGTGCCGTCCTGTTCCAGCAGCTTGGCAAAGATGGCAAAGCCGGAGCCTGCGAAATGCTCGCTCACGACCTGCATCTTGATCGGGTTGCGCAGGTCGGGCTTGTCCGATCCATACCAAAGGGCCGCATCGCGGTAACTGATCTGCGGCCACTCTGCATCGACAGCCTTGCCGCCACCGAATTCTTCGAAAACGCCCGTCAGCACCGGCTGGATCGTATCGAACACATCCTGCTGGGTAACAAAGCTCATCTCAAGGTCGAGCTGGTAAAAATCTGTAGGCGAGCGGTCCGCCCGCGGATCTTCGTCGCGGAAACAGGGCGCGATCTGGAAATATTTGTCAAAGCCCGACACCATGAGCAGTTGTTTGAACTGTTGCGGGGCCTGCGGCAGGGCATAGAACTTGCCCGGATGCAGCCGTGACGGCACCAGGAAATCGCGCGCGCCTTCGGGCGAGGACGCGGTGATGATCGGCGTCTGGTACTCACGAAAGTCCTGATCCCACATGCGCTTGCGGATCGACGACACAACGTCTGACCGCAGCTTCATGTTGGCTTGCATCTTTTCGCGGCGCAGATCGAGATAACGGTAAGTCAGGCGGGTTTCCTCAGGGTATTCCTGATCGCCGAACACCATCAGGGGCAGTTCTCCGGCGGGGCCGAGCACTTCGAGGTCGCGGACGTATACTTCAATCTCTCCGGTGGGCAGCTTGGTGTTGATCAGGCTCGCGTCGCGCGCCTTGACCGTGCCATCGATGCGAATGCACCACTCGCTGCGCAACTTTTCCACGTCGGCAAATACCGGGCTGTCGGCATCGCACAGCACTTGCGTCATGCCGTAGTGATCCCGCAGGTCGATAAACAGCACGCCGCCGTGGTCGCGCACGCGGTGCACCCAGCCCGACAAGCGAACGGTTTCGCCCACATTGGCCGATGTCAGCGCAGCGCAGGTGTGAGAACGGTAAGCATGCATGTGTTTATCCCTATCATGGCCCGGGGCCAGCCCGGTTCGAATATCGGCGCAGATACACAGTTCACGACCGGGAAAGTCAAGGCAACAAAGGGGATTTGGCCGCGATATACGAACCCGCCTTGCCATGTTATGAATTTCCAAAAGGGAGGTGCAGATGACAGACAAGGCCGCGAAAGGGGACGCCATACGCCGCAAAGTCCTGGGCGATGCCCATGTGGACCGCGCCGCTGCTGCGTGCACACCACTGGATGAGCCGTTTCAGCAATTGATCACCGAAGGGGCGTGGGGCACCGTCTGGGCCAGTGACGCGATCAGCTTGCGAGAGCGGTCCATGCTGACTTTGGCGCTGTTGGCCGCGACCGGGAATTTCGAGGAAATTCCAATGCACATCCGCGCCACGGCGCGCACCGGGGCAACGCCGACGGATGTGGCAGAGGCCTTTCAGCACGTGGCGATCTACGCAGGCGTCCCGCGCGCGAACCATGCACTGAAACTGGCCAAGCAGACCTATGCAGAGATGGAGTGCGAAAATGAGTGACGGCGCATTGTTCCACCGGGATCGAAATTGGCAACCCAAGGGCCTGACGCCCGATTATAAAACCAGCGTCGTTCGATCTCCGCAGCGGGCGCTTTTGTCGATGAACACCACCCTGAGCGAGGAAACCGGGCCGGTTTTTGGGCATGATATTCTGGGCCCGTTGGACAACGATCTGATCCTGAACTTTGCCCAACCGGGAGAAATGGCCATAGGACAGCGTACGATTGTACATGGCCGTGTGCTCGATGAAAACGGACGCGGGGTGCCCGGTGCCTTGCTGGAGTTCTGGCAGGCCAACGCGGGTGGCCGGTATCGCCACAAGAAAGAGGGCTATCTCGCGCCGCTGGATCCGAACTTCGGCGGCTGTGGACGTACGATCACCGACGATCAGGGGGGCTATCGTTTACGGACGGTGAAACCGGGGGCCTATCCCTGGCCCAACGGGGTGAATGACTGGCGGCCAGCGCATATCCATTTTTCCGTCTTTGGACCCAGCTTTGGCCAGCGGCTGATCACGCAGATGTATTTCGAGGGTGACCCTCTGATCTGGACATGCCCGATTGTGGCAACGATCACAGACACGGCGGCGGTCGAACAACTGATCGCGCCATTGGACATGAACAACACCGTTCCGATGGATGCACGCGCCTACAAGTTCGATATTGTATTGCGAGGACGGCGCTCAACCCTGTTTGAAAACCGGATGGAGGGAAACTGATGCAAAAGCTTGACCACCTCAAGGAAAGCCCATCGCAGACCGCCGGTCCTTACGTCCACATCGGCTGCGTCCCGAATTTTGCGGGCGTATCAGGGGTATATGACAGCGATCTGGGCAGCCCGATGGTGCAGGATGGGGTCAAAGGGGAACGGATTAGTGTGTCAGGCACCGTTTTTGACGGGACAGGCACGCCGCTGCGTGATGCCCTGATCGAGATCTGGCAAGCGGATGCCAATGGCATCTACGCCGCAGGCGATCCGCGTGGCGCCGGCGATCCGAATTTTACCGGCTGGGGTCGGACGGCCGGGGACAGTGCAACCGGCCTTTGGTCGTTCGAGACAATCAGGCCCGGCGCTGTGCCCTTTCCGGACGGGCGCATGATGTCTGCCCATATCAGCTTCTGGATTGTCGCCCGTGGCATCAACATCGGCTTGCAGACGCGCATGTATTTCCCTGATGATCCCACACTGGAAAGCGACCCCTGGCTGACACGGATCGAACATCAAAACCGGGTACAGACGCTGATCGCCAAACAAACCGGGCCGCACCGTTTTCAGTTTGATATTCACCTTCAGGGGGCGAACGAAACCATCTTTTTCGATGTGTGAATAAAAAACGCGGGCCACCTGACCCGCGTTTTTCAGGTTACGAAACGGTGTCGGCTCAGACGAGGTCGAAACGGTCGGCGTTCATCACTTTCGTCCACGCGGCGACGAAATCGGCAACCATCTTTTCGGCATTGTCGTTCTGCGCGTACACTTCGGCATAGGCCCGCAGGATCGAGTTTGAACCGAACACAAGGTCCGCGCTGGTCGCAGTGAACTTGGTGTCACCCGTGGCGCGGTCGCAGATCTCGTAGATCCCGTCCGGGCCGGGCTTCCACACATACGCCATGTCAGTCAGCGTGACAAAGAAGTCCTGCGTCAACTGCCCCACCCGGTCGGTGAACACGCCGTGGGCCGTTCCACCGTGATTGGTACCCAGCACCCGCATGCCGCCCAGCAGCACGGTCATTTCCGGACCGCTCAGGCCCAGCAATTGCGCGCGGTCCAGGAACATGTCCTCGCGGCTTTTGTTGGCACTGTCAGAGTGCCAATTGCGGAACCCGTCCGAAGTAGGCTCGAGCACGTCAAAGCTGTCGACATCCGTCATCTCGTCCGTCGCATCACCACGTCCCGGGCTAAAGGGCACTTCAATGTCAAACCCAGCAGCCTTCGCTGCCGCTTCGACACCCATGTCGCCCGCCAGCACGATCACATCGGCCACGGATGCACCGGTTTCAGCCGCGATCGGCTCCAGCTTGGCCAGAACAGCATCCAAACGCTCAGGCTCGTTGCCGTCCCATCCACGCTGCGGAGCAAGACGCAGACGGGCCCCATTGGCCCCGCCCCGTTTGTCCGAAGCTCGGAACGTCCGGGCACTGTCCCAGGCGGTCGCGATCATGTCGGACTGGCTGAGGCCCGCAGCCGCAATCTTGGCCTTGACCGCAGCGACATCGTAGTCGGTGCTGCCCGCAGGAACCGGATCCTGCCACAGCAGGTCTTCGGCCGGCACGTCTGGCCCGATATAGTTGACCTTCGGCCCCATGTCGCGGTGGGTCAGCTTGAACCACGCCCGTGCAAAGGTGTCGCGGAAATAGGCCTCGTCCGCCATGAACTTTTCGCAGATCCCGCGATAGATCGGATCAACCTTCATCGCCATGTCCGCATCCGTCATCATCGGCATCCGGCGCACCGACGGATCGGACGCATCAACCGGCATGTCCTCTTCCTTGATGTCGATTGGCTCCCACTGGTGGGCACCGGCGGGCGATTTGGTCAGTTGCCACTCATATCCGAACAGCAGCTTGAAATAACCCATGTCGAACTTGGTCGGCTCGGTCGTCCACGCCCCTTCGATCCCGGATGTCATCAGCGAGCTTGCCTTGTCCGTCTGATCCGGATTGGCCCAACCAAAGCCCTGCGCCTCAAGGCCCGCGCTCTCCGGCTCGGCGCCCAGCGCCGTAGCATCGCCATTGCCGTGGGCCTTGCCAACGGTGTGACCACCAGCCGTCAATGCGGCCGTTTCGTCGTCGTTCATCGCCATACGAGCAAAGGTCTCACGGACATGCAAAGCCGTTCTGGCCGGGTCCGGAATGCCGTTCACACCTTCGGGGTTCACGTAGATCAGGCCCATATGGGTAGCAGCCAGGGACTCTGTCATGGTCGACGTGTCGTCGAGGTCGTTGTAGCGGTTCTCCGACGGCGCAAGCCACTCGTCTTCCTCGCCCCAGTTGATATCGGTCTCGGGCGCCCAGATGTCGGCACGGCCAAAGCCGAACCCAAAGGTCTTCAGACCCATCGATTCGTAAGCAATGTTGCCGGACAACAGCATCAGGTCAGCCCAAGAGATCGCATTGCCGTACTTCTTCTTGATCGGCCACAGCAGGCGGCGGGCCTTGTCCAGGCTCGCATTGTCCGGCCACGAGTTCAGCGGGGCAAAACGCTGGTTGCCCGTCGATCCGCCGCCGCGTCCGTCATAGGTGCGGTACGTGCCCGCCGCGTGCCACGCCAGACGAATCATCAGGCCACCATAATGGCCCCAGTCCGCAGGCCACCACGGCTGGCTTTCGGTCATCAGCGCATGCAGGTCCGCCTTCAGCGCTTCAACATCAAGCCCCTTGACCGCCTCACGATAATCAAAATCAGGGGTCATCGGGTTGTTGGAGTTGCCGTGCTGGTGCAGCACATCCACTTTCAGAGCATTTGGCCACCAGTCTTCGTTGGTACGTCCGCCAAATGTACTTACAAGGCTCGCGCCGTGCATCACCGGGCATTTACCGCCAATGTCGTTTCCGTCCATGGTTCTCTCCGATCCGTTATACGTTATTTATATTCTTGTCTGAACATACACCCAACTTGGAATGATTCTAGACTTGCGTCCAAATTTTTCGGCGAACTGCGATTTCAGATCAACCGAAAGGCGTTTGTTGCGAGTCGCAATGGCTGTAGGTCCCCCCAGATTGCGAAACAGATAGCAGAGTGTTGCGATAGACTTAAGTTGCATTTTGTGATTACATTCATAGTCTGAGATTATGGATACCATCACACTCAAACAGTTGCGCTATTTCGAAGCCCTTGCCCGCGAGGCGCATTTCGGGCGGGCGGCGGATGCTTGTGCGATTTCGCAGCCCGCGCTGTCGGTCCAGATCAAGGAGCTTGAAATATCCCTTGGTCTTGCGTTGTTCGAGCGCGGCCCGCGGCATGTACGTCTTACCGCTTTCGGAGAAGAGTTTGGTCAGCGCGCGCAAACCATCCTGCGCGCGGTGGACGAGTTGGGAGATTTGGCGCGTGCGGCAACCGCAGGTCTGGGCGGACGTCTGCGCATCGGCATCATTCCAACGATCGCACCTTACCTGCTGCCAAGGCTGATCGCCGATCTTGCCCGCAGACATCCCGATCTGGATATCCACATCCGGGAGACCGTCACATCCCGGCTGATTGCAGAGTTGCAGGCGGGTAAAATCGATACGGCCATTCTGGCTTTGCCGATCTCCGATCCGTCCCTGACGGAAATCGACTTGTTTACCGAAGACCTCGTCTTGATCCGCCCCATAGGTGACAGGGACTTGCCCGCACCGGACCAGGCCGCGCTGCGCGACATGCGCCTGCTGCTGCTGGAGGAAGGGCATTGCTTTCGGGATCAGACCCTTTCCTTTTGCAACTTGGGAGGGTCACGCCCGCGAGAGGGGCTGGATGGAACCTCGTTGTCGACGCTGGTTCAAATGGTCGGGGCCGGCATCGGCGTGACCCTGATCCCTGAAATGGCGATCGACGTGGAAACCAAAGCGGCGCCCGTTCATATCGCCCGCTTCCAGAAACCGCGGCCGACCCGCACGGTGGGCATGGTTTGGCGCAAGAGCAATCCTTTGGCAGATCAGCTGACGCAATTGTCGGGCATCGTCCGCGCCTGTGCCGCGCCGACATAGCAGACCCGATGCACGCGTTGCATCCCCGAAGCCGTTCAATTGCTCGAAAACAGAGCGGGCAAACACTTTGCCAGCCAACGCCGGAAGTGTTTGGAAATCTGGTTTTGTGACCCGCAAGATGCAATCCCTGCGAAACGGCGGCCCCGAAACACGCGCGCTCCACAGATTTCATTACAGATTTGCCGAGTTTGCCTTGATTACTGATACCAACCCGCATTCCCCAAGTAGATCTCTGATTTCGCTGTCTTGAACGTGATATTTTCTATATATATCATGGCGTTGGTTGCTGCGGAGGATGTGTTTCATGGATCACCCAGAGGGTGCGGGCTTGCAGCGGGCAGATCGTGTGGATTTTGACCCTCGCGTGCGGCTGGAATTCCGGGGCGCTCAGCTCAGTTCGGATGGCGGCCTTCTGGTGATGCGCGAGCTTGATGACGCGCTCGGTCTGTCCAATCTGGCGTCTGCTGCCCTGTGCGATAATCGCCGTGGCAAGAACACGATCCACCGGCTCGACGGGCTGTTTCGGCAATCGGTCTACGGCCGGTTGGCAGGATACGGGGACGTCAATGACGCCGACCGTCTCGCGCTCGATCCCGTGATGCGCCAGGTTGTCGGTGGCCGTGCCGTCGATGCGCATGCCGCATCCACGTCGCAGATGGGCCGGTTCGAGACCGAGGGACTGGCGACCGCAGAGAACCGGGCGGCTCTGTCTGA
>NZ_JAIMIA010000169.1 GCF_019966495.1 Tateyamaria pelophila | reverse complement strand
TCAGACAGAGCCGCCCGGTTCTCTGCGGTCGCCAGTCCCTCGGTCTCGAACCGGCCCATCTGCGACGTGGATGCGGCATGCGCATCGACGGCACGGCCACCGACAACCTGGCGCATCACGGGATCGAGCGCGAGACGGTCGGCGTCATTGACGTCCCCGTATCCTGCCAACCGGCCGTAGACCGATTGCCGAAACAGCCCGTCGAGCCGGTGGATCGTGTTCTTGCCACGGCGATTATCGCACAGGGCAGCAGACGCCAGATTGGACAGACCGAGCGCGTCATCAAGCTCGCGCATCACCAGAAGGCCGCCATCCGAACTGAGCTGAGCGCCCCGGAATTCCAGCCGCACGCGAGGGTCAAAATCCACACGATCTGCCCGCTGCAAGCCCGCACCCTCTGGGTGATCCATGAAACACATCCTCCGCAGCAACCAACGCCATGATATATATAGAAAATATCACGTTCAAGACAGCGAAATCAGAGATCCACTTGGGGAATGCGGGTTTAATTGAACTTGAGTGATGTCTACGCGGCCGTGCGTCGGTTCTTTCGGGGCGGCAACGAGCTATTATTTCAGGCATTCGTTGCGGGCATCGCTGTGATCCTCGCGTGGAAGATCCCGAACCTGCTGTTGGGGCATCAGAACCCGACATTTGGTACATTCATTGTTATCACAGCATTGGCACCCGGACTGTCCAATGCGTTTCGCACGTCGCTAAGTGCCGTGGCAGGTGTCGTAGTTGGCATATCCATTGGCGAAGCCGGAATATTTCTTTTGGCGGCTATCCCGCTGTGGCTACAGGTCTTTGTCTCAGTGACTTTGGCTATGTTCATCGGCGCTCTGTTACGATTGTGTACGGCAACAGTGATGCAGGCAGGTGTATCTGTCGTCATTATATTTGCGGTGGGCCCCGAAGCCGGTGGATTGGAACGCATGACTGACGCAGCAATCGCCATCGCAATCGTGCTTGTATTCAGTCAGATCCTAGGCACTCCGGACCCGGTGGTGCGGATCAAAGCGGCGGCGCAGAATATGATTGGGCTGGTGAGCAGCGGGCTGAATACCTGCGCGGTGGCTCTCGAAACAGCGGACGTTGGCAAGGCCCAGACTGCACTGCAGCAACTATCGGGTGCTCATTCCGGGTTTTCTTCGCTTGATACGAGCCTGATGACGGCGCGGGACGCAGTGCAGTGGTCTGTGCGCGGCAGAATGCATTCGGACGAAGTGATCGAAGTTGCAGCAAGGTCCGATAGGGATGTCATGCGCATTTTTGCCGCCGCACTGTTGTTTGCAATCAGTGCGGTTCGGGCCTTGCGCAATGCGCCGAACGAAATGCCGCCGAACCTGCGTGAGGATTTGGCAAGGGTCACCGGCGCGATCAATCTGATTGGCACGTCACCTGATTTGCCGGATTTCGGTGAGCGGACAGCAGTCGGGAATGCAGATTGGCGGCGATGTCAGGACAGTCTTGAGTTTCTGGCCGACGCGGTTGCGGTCTACATTGACGACGCTTGAAGAACCTTCGTATTGCGATGATTACCCGGTACTCTGACAGAGTTGGTTACGTGTTTCTCGGCTTCGCCGCACGCGTCGATAATTGATCGTGACCCAGCACTGTATCTCGCTACATATGGCAAGCGCGCTGACTGCTATCAGATCAACTTTTCTGGAACGCCCCGTTACCTCTCCATCGAGGAATTCCCCAACGTTCAACCAAAACCGGTGAAGCTCAGATCAGACCATAAGAGAGTAGGCGGTGCGGGTCAGGCAGGCTAGCATAGCCACAGAGTTATAGGCCCGCTGGCATCCAGATCGACCGCAATCCACTGCACCTATGCCATCTCAAGATCATACCAGATCGACAGAGAACCGCGTCATTTCAAAGACAGATTGTAGTCTACCCGGGTCCGGGTCTTGTACATCGTCGGTGACCAGCTGCTCATAATCGCCCGCTACAATGCCGACTTACAACATGACTCTCAGATCAGGCCTGTTTGCCCAACTTTGTACATGTATGGAAGTACATGGACCCCGCCTGATTGCAACGGTCTCTTTGGTTCTGGATCGAAGGTCGCGATTGTTGATTTATATCCGGCTTCTTTGGGCGGCCTGATAGATCATCGCCGCGAGTCCCGATGGATTTCCGCATGAGGTCGATAGCAGAAAATCCCGACAAAAGCGGCTCGACCAGTCTGCCCAAACGACTTTCGAACAGCCCGATAAGTGCATCATACCGGCCGCCAATTCCAAAAAGCATGCTCAGTTCGCGCGCCGGAGTACCAAGCACTGGCACGGCGTGCCCAAGAGGCTTGATCTGGGTACAAAACGGTCTCAACATCAACTGGTCGGTATTCTACTTGGGGAATGTCGGCTGTATTCTGCTTGCGACACTCTATGTCGTGTCAGGCTACATGGTCCTGGATCTGATCCAGCACGTCTCGATTAGATCTTAAAACTGGTGGTCGCCGAAACCGGTGGTGGAATGAGTTGATGAAGAACGTAACGTTGTTTTCCGCCTGGGCAGGTCACAATCCAATGGCAACTGGTTTCTGGCTCAAAATCGGCGCAGTGTCTGCAACGCTCTGTTTCATGTTACTGTTGGCGGGCACCGGTGATGCAGCGGGGGCAACAGCAAACCTCGATTTTCCACCCAGCTTTGATAGTTACGGGGATAGCGACCTTGGGAGCATCGGCTCGATCCTGCTGAACCGGATTTCGATGGCACCGTTTAACCTGGTGGCGACCCTGATATTTCTGGCAGCCATCATCCATACATTTCTGGCTGGAAAATTCCTGAAGCTCAGTCATGCCCGGGCTCATGCGCACGCCCAACGAGTCAAACGTGGAGATGCGCGTGAAGGGTCTTCTGATGTTCTGGCAGGAATCTATCATTTCTTCGGAGAAATCGAGGTCGTATTCGGACTCTGGACAATTCCGTTGTTGATCGCGATCATCGGGTTTTATGATTGGCAAACAGCGGTTTCCTACATCGATCAGGGAGTTGACCTGACCGAGCCTACCTTTGTCATCGTTATCATGGTGCTGGCGTCCACCCGGCCGATCCTGAAATTGGCAGAAAGCCTGATGCTGAGGATCTCAAGGCTTCTTGGGGGAACACTTGGGGCCTTTTGGGTGACGGTGATGACGGTTGGCCCATTGCTGGGGTCTTTCATAACCGAACCTGCGGCCATGACGATCACCGCTGTTTTGTTGGCACAAAGGTTTTACGACCTGCAACCGTCTGTTGCCTTCAAATACGCTACTCTAGGATTGTTGTTCGTAAACATTTCCATCGGTGGAACGCTGGCGCACTTCGCCGCTCCGCCAATCTTGATGGTTGCCGAGCCTTGGGGCTGGGATGCAGCCTTTATGATCACGACCTTTGGCTGGAAGGCCATTGTCGGAATTCTTCTCGGGAACGCTGTCTATTTTCTGGTGTTCCGGAAAGAACTGTCAGAGCTTCAGGAGAAGTTCGCTCTTCAGGTTCTCAAAGACGACATCAGCAGACGGTTTGTTCCGCGTGAATTGATGGACAGAGAGTATCGACAGGCCGCCGGTCAAGTCGATTCCGTTCAGCAAACCAGTTCGGCGATTGAAGGCCAGATAAGAACCTTCTTCGAAGGGGTGCGAAATAATATTGAAGCGCATCTGATGCCGTCATTGCTGTCAGAAGGTGTCGACAAGGATCTGGTTAAAGAAGCGCTAGACAAGCGGTTCGATGAGGTCGTCCTGTATGAGGTCAGAAAATCAGTGCCCCGTGTTTTGCCGGAGGCGCAACGTGCGCCTTTTGAGGACCCTGATTGGGACAAGCGGGAAGACGCTGTTCCCCTATGGATAACACTCGTCCATGTCGTCTTCATGGGGTGGACAATCCTCAACGCACACCATGTGTCACTTTTTGTCCTTGGCCTGATGTTCTTCCTCGGATTTGCACAAGTGACATCCCAGTATCAAAACCGGATCCAGCTGCAAGCCCCTTTGCTGGTCGGCTTTTTTCTGGCCGGATTGGTCATCCACGGAGGCGTTCAAGGCTGGTGGATTGCACCTGTCCTGGGAAGCCTTGACGAGGTGCCACTGATGATGGGGGCAACCGTTTTGACAGCTTTCAATGATAATGCTGCCATTACCTATCTCAGCACGCTGGTGCCCGGCTTTACTGACGATCTCAAATACGCAGTCGTCGCCGGAGCCGTTGCAGGCGGCGGCCTGACCGTGATTGCCAATGCGCCAAATCCGGCAGGTCAGTCCCTTCTGAAAGGTTATTTCGGTGGTACAGTTTCACCATTAGGGCTTCTGAAAGCTGCAATTGGCCCCACCATCATTTGTTGGCTGTGTCTGGCTGTATTGTGAGAAGCTGCCGAAAAAAAGCTGTAATAGAAGTCGCTCTCGTTTTTCCGGATCTTGGTCTTTTTCATTCGCCAGATCAGTAATATCGCGCAAGTCAGAAAACATTAAACTGTTGAATATCACCGAGAACTGACCCGGTCAGTCATTACTTTTTCTTTGTCATGATGTGGTCAATGGTAGTGTCTCCTTTCGTTTCTGTTTCGCAATATAGGATCGGGCGATGAAGCGCCCTGACGGTCAAGATCTGTTCCGTCACAGCACTCAGTACCGCCCACCGCAGTTCGCCGCCGGTCACGAATCCGCACCGCTATTCCGCAATCGCGGTATCAAGGTCTGGTGTAGCTTCTTCTCGAAAACGCTTTGGCGTCCTGCCTGTCCATCGCCGGAATGATCGGTGCAGGGCGGCCGGACCCGAAAGGCCGACCTGCAAGGCTATTTGCGCGATGGGCAGGCGCGTGTTCGACAAGAGATCTTCGGTGATGCTCTGGCGTATGTCGTCCTTCATCTGACTGTAGGAGGTGCCTTGTGCCCACAGGATGCGCTGGATGCGGCGTGGATGCAGGCGGCAGATCGCGGCAAAGCTGTTCAGCGGCAGATCCTGATGAGCGATGTTGTCAGTCAGCATTCCGCGAAGATAGGAAAGCGTCGTTTCGTCGGCGCTGTTGGGCGCGAATTCCCCTCGTGACGCTTCCACCACGTCCCAGTCCAGCGAGAATGGCGCCCAAAGCCATTGAGGCGGAAACGTAATCCGCAAGCCATTGATCTCCGACTTGATAAGCGCCGATTTCGGCAGAAACCGAGGCGGAAGGCCTGAAGTGGACGGCACAGTGACGAGGATGTCGTTAGGGTCGAAAATGCCACCCAAACCCTGCTTAATCACCGTGACGTAGAAGGCCGCGCCGGCGGCATCCAACTGTCTTGTCAGCTTCGGCGCGTCAAGCGTGCGCTTTATCTCCAGGCTGGCAAAGTCGGGTGTGATGGAAACGGAGTACCGCACGTTATCAACCTGTTTCGAGACTTCCACGACCACACGGGAGAGGAAATCTCCCAAGTTGAGAGCATGGGTCGCCGCTTCCCGAAGCCCCGGCGTTCCTTTCCTCGCCGTTTCGATGGCCACCTTTGCGCTAAAATACCGATCGCCGAGAGTTTCCGCCATATCCTCCATGGCTGAATAACAGGCATACGCGTCAACCAGCATAGCAGGGTCAGTCAGCGCACCTAGGGGAATGCCGTTTCGGGCCATGAGCGCTTCAATGTCGCCACCCCGCGCGGTGAACGCCTTGGAGAGCGGGAACAGAACCATCATGGCCCGCGTGAATTTCAGGTCAGATTTCTTGCGCATTCGTACTGCTCCCTCAATCCCGTCAGGATAACCTTGAGGGACAGGATTATGACACAGTTGGCATGAGCTGCAAACAAATTGCGCCTCGGGCGTGATAGTCAACAGACCGCAGATGAAGAGAACCCGGCGATGATCACGCGGCGCTGGCGATCTCGGAAAGCGTTGGAGCCTGAAAAAGTTGCGAACAAGAGCCTTGGAAGCCGCCACGATGGTTGCTTTACTGTTGTCGACCACGACGGCCCTGTTGGCAAATGACATCCTTGTTCTGGGTGGTCGAGTGATCGACCCCGAAACCGGGCTGGATGCCATTTGCAACGTTACCACAGAGGGCGAAAAGATCGTGGCGATCAGCGAACACCCGCTGGAGGGCGATGTGGTCATCGACGCCATCGCCCATGTGGTTTCGCCGGGCTTCATCGAAATGCAGTCCCATGGGAACAACATCGGCGACTACCGGATGCAGGTTATCCAGCGCGTCACCACGGCGCTGGAGCTTGAATCCGGCCTTGTGCCAATCGGCGACTGGTATGATGGTCAGGCCAAGAAGAACCGGCCGGTGAACTCTGGCGCGTCGGAGGGCCGGGTCCACAGCCGGATCGCGGCCTCTAGCGAAACCGATCCGTTGGCCACAGTGGATTTTTTTACGGATGCGCAGGGTCGCACCAACTGGAAGTCGGACATCGCCAACCCGGAACGGTCTGAACGCATCATGTCGTTGGTCGAGCAGGGCCTGAGGGGCGATGCGCTTGGCATCGGCGTCAACGCCGGTTATGCGCCGGTGTATGGCCATAATGAAGATGTCGCGCGCGCGGAATTGGCCAAGAAATACACCGTCCCGACCTATATCCATGTGCAGTACGCCAGCATCGCCGTGCCGCCATCACCGGCGCGCATATGCATCTATGCCAATCAACGGACTGTGGGCGTGCAAACCGGTGTCGTGAACGGCGGGTTCTCGGTGCGCGACGGGGAGCTTGTGCTTGATGCTCCGAATGGTTGGCCGATCCGCATTGCTGTTGCAGTTTAAAAATGCAGCCTCACTGGACAAACCATACATGGCTAAAAGATCTGCGGGACCCGAACACGACAAAGATAGCGACGCTCCGAAGGGTATTTCACGGCGCAGCTTTATGGCGCGCGGCGTTGCTGTCGGAGCGGCGGCGCGTGCCGCCTGGCTCGGGCTGCCCTCCCGGCCTGCCGCGGCACGAACGAGTGGGCCAGTCCGAGTTGGCGCATCGCGTTTCGAACCGCTTGAAGTCGATAGCCCGATGGCCCGGTGGAAAAAGCCCCAGTCCTTCGAATTCATCGAAAAGGCGACCAAGAACTGCAGTTTTCCAAGCTGGCAGTCGGGTAGCGAAGATTCCATCTTTTACAACCTCAATATCCCCGAATTCTTCAAGTGCTCCTACGTCGCGCCGCCGAAGGATTTCTCCGAGCTTGAGCGGGCGCCCAACCAGGATGAAATCTCGGGGATCGATCATTCGCCCGGATATCTGCGCAACGCGGCGAAAACGCTGGCCGGGGAGAGTAAGCGCCTGATGTGCACGGCTTGTCGGCGGGCAGGGCGATCCGCAATGCAGTCGTGAGCTGAAACTGTTGGAAATAAATAGAAAAATTGTGACAGAGGAAAACCAAATGATGACTAAGGCGCCGCTATTAACAACAACATTTGTTGCCGGGCTGCTGACCGTTTCAGCGGCATTCGCGCAAGACTATGATCTGGTGATCAACAATGGCCGGGTCATCGACCCCGAAACCCTGTTTGACGATATTGCCAATCT
>NZ_JAIMIA010000168.1 GCF_019966495.1 Tateyamaria pelophila | reverse complement strand
TCAGCAAAGAAGAAGTGGCGAAAGATCTCCGGACCAAACCGCCTGCCCGAAGTCATTCAGGGGGTTGAGTTCAAGGACGGGATCAAGCAACTTAAAAACGCCGCCTGATGACAGACGTCACCAACTTTTGGGCATATCTCCACCACACACTTGATAGTCCATGTTATCGAGCATTTCCTTCAAGCCCAAACGTTGTGACTGGCCAGCTCCAGAACCCGCGGGTTCGTTTATTGAATGCCATCCATCCTTTCGTACGCCTGTTCGCCAAGGTATTGTGATCCACACAGAGCAGATCATGCGCTGCGCAACCTGCAGCAAGTGATGCGTGAAGGGTCACGGCATGCCTTTTCTGCGACCTCTTTGGCCAATTTTTTTGACCGTGCGGATGCTCAGATCATAGTTTACAGCTTTATGATGATAGAAAGGGCAAGGCAGGAAATCGATGTCTACGCGTCACCATGCAAGCCACTGGTCCAGGAGATCGGCTGGACACCATCGCGGATTGAGGTAAAAAATGGAGTGAGTGTTTTCTGATGTTATCCGCCGTGAAATTTGAAGAGCACCCAAAGACGGAGACCGCAAAATGAGCAGCAGCGCTCCCAACGAAGTATCCTCAGACGACATACACACCGTAGACCTCTTCCTCGCGGCGGCCTTGCGCGCAGATGCGACGCTTCCCATCCTGCCCTATCCGGATTTGGTTCCCGACCGTGCGCACTACCATGGAGTGTCGGCCCTTTTGGCATCCTGCCCCGCAGTCATGAACGCATTGCCGCCGCAGGTTCAGGCCCCACTGCGACAACAGGCCATCGCAGAAACCATGTGGGATCTCCGCCATCGACAAATCCTTGTGCCGCTGCTGCGAGACTTGCATGGCGCCGGAATAAAGACCGTTTTGCTAAAGGGGACAGCCTTGGCGTATTCGGTCTATGGGTCACCTGCAGAACGCCCCCGTGGCGACACGGATATGCTGGTGCATGAATCTCAGGTACCCGCTGCACGCGCCATTCTTGCACGCCATAGATTTCGTCGCACCTCGGAACGTGATGCAGAAAGGGCGCCCCAGGAAGAGTGGAGATTGGAGCAGAAGGACGGTGGAACGCATTGCATCGATATGCATTGGAACCTACTGAGCGGTTGGGCACTTTCGTCTTTGTTTGACACTGGATCGATCATAAAAGGCGCGGTTGACCTTCCTCTTCTGGGGACAGTTGCCCGAATGCCTGCGCCCGAAACCGCACTCCTTCACGCCTGCGTGCACCGCGCGCAACATTTCAGCGGGGCTTATTTCGTCGGGACCGAGGTGACCTATGCCGGTGATCGGCTTATCTGGTTTGTCGACATGGACCTTCTTAGTCGCCGCCTCACACCCGAGCAGTGGCAAGCTGTTCTGAGTGACGCGACACGGACAGGGACGACTGGTATTGCACATGAGGCGTTACAAGAATGCCAGAGGCGGCTCGGCACGCCTGTGCCACAACAAATATTGACGCGGCTTAAAGCGGTTGACGGCGACACATTGGCCGAGCGCTATCTGATCCGAGCATCTTTTTTGAAGCGCCTTTGGACCAACATAAGATCACTCCCCGCAGGAGGCTCGCGTATTGCTTTCCTGTGCGAAATTTTCTTGCCGGCGGAAAAGGTCATGCGACAAGCGTATCCAGAGCTTGCCGACAAGTCATTGGCGAGATTGCATCTGCACCGGTACCGCGAGCGGGTCCAACGGCTGCGCAAAGAACGCAAGCAGCGGCCTAAGTCATCATGACCGCGCGCTTTCTGCTTCAATTGGTTCGCCCTTACAGGGCTGGTCTCGCCCTGCTCATGACGCTGTTGCTGGCAGAGTCGGTCGTCTCATTGCTGTTGCCGCTGCTTGCCGGACGTATCGGCGACGCATTCCTGAGCGCTACCCCGCAAGATTATAGTACGGGGTTCATCCTTGCGGCCATCTTGGGGTTGCTTGCCCTGACTGCGGTTTTGAGGACGCTTTCTGCCTTGCTCTCAGCCCGCAGCACGCAGTCCATTCTGAACCATCTGCGCCAGAGGATATTCGACCACCTGCTGGCACTGCCCGTTCCGTGGCATCAACAGCAAGAACGGGGCAGCCTGATGGCCTTGGCCACATTTGAGATCGACCGGCTTGGGTATTTTGTGACTGGTACGCTTGTCTCGCTTTTGCCGCTGCTGTTGACCGCAGGCGGGGCGACGGTGTTGCTCTTCACGATAGACCCTGTGCTTGCGTTCCTTGTGCCGCTGCTTGTGCCCTTCTTCTTTGTGATGCTGCGCGTGCTGGGGCGGCTTTTGCGTGGTCTCGCCCAACGCATACAGGCCGAGCATGCCGCGACGACGACACGCGTAGAAGAGATGCTAGAACTCCTGCCCGCCCTAAAGGCCTTTACTGCCGAACCGGCAGAGCGAAAAATCCACGCCGAAGGAATAAACCGGCTGAAAACCCTGTCGCTGCACCAGGCGCGGATTTATGCGGTGGTCGATCCTGTGGTGCAATTCGCCGTGGCGGCTTCGGCGGCGGTGCTCTTGGTTTTGGTCGGCCAACGTCTTCAGGCCGGGCAGATGAGCCCGGGCGAAACCATCAGCTTCCTGATGTATGCGGCACTTTTGGTGCGACCGGTATCGCAGTTGGCATCCGTCTATGGCCAAGTCCAAACTGCACGCGGTACGTTGGCGCGACTTCAGGCCGTACTGAATGAACCGACGGAGCCTCCAGCGACTGGCGCGCCTTTTCTCAAGGTACTTGGGGACATCCGTTTTGAGGATGTCTCCTTTGCCTATCCCGAACGCGGCCCTACCCTGCATGGTTTAAGCTTCCATGTGCACCCCGGCGAGACCATTGCTTTGACGGGCGTGAATGGTTCAGGAAAATCCACAGCTATTGGCCTGTTATTGGGCTTTCTTAAGCCGGCAGACGGGCGCATCTTACTTGACGGTCAGGACATTGAAACACTACCGCTTGACCATCTGCGACGCGCCATCGGCTATGTCCCGCAGACTCGCCAACTGCGCAATGCCAGTGTCCGCGACAATATCGTGTTTGGTCACAGCAACGCCGATCAGGCCCAGATCGAAGCCGCGGCCCGCACTTCTCAGGCACATGAGTTCATCACCAAACTGCCGGAGGGTTATTACACCCTGATTGGTGACCGCGGCTTGCGCCTATCGGGTGGCCAGCAACAGCGCATCGCACTGGCGCGCGCGCTCTTGCGCAAGCCTCCAATTCTTGTGCTTGATGAAGCAACGTCGATGTATGATCTGGAGGGCGAAGCAGCTTTCATAAGTGAATGCCGCCGGGCACTCGCCGGGCACACAGTCATCTTGATCACCCATCGCCCCGCAAGCCTCGCGCTCGCGGACAAAGTCGTGCGAATCGCAGGCGGGCGGATCGTCGAAGAGCTGACGCAATTTCGCGCAAGTGACATGAGGCCTTACCGATGAGCGGGCTTGCACTTGTATTGCATCTTGACGGACGCGCGGCAAAGCCAGCCGATCTCGAGCCGATGCTCTCTGAACTCATGCGCCGCGGCCCAGATGGAGAAGGCATTGCCTGCGACGGACCCGTCGCATTAGGTCATAGGCTTCTTGCGTCTACCCCCGAAGCTGCGGGCGAGAAAATGCCATTCTTGCATCCGCAAACCGGCTGCCAAATCACCGGCCATATTCGGCTCGACAACCGCGATACCCTCTTGACCCAGTTTGATCTGCAGAATGCGGGTCGCGTTATCGGCGACGGCGAACTGACGCTTCTGGCCTGGCTGACTTGGGGAGAAGACTGCGCTACGCATCTGCTGGGCGACTTCGCGTTTGCCATTTGGGATCCCCGCCAAAAACGGATCTTCGCCGCCCGCGACCAAATGGGCATGCGACAACTCATATATGCCCATCGCCCCTATCAGGTTTTTGCATGCGCAAGCTCCGCCCGCGCTGTTGTGCGCGCTCCATGTGTCAAGCCACAGCTAAATGAGACCCGTCTCGCTGAAGCTATGATTCGCTTCGAGCATGGCAGCTTTGAGTCTACCATGTACCAAGATGTCTTTCGTCTGCCGCCAGCGCATTGCCTAACAGTCGATGACCGCGGCCTTCAAATACGGCAATATTGGCAAGCGGTCCCCCCAGAACCTCAGCACCTAAAGAGCGATGAGGCCTATGCGGAAGCGTTTCGTGAGGTCTTGGCCGAGGCTGTCCGATGCCGGTTGCGTGGGGCGGACGGACAGGTTGGCTCTATGCTCAGCGGTGGTATGGATTCTGGCTCCATCGTCGCACTCGGCTGCCGGATGACAACGTCACCATTGCCCACATTCTCCAGCGTCGGACCTACTTCCGACACCTGTGTCGAAACACGGGCGATCCACGCAGCACTGACAATGCCTAACCTTTTGCCGACAACAATTGACTACAGCCAACTCGAACCTTGGAAAGACGACCTGATTGCGGCTTGGTTGGCGCTCGAAGAGCCGTTCGACTTCCACATGACGCAACCGCGAACGACCTATCTCGCGGCGCAGAGGGCAGGCGTCAAAGTTGTGCTTGACGGTGTTGCCGGTGACGTGGTGCTTGGGCACGGCGGCCAGATGAGCCGCTACATACGCTCTGGCCAACTGATGCGCGCATGGCGAGATGCTACCGGTCTGGCTAAATTTTGGGGACCCGGAAGCGAAAGCGGGCCCCGTCAACTCATTCAAGCCACGCGCAGTGCCTTCGTTCCCGATTGGCTTCGTGTGATGCGGCAAAGTTGGCGCAAGCGCCAGCGTCCAAACATCTCTGAAGACGCCATTATAGATCCTGATTTCGCCCTTTCCTCAGGTCTATTTGACAGTCTTCAGGCATGGCGTCTTTTAGATCGCCCTCGTCGCATGTCCTTTCCCGAAGAGCGGCTCTGGGCCTGGCAACTATCGGGGATTACCGTTGGGAGGGAACGATATGATCGTGTTGCTGCCCATTTCGGAATCGAGCCGCGCGATCCATTCATGGATCGGCGCGTCCATACATTTTGTCTCAGCTTGCCAATGGACCAGCTTCAAAAAGATGGTTGGCCAAAGGTCATACTTCGCCGCGCGATGGCCGGACTCTTGCCCGATGAAGTGCGCTGGCGACGTGGCAAAGAGCACTTAGGCTATACTTTCACCGAATCGCTATTCTCGCAGTGGCCGGATTGGAAGTTGGTGGTGATGGCGGGTATCAACAATTCAGACGGCCGCATCAGCGATCGGACGCTAGATGCCGCCAAAATTCCCATGAAAACCACGGCGAGTCATTCAATGCTTGGCGACACCTTGTTAGAGACTTGTCTTCTGTTGCGCCAGGGTCACAACAGCTCATGAATGAGCATGATCATCGACTTGCTTTTCTTGTCCGACCAACCTACATTGAATTAGGCAAAATCAGATCCCTAGAGTCGGACATAACATGACAGATATATTGATTAATGTAATTAATCTCGACAGCAAAAAGACTGACGTGGATACACCATACGCTAGTCCAAATCTGACTATCTATGGCAGCATGGTGTCACTGACTGCGGCTGGCTCGAATAATATTACCACGGAACAAACTGATACGGGTACTAGTACTGGTTGCAGTCAAAATAAAAGTGGAAATAGATGCTAATGCTTGACTGAACTGCAAAGTTACCGTGAAATCAACACATATTAGCTAAATGTCTACTGGTATCTTTGAAACGTGGAGAAGATTGCCTGATACGGCCGCGCACGATTTTAAAGTTAAGATGAGGTTCCCAAGACGACTGCCGTCAGGCGTGTTCGGTGTGGATTTATTGGTAGATCCGAAAGAGAAACTATTTTCTCTTTGCTACCAAGCGAAACCTTCCGCTGAGACAGTCACTCATATTGTGGCTGACCTCATAATTCCTCGACTGTTGGCACATGATGGTCACTTCGTACTTCATTGCGGAATGGTAAATTCGTCGCGAGGGGCGATTGGTTTCATGGGCCCATCGGGGCGAGGCAAGTCGACCATGACTGCCGGCCTTCATAATCTCGGGATGGCGCTAATGGGTGACGACGCTGTCGTTATTGACTGCAAAGATTGTACCTATAGCGCAGAGCGAGTTTATCCAAGTCTGAGGCTTTTCCCTGATTCGATTGATCAGTTATTTACTAACGTCGTTCACACTGCGCCCGTTGCCGACTATACTAGCAAACAACATGTCTCTTTCGTGAGTGGCCCTAGCAGAGCACCGCTATCAGCCTTGTTTAGCATTGTCGAACCCACGGACGAAGTTCGCATTGATAAGCTGAAATTTTCCGACGCGTGTATGGCGCTGATCGCCAATAGCTTTGCTCTAGATGCAGCAGACACTATAGAAGCAAAGCGTCGTTTTGCCAAAGCCTCGGATGTTGCTTGTCATGTTCCAGTCTATGAACTGCATTATCCTCGTGACTACGCCTCACTAACCAGCGTACATGCCAAAATATTTGAAAGAATAGGCCTGCCGCTTCCGGATAAAGGCGAAACAAGACAAAGCACTGCCACATAGTCTTATACATCAGGTTCATCACTTTGAGCAACGAGCGTCATAGAAATCATCTGTAGGGACCAGTGATAAGTAGGTAACGTTGAACGTGATTTTAGCTCCAGAAGTTGAGATGCCAAGAAACTGAGCACCATACGAATATGAACTTAAAAGCAGGCGTTACTTATGTACCAAGCCCCGACGCCATCGAAAGCCGTCTCGGGGAGGAAACCGTCATCCTTCACATTGGAAGCGGCACCTATTTTGGTTTAGATGCGGTAGGCACAGTAGTGTGGGAACAGCTTGGCAAAACGGATGGCATGACACCCCCCGCAATATGCGACCAAGTCCGCGCCGTTTTCACTGATGCTCCAGACACTGTGGACAGCGAAGTGACCAGTTTTCTCGAAGAGCTCGTCGAGCACGGCTTAATTCAACAGGCCTGATCTGTCTCAAGTGGAAGACCCAAAATATATGCTCTCTAAACTGCGACAACTGAACTGGCAACAATGGTCTGACTTGTGCGTTGCCGTCATAACATTGGGGCGGGCTCGCCTGAAGCTACCGCATTTCAAGGCAGCTGAACTTCAGGAACTTCAAAACGCACAAGGGCAAACCAGTCGGAGCGCTCCTCCTGCCCAACAGGTTGCAACCCGGATCGCGCGCGTGACGTGGGCTATCCCACGGGCCGCAAAATTTGTGCCATGGCGATCAGATTGCCTGGTTCAGGCACAAGCTGGCCAAAACTGGCTTAAGCGATATAGCATCAAATCAAAGATAGAGCTTGGCGCCCGCAAATCGTCAAATGGCCAGATGGATGCACATGCCTGGCTTATTTGCGATGGCGAAATCGTCACAGGTGGCGACATCACAACTTTCGTGCCGTTTCGATGAACACTCTAACGCTCCAGATTCAGAAGGGTTTGGGCTCCGAGACGTAAGGTCGAGAGTGCCCGTTATCGATCATTTGGGGCACGATCTCTTACGTTATCGAGAATTTGCGATCATCGAGCCCAGACATTATGCTCGGCCAATTCAAGATACCTCCCCAGAATATTTATCGACTTCCACCCTCCTGCGCGCATGATGGCAGCAGCATCATACCCCGCGCAGAGCAAATCCTGTGCCGCGCCCACGCGAAGCGAGTGCCCACTGAACGCGTCGATCATTTCTTGTCCCAGACCTGATGCGCTGTAAGCGCGCTCCCATCGCCCTCGTAGGAATTGTCTGATTATTATCGGAAATGAGCCTGAAGCATACGGAGGGCTCA
>NZ_JAIMIA010000167.1 GCF_019966495.1 Tateyamaria pelophila | reverse complement strand
AGACGATGTCATCAAGCAGTACCTGGAATTACATTCCGACAAATGATGCCTCCGGCGTCAGCCGGTGGTCCTTCACTTGATGCGTATTGGAAAGGCCGAGATCAACGCCACGCCTGACGGTATTGATGTTGGCGGGCCATTCCTTGAGGCCCTGGCCGCAGTGGGCGTGTTCAGCCGGGAAGCGGCGTCGGATATCTCCAATCCCGGCACCAAAGGCGCGATCGAACAAACCACGACGGCCATCGACAGTGCACCGGCACTTGTCACCATAAACACAAAAGGCAATGCCCGTGTCGATCAGATCGAGGCGGGGGCGGCGTGGCTGCGCTTGAACCTTGCAGCGACCGGGGTCGGCTTGGCGTTGCGTCCCGTCAGTCAGGCGTTGCAGGAGTACCCCGAAGTTGCAGGGCCTTACGCGGCCATCCATGAAGGGTTCGCGGGCCCTCAAGAGACTGTTCAAATGCTGGGTCTTCTGGGATACGCTACACGTACGCCGCGCACGCCGCGCTGGCCATTGGAGGCAAAACGCCTGGATGCCTGACGACGATTCTTCTGTCCTTTTTGATGTCTTCACAGAGATCGGGATTATCGAACAGCTCAGCCGCGCGTATCTTGAGGCGCGGCTGCCGGCGGGTTTGATTGCGCCGCACTTTACGGTTCTCAATCACCTGACCCGCGTGGCGGATGGGCGCACACCCATTGATATGGCCCGCGCGTTTCAGGTGCCCAAGACCTCGATGACCCACACCCTCAAGGGATTGCTTGCCCATGGTTTGATCGAGATCCGACCCAACCCGGAGGATGGCCGCTCCAAGACTGTCTGGCTCACGGATGCGGGCCGTACATTGCGCGCACAGGTGATCGCGGTTCTGATGGTGGATTTCAAAAAGCTGATGGCGGATTTTGACCTCGGTCCATTGCAGCAGGCCAAGCCGGTCTTGACGGAATTGCGCAAACATCTGGACGCTGCCCGCGATACTTGAGCCGCCGCAGAGCACTTGGGGTGGTGCACTGTCACTCCGTCCAGCTGATCAACCTGACGGCATTTTCATCGGCACGCGTTGCAGTCACTGCCGTCAGCCGTTCAGGATGCTTTCCACCCATTCCGGCACTGTCTGGGACGCTTTGCCGGGGCGCGTCTCTTCGAACAGGTTCACCGTCATTGATGGGTCGAGGTTCATTTCGACCGTTTTGGCCCCCGCATAGGTGGCCAATTGCACGAAACCTGCCGCCGGATAAACATTGCCCGAAGTCCCGATAGCCGCGAAGATATCGGCCTGTGACAATGCCGCCTCGATCCGGTCCATGTGATAGGGCATCTCGCCAAACCAAACGATATCCGGTCGTGCGGAGGGGGCGCCACAGGCGGGGCACGCGTCTCCCACTTGCATCTGCAATGGGGCGGGCCATCGGTGATCACAGGCGCCGCACAGGGCGGAGTTCAGCGCGCCGTGCATATGGACGACATCCGTGCTGCCCGCTTTTTCGTGCAGGCTGTCTACGTTCTGGGTGACCAGCAGAACGTCACCGTCAAAGTCTGCCTGCAAGCGCGCCAGCGCCCGGTGTGCCGCGTTTTCCGTGGCTTCAACCGCCTGAGCGCGGCGCGTGTTGTAGAAATCCATGACCAGCTGCGGGTCGCGCGCGAACCCTTCGGGCGTGGCCACATCTTCGATCCGATGTTGGGCCCACAACCCGCCTTCGTCGCGGAATGTGCCCAACCCGCTCTCTGCGGAGATGCCCGCGCCGGTCAGAATGACGATAGAAGGATGTGCCATGGATGTACCTCGCTTGCCTGATCCCCCCATCTGATCAAGGCGTAAGCCGGAACACAAGCGCTCAGGCCCGAACGACCTTGCAGGGGTCCGGATTTGCCAGCGTCACGCCATGATCCAACCCCAAGTCAGGCTTCGAGCAAGCGCAGGTCACCGGCCAGCCAGGGCAGTTTTCCCAGCGCAGGTTCGATCATGTGGGTCTGTATCAACTGCCGCATGGTGCGCGCCACGTCCGTCGGTACATTCCCGGCCCAATCCGCGCTGGCATAAAGCGAAATCGTGCGCGAGAACGGTTTGACCGGCAGCGGGAAAGCGTCGACCTGATCATGAAAGCGCCCGGCGCGCATGAAACCAAGCGGGGTCGTCACCGCCCAGCCGATACGCCGTGCAACCATGGCCATCAGTGCCAGATGGCTGCCGATCTCAAAGCGGTCGGGGAGTTCCAGTTTCTGCCGGGCGAGGTGCGCTTCGATCTGTCGCGAGATCAGTTGGCCGCGCTCATATCGCAAGAAGGGCAAATTGTGCAGAGCTGCAAGCCTGTCATCGCCCTGTATCCGACCTTTTGGAGCCACCAGAATGAACGGATCGCGTGCCAGCGGATATTCCAGAACCCCGTCGCGCATGGCGCCGTCACTTGCGGAGATCGCGATATGCAGCTGTTTGTCCGCAATCGCTTGCAGGATTTCGTGGCTGGGGGCGGTTGTCAGAGTGAATTTGCAGCGGGTCAGGTTATCGGCGAGGATCGTGACGAGGCGGGGCGTCAGATCGTTCTCGAAATCGTCGATCACGCCAATGCTGAGCGCAGACAGATGTGCCAGATCCATGACTGTCAGTTCAGACTGTGCCAGTCTGAGTTGCGACAAGGCCGCCTCGGCCCGCGTCAGAAAGCTCAACCCGGCCGGGGTCAGCCGCATGGGTCGCTTCCCGTGGTCGATGAGGTCGGTCGCCAGCGCCGTCTCAAGATTTCGCAATTGCTGGCTGACGGCCGGTTGGCTGAGCCCGGTTGCAGAGGCGGCCTGCGCCACGGATCCTGTCGCCGCCAGTGCTTCGAACACTTCCAATCCGCGCAAAGTGACGCCTTTAGCCAGCATGATCCGATTTCCCAGCGGTTTTATCTTTTGTGAAAGTGATCCGTACTCAGGTCAAATAAAAAAGGCAAACCCGACCATGCAGGTTCAATTTTTGTTAAACTGTGGTCATCGCGTCCCCATCGGAATCCGCTTGCGTGATTTCTGCGCAGTCGGCAAACTGAAACTCATGAAAATTGCGACAGCTTCTTACCCGCTCGATATTTTGGATCACTGGCAGGCCTATCGGGACAAACTGACCTCTTGGGTCGATCGGGCCGCGACGCAGGGCGCGCAGTTGCTTGTCTTTCCGGAATACGGGGCGATGGAATTGGCGACACTGGCCGGACTGGATGTTGCGGGCGATCTGGAGGCATCTTTGCATGCAGCGTCCGATCGTTTGCCCGAGGCGGACGCGTTGCATGCTGAGTTGTCGGCGCAATTCGGTGTGCACATTCTGGCCGCGTCCGCGCCGTCAACCCGTGACCTGCCGCCGGGTGTCACGCGCCCGGTCAACCGCGCGTGCTTGTTTGCGCCGGGCGGCGGCGTGGGTGTTCAAGACAAACAGATCATGACGCGCTTTGAAGCGGAGGAGTGGGATGTGGCGCCGGGCGGGCCGTTGCAAATCTTCGACACGGCCCTCGGCAGAATCGGCATCCTGATTTGCTATGATGCGGAGTTTCCCTTGTTCGGCCGGGCCTTGTCCGACGCAGACATGATCCTCGTGCCTTCGGTGACCGAAGCCCTGACAGGTTATTCGCGGGTGCGGATCGGGGCACAGGCCCGGGCGTTGGAAAATCAGTGCGTGACCGTGATGTCGTCTGTTGTGGGCGATGCGATGTGGTCCGACGCTCTCGGCACATGCGTTGGGGCAGGGGGGGTCTTTGGCCCGCCCGATCGGGGATTCCCGGCGACGGGTGTCTTTGCGGTCGGGGAATTGAATCAGCCCGGATGGGTCTATGCCGATGTCGACTTGGATGTCGTGGCGGAAGTGCGGCGGGACGGCGGCGTCCTCAACCGGCGGGACTGGAGCTATCAAGACGGCCGGATAGATCCGGTGGGTTGCGCACGCGTCTTTTGATGCTGTTTTGCGGGGGCAGTTTGTTCTAGGGTACCACAGTTTAGCGGCACAGGAGCCGCGTCGCGCTTTATCCCTTGAAATTATGGTCCGGGAGGCGCATTTAGTGGCGCGTCTGCATATATGGCAGACGATGTTATTAAGGAGAGACCATGGCCAAGGAAGATACGCTCGAATTTCCCGGTGTCGTAAAGGAACTCCTGCCAAATGCGACGTTTCGGGTCGAGCTTGAAAATGGCCATGAGATCATCGCACATACGGCAGGAAAAATGCGCAAGAATCGCATCCGCGTTCTGGCAGGCGACAAGGTTCAGGTGGAAATGACCCCCTATGACTTGTCCAAAGGCCGCATCAACTACCGTTTCAAGTAACTCTGTTACATGGCTTTTGTACTGGGATCCGGAAGCCCGAGACGCCTTGAGCTGCTCGGGCAATTGGGCATTGTGCCTGACGCCGTTCGACCACCCGACATTGATGAAGACCCGCTGAAAGGCGAATTGCCCCGTGCCTATTGCATGCGCATCGCGCGCGAAAAGGCTGCGGCGGTCCAATGCGCGCCGGGCGATGTCGTGTTGTGTGCTGATACGACTGTTGCCTTGGGGCGCCGTATATTGGGCAAGCCCGCAGACGTCGGCGAAGCCGAAGCGTTCCTGCGTCTGATGTCAGGGCGTCGTCACCGTGTCATTACTGCCGTGGCTGTCCGCAAGGGGGACCAGATGTGGGCCAGAGAAGTGGTCAGCGCCGTTCGGATGAAAGCTCTGTCGGACGATGAGGTCAAAGGCTACCTAGCTTTGGACGATTGGCAGGGCAAAGCAGGCGGATATGGCATACAAGGACCAGCCGGTGCATTGATCCCCTGGATCAGCGGATCGTTCACCGGGATCGTGGGCCTTCCCCTGGCTGAAACCGCGGGCCTGTTGCAGGCCGCAGGAATGAAGGTATGGGCATGAAGGGACGTCAGATTTTGCTGGACCATGTACAGGGGCGCGAAGCTGCGGCCCTGATGGTTGATGGCCAGTTGCACGATTTGCTGATCGACGGCGATGCCCCTCGACCGGGTACGATTTACCGTGCGGTCACCGACAGGCCCGTCAAAGGGCAGGGCGGTGTGTTTCTCAAGACGCCGGACGGTGCCGCCTATCTGCGTGGCGTCAAGGGAATCGATCAGGGTGAAATGTTGCATGTGCAGGTGACGGGCTACGCCGAGCCTGGCAAAGCCATCCCTGTCACGCACAAGCTGCTCTTCAAGAGCAGATATGCCATAGTAACACCGGATGCGCCGGGGCTGAACCTGTCGCGCAGTATCCGGGACGATGACGTCCGCGATGGCCTGATGCTGTTGGCACATGAGGGGATGGAAGGCTGTGAAATGGGTCTGATCCTGCGGTCCGCCAGCGCAGAGGCCGATCCGGACGAGGTGGCCGAAGATATTGCCGCCATGCGTCAGCTTGCCGAAGACGTGACGGCAGATCTCGTCGAGACACCCGCGGTATTGGTGGCGGGAGATGGTCCGCATATTCTGGCATGGCGCGACTGGGTCGCGTCGGCAGATGTCGTGACTGAGGTCGGCTGTTTTGAAAACCACGGCGTCATGGAGGCGATTGATGCGGCACAGGATCCTCGCGTGCCGTTGGGCGAAGGATCGTCGATGTATGTCGAGGCGACCCGCGCCCTGATCGCTGTGGACGTGAATACCGGGGCCGACGGCTCTTTTTCCGCGGGGCTCAAGGCGAACATCGCCTGCGCCCGGGCCTTGCCGGTAGCGTTGCGGGTGCGCGGCCTCGGCGGCCAGATCACCGTTGATCTGGCTCCCATGCCCAAGAAGGAACGCCGCGCGTTCGAGGCGAGTTTGCGCGCGGCCCTGCGCGGCGACGATGTAGATACGGTCATGGCAGGCTGGACCCCGCTTGGACATTACGAACTGCAACGCAAACGGGCGCGATTGCCATTGACGGAGGTGCTGGAATGATCTGTCCAATCTGCGCTAATGCGACAGACCAGAAATATCGCCCGTTCTGCTCGCGTCGCTGCGCGGACATTGATCTGGCGCGCTGGATGAGCGGCTCATACGCTGTGCCGTCTGACTCTGACGAGGACCCGACCGAAGCAATGGATGCGACCGATCAAGTGGCCGGTAAACCGCATTGAATTCGGAAAGCGTGTTATGCGCGGAATAGAGGCAAAAAGCCTCTGGACACCCCAGCACGGAGGCCCTAGAACCCGCTCACTCGAACGTTCGTCGTTCTCCCGTGCCCGGGTAGCTCAGGGGTAGAGCAGTGGATTGAAAATCCTCGTGTCGGTGGTTCGATTCCGCCCCCGGGCACCACTTAACTCTTTGATATAATGGTAGGTTCTGCTCATGGCTGATCCTCGTTTCGGTCGGGTTTGACGCTTTTCTGCGAAGGTTTGACACTTTCGGCCCGCCTTCGGTTCTCTTCTTCCAATGACGCCATAGTCTCGCGGTTCTTGTCGGCAAGGTTCGCGGAACGCGAATAGTGCCGCGCAATGGACGGAGTTTTCTGCCCCAGCAGGTCCGCGATGCGGCGTTCATCCAAGCCCGCCTCGCGCAAAGTCGTAGCCACCGTGTGCCGCAAGCCCTTGAGGGTCAGTCCTTTTTCGATAAGGCCTTCATTCTCAAGGGCGGTTTTGAAGCGGTACCAAACAGTCGAAAAGCCGTTGTAAGTCCACGCCTCACCTCGAGAATTGGAAAGCACAGTCTCGGCGTCGTGGTTAGGCATGCGATCAAGCGCCGCTTGAAGGGTCGGGCTGACCGGAATCGCGACTTCTTCGCCTGTCTTGCCGCGCACGCCCCAGATCGTGCCGCCTTCGACCTGATCATTCCGCAATCTTAGGGCGTCGGACGGGTCGAGGCCGGTGTTCATCATCAGGGCACGGGCCACGCGCACATGTGGCTTGGCCTTGCCCAAGACAGTGTCTCGCTCCTCGATGGACCAAGGGCGGTTGGCATAGGCGCGGTCGCGCGGGCGTCGCTTGGGAATGACGTCTTTGGCGAAGTTGGCGGAGATAAGACCCTTCGGGATGTTGTAGCGAAACACCTCGCTTAAAAGCGTGCGGACCATGTTCGCCCGCCGCCAGCCAATCTTCTTCGCGGCCTTGTCGTGGATGCCCGCAATCAAAGGCGTGTCGATCACATGGATCGGAGTGTCGCGGATCGGCTCAAGGAAGTCCGCGCAATTGCGATAGTCGCGCCGGGTCGCCTCCGCCAGGTTCTGATAGTGCTCAGTCTCGAAATAGGACTGGATCAACCCGCCAAGGGTTCCGGCTCTTGGAGCTTTCACCCGCTGAGCTTCAGCGATGGCGCGGATCGTCTCACATTCTGCAAAGAATTCGGCAGAGCCAATCGGCGCGCGGGTCAGGTCAACCGTGTGGCCGGTCTCTCGGTGGTAGCATCGCTGCTTGCCGTGCCGGTCCTTGAAAATCTTGAACCCCTTGACCCGCACCTGTGTCATCAAAGGCGGTCCAGAATGGTGTCGCGGGTGTCGGTCACGGCCCCGGACTTCACATCATCAATCCAGAGATCGAGGTCACGGCGATCCCAAAGCAACGTACCTTGCTTCAACTCAACAGGGCGCACGGGACAAGCCGCCTTGAAGTGCTTCACCGGCAACCCGGCATAACTCGCGGCCTCGGACTGCTTCAGCATGCGCTTGTCGATCACGCTGATATTGAGATTGGTCGTCGCCATAACCAGACACCCCCGTCAATTCGCCACCGAGCCCTCGGCCGCTTTGACCTTGGTCGCGTTCTTTTGAAACCGCTCCCAGCCGCTCATCGTTAACATCTTGGTCTTCGATGAAATCTCCACGAACTCTAGGCAGCACACCCATTAATTCTTGTTTGATTGCATAGTTTTGTGATTCAGTTTCGTTCAAACAACGGGCGGGAGGA
>NZ_JAIMIA010000166.1 GCF_019966495.1 Tateyamaria pelophila | reverse complement strand
TCCTCCCGCCCGTTGTTTGAACGAAACTGAATCACAAAACTATGCAATCAAACAAGAATTAATGGGTGTGCTGCCTAGTCACCACTGCACTGAATAAAACTTGGTGTGCAATCATGCGCAGAACGTCCGAAGGGTCAGGCCGCAGCTCAACACAGGCTAGTGTTCACCAGACCATCATCCGACGCGCTCAATACGGATGGCTCGGCGCAACGTTTCAGAAGGGCTTTCACCATAGCGGCGCCGATAGGTCGCGGCAAAGCGCCCAAGGTGGACGAAGCCACTGTCCAGAGCAATATTTGTGACAGTCGTTCCTGGCTCAGGGGCCGTCAGTTTGGAGCGGACATGCTCTAGCCTAATCTCAGTCAGTTTTTCTCGAGGGGTCATGCCCGCTATATCGCGAAACGCGGATTGTAGGTGACGTGGGCCAACGCCAAGGGCATCGGCGATCTGCTGAACGGTCAACGCCTCGCTACTATGGGCGTACATGTATTCGCAAGCCGCATGCACCCGTACGGCGGCGCCGTTATCAGAGGCCGGAGGGGCTATTGGCGCATCACACAGGGCGTGGGCCAAGTCTAACACCAACGTTTCGATAGCTGCCGATGCATTCGGTCGGCGCAGAGGAGTGTTGGCGTTGCGCAATTCCGAAAAGACGTATGATACAAAACCCCGCAGGCTTCGTGCCTCGGCCAAACGGCCGACCTGCATCACCGACGGCAGATACTTGTCATCACGCGCGCTTTTGCGCGGAACAGGAACTATCACGCTCAACGTGCGGGATCGGTACGCGTCGGTCGCGCGCTTGGCACTTTTCCGAGTTCCCGGACGTATGAGCAAGGCATCAGATCCCGCAGCATCGAAATTGAGGCCACCCGCATGGAATCGATTGCGTCCGGTCAAAGGCATGCTGACGGTGAGCCGATCGGTCGTAGTCTGGGCATCGTAGCCATCAGTCACGATTTCGCCCAAGGTTACATCACCAATCGTCAGTCCCGTTATGTGAAGGCGTCCGTTTCGTCTGTCGGCAAAGTCGATCCAATGCAGGGTTTCGGCCAGCTTACCAGCATTGGGATCGTCCTGCGCACTGAGGTCGACAGATTTGAAGCTCATACCATTCATTTTTTTTTGGAAGTGTCCTGAACTCTGTGTATGAGGCTTAGCCCATGCTATTTTCACGGGTCATATGTTTCATATGTTGAACCGTTCAGGGTATATAATAGCGCACTGGTTGCGTGCGGCAACCCATTCTCTGACGGCTCTGCCTGTCTTCTCAAAGCTGCGAACGGCCAGATAGATGAGCTTTGTCGCGGCATCGTCGGTTGGAAAGCTGCCCCGTGTTTTGGTGGTTTTGCGGATCACTCTGTTCAGGCTCTCGATCGCATTTGTCGTATAGATGATTTTGCGCACGGCGGGCGGGAAGGCGAAGAACGGGATGACCTCCTGCCACGCGCGCCGCCAGCTTGGGGCGATCGAGGGATATTTCTGTCCCCATTCCGCCTCAAAACCAGCGAGCGCCTTTTCGGCCTCGGTATCGTCTGTGGCCTGATAAATCCGCTTGAGGTCCTTTGCCACGGCCTTGCGATCTTTCCATCCGCAGAAGTTCAAGGAATGGCGGACGAGGTGGACGATGCAGGTCTGGACGGTCGTGTCAGGAAAGGCTGCGTTGATGGCATCTGGAAAGCCTTTGAGACCGTCTACGACAGCGATGAGGATATCTTCGACCCCGCGATTGCGCAGATTGTTCATCACCGAGAGCCAGAACTTGGCCCCTTGCTATCAATCGCCACGTTGAATATAGCAAGTCGCGGAGATTTCCCGCCAGTTCAAGTCGCGCACGGATAGCCGAGACTTGTTTGGGAAGCAGTGGTCGTTTTTGCCCGATGATCCGCCCCTTGTTCCAAGCCTTGCGTTTTGGGGTGACGGCGGGAAGTTGGACAATTGGCATGATTTGCCCTCCAATCCTCCCTCCAGGCCCAGACATCAACACCGTGCTGACGGGCGATTTTACCATCTCTTTCGAATGGCAGATCCCAGGGAGCCGCCTAACGGCGGAATGCCGCGTGAGCATTCGGCGGCAAAGAGCCCAATTTTCTAGTCTTTTTTGAAGAGCGACTCCGTCTATCGGCTTTCCGGAGAAGGTCCCACTGTCAGTATCGTGCCGTTGCTCCAAACCAGCGCTTCATAGCAGACCTCGGCACCTGCGCCGCCACACCAACTACCATCGCGACCGATCAAGAGAATCCGATCGGGCCCCCATTCTATGAGCCTCCAGCCCGTAGCCTGCCATGACCTGACCGTGCCGCCCACTATCAGATTCAGCATGCAGCCGCCGGTGCCGCAGTAGAGCGATGCGGCGGAAGAGCAGGCATACTTGCTTTCATCAACAAGCTCGGCGATTACTATGCCAAATTGCGAGCGAAGTTCTATTTCTGCGACCGCTTCGCCCGCGTCAAACTCCCCGTTGTCGAATGAACGGCATTCTGCAGCGGCGCGGTCGATCAACTCTTGGGCCTCAGGCGAAGCTGCGAATGCCGATAGGGATCCAAGGCACACTGCAAACAATGGGCCAAGCAATCCTCGCATTCCGATCATCTCCCAGATAAATTCTACCTCAATATTGAAGCGGGTCTGTCCCTGCTTCAAGCATCGTATTGTCCAGGCTCGTTGGGCGTCCAGGTCGTGCAGTGCATTCTCAACGAATGATTTTGTCCACAGCGCATTCACGTGTGCCGTCCATATAGTACGGCGGCAGCGCGCCCAACAGGGGCGTCGTGTAGTCATGTATTCTCATAGGCTTCAGGTCAGGTGGGGCCTGGCGACAGCCGGTGTCGAGCATATCAGATCATAATGATACGCGACCGATTAGCTCTCGATTTCATGCAAAAGGTCTATGAACAATATCGGCTCCAAGGCCACTGGATCGCTGAAAGGGTTAGACATAGCGTAGATCGTGAAGAGGATTAGACCCGTGTACGTCGCGAATACCGAAAGAAGAATGAGATTCTCGCGCTTCGGCGGAAAAGAATAATAGCCAATCGAAATCAACAGAACGCCGACAACTGCTGCTATCCAGAAAACCGAACCCAATGTGGTCTTTGCGTGATACTCGCGAAGATCACGGTTCTCAGCGATCAGGTGTATCTTTTCAATCATGTTGATACGCAGGGCGACTTGTCTGGGCGACGAAGGATTTAGGTCAAGAACAAAACCGTATACGGCATTCCAATGCGCCCAGGCATCAGACGAAAGTTCGCCTTGAGTCCCGAGGCTTGGCCACTCTTTGGAGATGACGGTTTCAAGATATGCCTGCAATTTTGCGTGGACGCCTTGCGCGCCTTCGCCGTACCTTGAAGCGTCGTAGTAGAGGTCCGAGACTGCGTTGACCTCAATGGCGCTTTCGAATTCCAGCGAATGGTATTCGACAACCTCAGACGCAAAGACGAGTGCAAGCACCAAGCCGTGAAGTGCGGAAACACGAAATAGTACAGACGCGGAGAGGTCTTGGGTGCGTTGCTCTGGGTCAGTTCCGAGGACGAAGCGTGCCCCGAAATAAACAGTAAGCACAGCAGCTATGGTTGCAAGGATGATTCCGCTGCCAATGATCATTTCGGTACCTCTGACTAAAACATACAAAGGCAAAGTTCTGCCGATCAGACTATCTATGTTAGAGCAAGTTGGGAACGAGAACTATCGCAAATCTCCAGCTACAGCCTGCCATGACAAAGCCCATGTCTTGAAAGAGTTGGCAAGATTTTGGGCGTCCGCTTAGTCAGCGATCTGTAAATTTATCCCCCTCGGCTTGCTGCGACTTGCATGAACGGCGCCTTTTTACATCGCGGCGCGGCATAAATAATCACGCAGTTGCAGCAAAAATCGTGCCGCGAGCGCACGCAGCGAGAATTTCAAGTTCACAGGATGGGCTCTCACAGGGCTTTCGCTGCACGTTAAACGAAAGGTCGCTATCGGGAAACGGGCCAAACTTTGAAAATTCCGATCTTCGCACTGCTGCCGCTCAGATCAACCCATGCTGCAGCGGCAGCGAACTTCTGGAAGGTTCCACAACGCCGACGCAACTGTTGAGAAGCAGACTGCCAAAAGTACAAGCGTCACGCGGCCTCGGTCCCCGCCCTTTGGGCCCGAAGGTCATCAAAAGCCTTACCGCTTCCCTCCAAAACGGCCGTCTCACCAGTGAAGTCCTGCCAGCGCTGGACGGCCACATCAACATAAGCCGGGTTCAGTTCGATCCCTAGACAGACGCGTCCCGACATTTCCGCTGCGATCAGCGTCGTCCCCGACCCCATGAAGGGCTCGTAGACTGCCTGCCCGGGGCTCGAGTTATTCTCGATCGGCCGGCGCATGCATTCCACCGGCTTCTGTGTTCCATGGACGGTCTTCACATCCTGGTCCTTATTGGGAATCTGCCAAAGTGTTGTCTGCTTGCGATCGCCCGCCCAGTGCCCCTTGCCGGATTTCTTCACTGCATAAGCGCACGGCTCGTGTTGCCAATGGTAATCACCCCGGCTGAGAACAAGCCGCTCCTTGGCCCAGATGATCTGGGATCGGAGCAAAAAGCCGCAGACCTCAAGGCTTTCGATCACCTCCCTTGCATGCAGCGCCCCGTGCCAAACGTACGCCACATCGCCCGGAAACAGCGCCCAGGCTTCGCGCCAGTCGGCGCGGTCGTCGTTCAGCACCTTGCCGGTGCGTTTTGTTTTTGCCGCCCCTGCCGCATTGCGCCAGGCCGGATCATAGTCGACTCCGTAGGGAGGATCGGTGCACATCAGGAGCGGCGTGACGCCGCCCAGCACCTTCTCCACATCTGTCGCCACCGTGCTGTCGCCGCAGAGCAACCGGTGCTTACCGAGGATCCAGACATCGCCGAGCCGTGTTACCGGAGTTTCTGGCACCTCCGGCACGTCGTCGGGGTCAGTCAGACCGCCTGTGGTGTCGATCAACGCATCGGGCAGGATTTCCGCGAGGTCCTCGGCGCTGAAGCCGATCAGCGACATGTCCTCGATGCCAAAATCCGCGCGCAGTTCCCCGATCTCGATGCGCAGCATCTCTGGGTCCCACTCGGCGATTTCCGCCAGCCGGTTGTCGGCCAGCGTGTAGAGCCGCCGGTCTTCGTCAGACCAGCCACGCGCGACCATCACCGGAACCTCAGCCAGCCCCAGCTGGGCCGCAGCCATCAACCGGCCATGACCGGCGATGATCGTGCCATCCTCACCCACCAGCATCGGGATGGTGAAGCCGAAGCGCTCCATGGAGGCTGCGATCTGATCAATCTGTTCCGGCGGATGCTGGCGGGCGTTTTTCGCATACGGTGCCAAATCGGCCACCTGCCACATCTCGACCTGCGCCGCGGGCCAGGCCTGCGGGGTGAGTTTGCGTTCTGCTGTCATGGGAAACCTGCCGGGCACGAGCCACGCCCCCCCTGAAACGAAACGAACCGCAGAGGGTCATTTCGTTTCGCGAGGTGGCGAAAGCCCATGTTTTATTGGGGTTTGGCGCGGTTTGAACGGTCTCAAACTGCACGAAACGAAGTGGATTTAGGGGGGTGCCATTTCGCCAATTCGGGACATAAGTCCCTGATTTCATTGAGGGCGACCCTCTCTGAAACGAAGCGAAACGGGTTTTTGAAAGAATAAAAAACGCTCAAATCCTGCGAGGCGGCGCCCCCGCGTAAGACAGCGCGTCAGAAGGGACCCAAGGGGGGCCCTGTCGGTTTCCTCGTACGCGCCTTGGTGCGCTGATTTGCCTCTTGACGATACTTTTATACCCCTCGCGAATCACTGTCCAACAAAAAAATCATCGTTTGTGTTTTTTCTTTCATTCCGTTGAACCGGCGGGATTTTCTTGTCTCACGCGCTCGTCAAACGTCCAAAAGACGCGCAATCTGACGCGTGGCCTCGGCCAGCACGTCTGGTTGTGCGGCCTCGAACGCGTCGCGTGTTGCGTCCTGCACCATCTCCTTCGGGATCGCTGGTCCGAACATCTTCTTGATCGGCAGGCGCGCCTTGCCCTCACGGACGAAGGCGTTATTGGCCAGCGAGCCCACGAGGAAAGCGCCCTCGAAGCGCTGCCAGCGTCCCCAGGGCTTTGCCCGCACGCCGTAGCCGAACTGCCGTGGGCTGAAGTGTGACAAGCCCAAATAGTCGCCGCGGGCTTCGATGGTGTAGGCAAGGTTCGAGAACGTCGATCGGATCGAGCGTGTCTCGCGGTTGATCAGCGCGGCCTTCGCGCCCGTTTGTTGGCGCAGGGCGCGGCGCACCTGGGTGCGGACCTTGTTGCCCTCGCTGTTCAGCGCACGGTTGAAGGCCCGTGTCGCGGCCTGTTCACCCAGTCGGGCGACGGCGGCCTCGAAGTGAATGCGGGTCTGATCAAGGTCCCGGATGATGACATTCACGGACCCTGCCTCCCACGCACACGACACCGAGTATATCGTTTATTTAGCCTCTCGAACTTCAATTGTCACAGCCTGCTGTGTCTCACAAAAAACTGTCTCACGGTTGCGAAAGGGGTTGACGGGGCGGCCATGGCGCGACCGCCCCGAGGTTCACACCGTCTGCGCAATCACGAATGCCATCGACCGCTTTCGCGGCACACGCCGACCATTGAGCTTCCAGACGACAACAGCCAGTCCGTACTCAAACCGGCGGTTTGCCGTGGCCCGGCTGATACCGTGATGCCAGGTGATCCCCTTCCACGCCTTTCGGTTGGCTCGGGCCCACAGGATCTGGCCAATGTCCTTGTCCACCCACCGCAGCCAGAGCATCGCCTCATCAGCCTGCGTGATCATCCGCGGCGACGGCAGAGGTCGACGCATCTTCGGCTCCTGTTCGACTTGGTCAGCAAAGCCATGCACGTATTCAGGCCAGGCGCTGACATAGCCCTGCGGCCGCACCGGTGGCATGGACCGCATCACGTCTGCTGCCAGCTCAAGCCGGTCGGCTACCATGGCGCGGGTCCAGTCATCGGCCATGACGCACCTCCCTGCCCTGCGGGCGTTTGCCGTAGAGTTTCGTGCCCAACTGCTCCACGAGTTCGCGCTCTGGCCAGGTCAGCCTGTGATCATCCACGCTGACGGCTAACACGCCTTGCTCACGCCAGCCCTCGCGCTTGACCTGTTCGGGGTCGCGGCGGTGACCGCCATACCCCCTGGGAGTGAACCGCATGCCCATCAGGTCAGCCCTCCCTGCGTATCGATGGCCCAGAGCAGGATAGCGATCGCATCGGCCTCGTTGTCATCGACCGGGCTGAACCCGCGCTTGCGGGCAGCATCGACCATCGCCTGCTTGTTCGCGTTGCCCTGGCCCGTCAGGAATTTCTTGATGGTTCCAACCGGCACGCCCTGGTACGGCACCCCGCGCAATTCACCCCAGCTGGTGAGGACCGCGAGCAGGCCGCCGAAGACATGGGCTGCATCAGTGCCTGCGTGGCGACGCACTTCTTCAAAATAGATCGCCCCAATTGGCCCAGACAGCCGGTCGATCTCCGTCAGCCAATTGGTGAACCGCAGGTAGCGCATGCCACCACCGTCGTAGCGGCTGGGCTTGAAGCTGACGGTGCCGCTGGTGATCAGGCCGTCAAAGCCACGGATAGCCCAGCCAGTCGTGGTTCCCAGGTCAAGCGCCAGGATGGTGCGTTGGCCCTGCGCAGGCGGCATGGGCGTTTTCGGGGTTGCGCCGAGATTGGCGTCGGCGAGAGTCGTATCAGCCATGAGTGGTCTCCTCTTCTGGTTGGCTGCTCGGGTGGAAGACGACGGCGGTTGATGCTTGGCGGTACCGGCCGCCGTCGTCAGATAAAGCATTGCGATAGGCTGGATGTTCATGGGTCGAGTTCCTTCAGCCAATCGGGGCATGGGGACCTTGGGGGAC
>NZ_JAIMIA010000165.1 GCF_019966495.1 Tateyamaria pelophila | reverse complement strand
GACGCGACACATCCAAAGGCTCTCTCAGCATTAAACTCAAGCGAGCTGGATGGGACGAGGCATTCTTATGCAGCGTTCTCAATGGGCTGTAAGAGGCATGATGCCAAACGCGATTGCCCTGCGTCGCACGTGGCAGCTATTGCGAAACAAAAGGGCAGGGCACTGAAGTGGGTTTGCCCAGACGCGAATGGGTCCGACCCTCCGGTCGGCATGCGCGTAGGAGCAACGCCCAATTGTAAGTGGCTTAACGGTCGCAAGATAAGAAGGGCGTTGGCGTAGGTCTCTCCACTGTAAGCATACGACTGCGGTGAAATACGGCATGGATTTCAAACGCAAACTGTTGCCTCGGGGTGAGCCTTGCAAGACCTCATAAAAACTACGTTCGATCAAATGGGCTGTGTGAAAACTATCGTTGCCTACCCATCCTTGCTGGCCTTTGCCAAGATTTTCGGTGCGGATGGTGAAAAGGGCGCAGCGGCTTATCAAATCAGGATCAACGCTGCGCCGCATACCGGTTTTGACAGGAAAAGGTTTCGCCGATAGCGTGAACTCACAACAATAAAATCAAAGTTCTTGGGAGGAAAGAATGGGACGATATAAAGCCGCGTCATTGGCTGTCGCATTTGCGATGTTTGGAATGGGGTCAGAGGCTGTTGCTGGCACTTGTCTGGAAGTCACTTTGACCGGAACACAGGGCGGGCCACCCGTGTTTCAGGGGCAAGCGGGATCCGGTACACTGGTGACATACGGTACCGAAGAGAGCAACTGCCGGGATGTGCTTTTGCAGTTCGACACCGGGCGTGGCACGACGCAGCAACTTTCGAAAATCGGCGTTCCGGCAGGGCAGGTCACGGCGGTGTTTTTCACGCACATCCACTCTGACCATTCCGAAGGTCTGGCGGATCTGATGCAGCTGCGATGGCATTTCAATTCCGCTGGTCCAAAGGTCGATCTGGTGTGTCACGAGGATGCCAAATCTCCGGCGGGGCATACGATGAGTTGCCCGAACTATGCAGTGCACATTGGCGATGCTCTGATCCAGTCCGGCGAAATGGCGCAACGCCTGGCGGAGAATCCCAAACGCCTGCCTGGTGGTCCTGCGGACCTTCTCAACGTGATGACATTTGGACCGTCGCAAGAGCCACAGGTTGTCTGGCAGAGCGGCGATGTCATGGTCTCTGCCATTTCCAGTCGGCATGTGGCGGGCCATGCGTCATACCGGGTCGATACCCCTGCGGGGAGTGTTGTGATTGGCGGTGACGCCGGCAACGACGCGCCAGCCCCACCGCGCGATACATCAACGTCGGCGCAAGTCGAGCTTTTGGCCCAGGATGCCGACATTCTGGTGCATTCGGTTATTCACCCGGTCATGGGGCCGGACGGAACAACCGGGTTTCCACCGCCTATCTATTATCGGCAATCAACAGCGACTGACCTCGGGTCTTTGGCTGCGCGGGCAGCTGTTAAGAACCTGATGTACACCCATCTCATTCCGCCACTGGGCGCGCCGCGACAAGGTCCATACCCACTATCAGCCCCTCTTACGGAAGCAGATTATGTAGGTTCAGCACGCGACGGCGGTTTTGAAGGGGACGTAGTGGTTGGAACTGATCTGGCCAAGTTGCGCCTGACGGTCGACTAGGAATCAAGACCACATCCAGTAGGCCGTTCGGCGGAGCCTTCAAGGTTTTGCAGGCGGCCTCTGGATTGTGACATAGAAAGGGTTATTTCGCGTCAAGCCTTCGCGCCCACTATCAAATCTCTTTCATTCTGCGATCTGCAGCGGCCGTTTTGATCATCTGACCCGACCCTGAAAGGTTTTCACCGCAATGCCTTCGGCTTCTAGCGTGCGTCGTACGGACGCTGCGATTTCAACCGCCTCCGGCGTATCGCCATGGCAGCAGATGCTGTCGATCGGCGTTTCGATCTGTTTGCCGGATGCGGTGATGATCGCCTGAGCCTTGACCATGTCGACCATGCGTCGCCCGGCCAGTGCAGCGTCGTGAATGACGGCTCCGAGCAGGCTCCGGTCCACGAGTGTTGCGTCGTCGTTATAGGCGCGATCGGCGAATATTTCGCAGGCAAATCGGGCGCCAAGGCTGCGGGCCGCGGTTTCCTGCGCAGTGGCGGCAAGCACCATCAGGATGGCATCCGGGTGTGCCGAGAGTGCCGCCTCATAGCATCCGCGTGCCATGTCTTCGTCCTCTGATGTCATGTTGCCCAATGCGCCGTGCAGCTTGACGTGACGGACGGTGGCTCCGAGGGCTTTGGCCATGCCAAGCGTTGCTCCGACCTGCACGCGGATCGAGTTTTGAAGCGATGCCAGCGGCATTGTCATGCGCCGTCGTCCAAAGCCCTGTATGTCTGCGAAACCGGGATGCGATCCGATACCGACGCCTTTCGACAGTGCAATACCCATCGTCTTGGCCATTACGTCCGGGTCACCCGCATGCGCGCCACATGCGATATTTGCGGACGTGACAGTCTCCAGCAGGGCTGCATCGTCCCCCATCGTCCAAGGGCCGAAGCTTTCGCCCATATCTGCGTTCAGATCGACCTGCATAAGCTTATCCTTCTTCGAATGGAGAATGTGTGGCGGAAACGACGCCGCCGACCAATTGATAGCTCAAGAGATCCTGCATCGCATGCGGATCCCGGATCAGGGGCGTAACGCGGCGGCCAAGCGTTGCCTCTTCCGCGTCGGCCCGCGCCTGAATGGCGGCACCGTTGTCAAGGTTCACGAAGGCAAAGCGCAACACGGCCCCGGCTGCAGCCTGCGCCACACGGGGCAGATCGCAAGGCAGCACAGTGCCGATCCGGGGATAGCCGCCTGTGGTCTGGCATTCTGCCATCAAGACGAAAGGAGTGCCGTCTCCGGTGATCTGAATGTCGCCGGGGACGATGACTTCGCTGACGACACCGAGTTGCTTTGGATTGGAAAACCCTTCGCCATCGCTGTCCAACCGAATGCCCTGACGATTGGCGCGTGGATCCCTGCGGAACTCAGTTTTCGCAAAACGGGTGCGTATGTTATTGTCGAAATCTTCGGTTTGCATGCTGGGTACAACCCGAACATCACCGCCGGAGAAGCGTCCATCGCGAGGCAGGGTCATGCCCACTCCGCGTCCGGTATCCTTACCAATCGGCAGGGTTTGGCCCTTGGAAACGAGACCTCCCAGACCCACTGATTGATGGGTCGCGCGCGCGCCCAACAAAGGCTCTGTTGCCAGCCCTCCGCCGACGTGCAGATACCCGAACGTCCCCTCGCGGCATGGACCAATCACGAGCTTGGATCCTGCGGGCATGTGGTGGCTTGCATCCCAGACCGCGTTCTCGCCATCGATCGTCGCGCTCATCGCCGCGCCGGTCAGGGCGATACGCAGCGGTACGGTTGCCTCGAACGTACCGCCAGTGCCGGCCATTTCCAGAACCGCCAATGCCGGGCTTTGCTTGAGCAAAGCAGCCCCTTCGTGGACAGCGCGCAAATCAGATGCCCCGCCGCGCGTCAGACCCTTGGCCAAAAAGCCGGGACGACCCAGATCCTGTACCGCGACGCCGGGGCCGACCTGATGCACGATCAACCCGTTCATGTCAGAACCTCGCGCACTGCACCACCTGAGCCATCCGCATTATGCGTCTCTATCCGGGCAAGCTCCTGTGCTGTGATCTGCGTGAACTGAATTTCGTCACCCGGTGACAACGGAAATGGCATGTCGCCTCGTGGTCGAAAACACTGAAAAGCGGTTTGGCCTACATGTCGCCAGCCTGTGGGTGTGTCTTTGGTGAACAGGCAGATTTGACGAACAGCGGCGACAAGAGCGCCTGCGGGCACATTCGGACTAAGCCCAACCTGGCGCGGGATGTTCCATGCGGCGCCCAAAGTGCCCAGATAGGGCTGGCCGGGGGCAAACCCGATCGTCAGGACGCGCAACCGGGCGGCGGTCAATTCCGCTTCGGCCTGTTCGGCTGTCATGCCTGCTGCCTCGGCCGCTTCGGTCAGTTGCGGCGCGCGGTCAGTGCCGAACACGGCCGGGATTGTCCAAAGGGTGCGGCCTGGGGGCAGTGCCACGTCGGTCCAGTCCTGTGACGCCAGAGTATCCTGCAACCGGTCGCGGATCACGGCAAAACTGTGCTGTGCCAGATCAACTCGAAAGAAGGCGGACACCAGCGTGCTGCTGCTCTCGTCGACCTCGGGCCAGCCCAGTGTATCAACAGCGTTACGAAAGGCGATGGCGGCCCGGTTGGCCGTATCCGTCGCTGTATCGCCAAACGTCACCAGAATGCCGTTCAAGCCAACGGAGCGTATTATAGGATAATGGGATTGCTGATCTGACATAAGTCGGAGCCTAGCCGTTCTGCGGCCAAGTGCAATCAGGGCTGCGTCATTTCGCGTCGCGCAACCAGTTGTTTGCAAAAACAACCTCTCGGACGTCGGCAAGGCGCCGGACCCTCTCCAGTTCACGTTCGAAGGCGGCGCAACGCCCCTTGCCCCACCGCACGCCGCGCTCGGGCCAAAGCGCGCGGACGCGCAACTGATCTTCATCCCGAAAAGCTTTCATGTCGACTCGCCCGACCAGACGATCCCCTTCAAGAATCGGAAACACGTAATATCCATATTTTCGTTTGGGTTCCGGGACAAAAACCTCGATCCGGTAGTCAAAGCCAAACAACCGCTCGGCGCGTTTGCGGTCACGCAAGGCGGGATCAAACGGGCTCAGGACGCGCAGTCGGGGTGTGGGTATAATGCCCAGAGCAGGGTCATGGGCAATGTTCGGCCAAGCAAAGGCTGGCCGGGTCGATCCATCGACGTTGGTAACAAGGATTTCGACAATATCACCACGTGAAAACGCCGCGGCGCACCATCTCTTTGCCTCGGCAGGTGTAATATGCGCCCAGAATGCCGCCAGTTCGCCGTGCGTGGCAAAGCCCAAACGGTCCAACGCCCCCCTGCAACACCAGTCGATTGTTTCATCGGTGTCCGGCGCATTTGCAGGATCGATCACGCTGGCATCCAAAACACGTTCCGTCAGATCGTAGTGCTTTTGAAACCCTTGTCGTTTGACGACGGTGAGCGCGCCACTGCGCCACAGGTACTCCAAGGCGGTCTTGGAGGGATGCCAGTCCCACCAGCCGCCGCTGCCGCGTTTTTCCCCTTCGCCGACTTGCGCTGAACAAAGCGGCCCGCGTTCCCGGATCATATCAAGGACGGTTTCGAATTGCGCCTCGAACCCTTCCCGGCGGCCATCCTTCCAGCGTGAGCGGAGCAGGTCGGCGTCCCGTTGGCGACGCAAGTTCCAGTGGGGATAAAACTGCATCGGTACGACAGCTGCGTCGTGGGTCCAATGCTCGAACAAGGCTTGATCGCGTTCGTAAAGACGTTTGAGTGCCTTGGGGCGATATTGAGGCCTGCGCGAAAACAGGATCATATCATGCGCGCGCGCAACCGTATTGATGCTGTCGAGTTGCACGAAGCCAAGACGGTGGATCATTTGCAAAAGGTCAGCCCCCGCAGCACGCCCTTGGGGCGCCTCGGACAGGGCGTGACGATCCAGGAATATCCGTCGGGCGGCTTGGTTCGTGAGGGTATACGGTGTCACGTGCGCCGATTGCGGCGCAATGTGTCTCCGTAGGAAATCTTCGGCGTCAGCGTAATGTGCCGTGACGTTTGATCACTGTCAGGTTTGGATCGTTCCAGAATGATTTCCGCGGCCGCACGGCCAATCTCAAGTCGGCATGCATCCGTCGTGGCGAGCTGGCGGGGCAGGCCCTGCAACAGCTCGACGCCGTTGAAACCGGCAAGACCAATCTGGCCCGGCACATCGATCCCCTCGTCCAGCAGGTACAGCAACCCTCCAGCGCCAATCATGTCATTGGAATAGTATAGAAAATCCAGGTCAGGATTCTCTTTCAGCATTGCAGCCGTCATTTCACGGCCCTTGGCCAGCGCTGAACCCCCCGAATAAAAGTCACGCGCCTCGATTTCGACGCCTGCCTTGGCAAGCCCTTCGGTCAGACCTTCGAAGCGTTTGCGCGCGCGGTGGTCGCGCGGCATGGACGTGCCCATGAAGCCTATGCGCGAATAGCCCTGTTTCAGGATAGCCTTGGCCATGTCGAGGCCCGCCTTGCGGTGCGAAATGCCAACGACGTTGTCGACCGGGTTGCCGTCCGTATCCATGATCTCGACCACGGGAATGCCCGAGTTGTGCAGCATGGCTGCGGCCGCGTCGGAGTGCTCAAGCCCGGCGATGATAACACCCGACGGTCGCCACGACAGCATTTCGTACAAAACACGCTCTTCTTTGTCCCGCATGTAATCGGTGACGCCAAAGACAGGCTGAAGCGGTGTATCTTCAAGCACTTGGTTGATGCCCGTCAGCACTTCCGGAAAGACCATGTTGCTGAGCGAGGGCACGACAACGGCAACCAGATTGACGTGTTGAGATGCCAGCGACCCCGCGATTTGATTGGGCACATAGCCAAGGTCTTTGGCCGCTTCCAACACCTTTTTACGTGTCGCTTCGGAGACGTCACCGCGGTTGCGCAGAACCCGGCTCACAGTCATTTCGGAAACACCAGATGCCGCAGAGACATCACGCAGGGTGAGTGGGCGTTGGACGCGATCTGTCAATGGTAGTCCTCATAAAAGTGTGTAAGCCGAGTTAGCGCTAAGTCTGCGAGGAATTCAAGCATCACCGGACAGTTATTGGCCACCGAGAGGGTGACAAGGCCATGCCGAAACGGTAAATGAGGCACTTCCGGCCCCGTGGCTCAACTGGATAGAGCAGCCCCCTCCTAAGGGGCAGGTTGCAGGTTCGAATCCTGCCGGGGTCACCAAAAACACACGAAAAATATGGCCTATTTACAGGGCTTTGTGCGCAAGCTTGCAGAAAGTCCAGTGAGCTTTCGCACCGAATTTTGCTGAAACAGCAGAAATCTGGCACAAAACCTGTAAAATCCGTACGTCTTTGCGCCTTTTGGGGGTCTTCCAATGAGTTGTCGGGTGGCCGATCGTCACCCTTTGAGCTGGTCCGTCCCTGTAGCTAGGAAACGGAGCATCAGTCACACCATGTCGTTAGCTTCAACACCGGGTTGCATTCGTTCAAATCTTTGTTCGGCCCTTGAAGATCGTTGCAATTTTCCTCAGTGTTGTGATGGCGCCGATGCCAAAAACCAAGGGAATCCCATGACAAAACTTACCGGCAAATGCCTCTGTGGCGAAATCTCATTTGAAGCCGATGGCGACGTGCCGGTCATGGCGAATTGCCACTGTACCGCATGCCGCCAATCCACGGGCAGCGCATATGCCACGCTGATGTTTATGAAACAAGGCGATGTAAAGATCACCGGAACGCCGAAAACGTACCAACACAAGTCAGACGCTGGCAACACGATGACCAAGCATTTCTGTGGCACTTGCGGAACGCCGCTGTTCACGCAGAATTCAGCCCGCGAAGGCATGCTCGGTTTGCGCGCTGGCGTCATCAACGAAGATGCAGAATTCGCCCCGAAGGTGAATGTGTATACGTCCAGCAAGATGAAAGCGACCGTCCTTGATGACGGCATCCCGGCCTTCGAGAAGATGCCGGGTTAAGCCCATTCTACCTCCAGGGGCGTTCTGGCATCTGGAGGTTATATGAATGGCCCAGATCGTGGTGAGTGGCAGTTTGCCTATAGTCTCACTTGCCGCTTGTTCGCAGCAAGTGTTGATGCAAGTCTGGGACTTGGTCCAGGTTTCATGCTAGCAGGAATTAGTTAGTTCCAACCGAAGCGAACCCTTCTATGACCCGGCTCTATTTTAATCTTGTCCATCGCCCCCTCCTTCGGCCTTCACTTATCGTTGTCGCGGTTTTTGCGCTTTGCGTAAGTGGGCAAGGCGATGCACAGGCACAAATGTCCGGCGGCGGCATGAAGCATGGAATGCATGGTCATGGTTCGGACGGCATGGGACATGACGAGAT
>NZ_JAIMIA010000164.1 GCF_019966495.1 Tateyamaria pelophila | reverse complement strand
CTCTGCCGGGGCACGCCTCGGCAGGGGCTCTCAGCGCAATCTCCAACTAAATTTCCAGACGTCAGGTTACAGTACCGGATCATCATCGTCACCGGGCTGACGCCGACCTTCGGCGACAGTTTGTGCGGCTTCAAGCGGCTGGTGCAGATCGTCTTCGGGCTCTCCATCTCCTTCGCTGCCTCGCGCTTCGTCCCAGAACCCGACCGGGTCTGATTTCGAGGTGTCGTAGGTTGCGCGTTATTGCAAATGCCTGTCCCGTCAGCAGGTGTAATTCAGGCCAAGGCGACCGCCATCGACGTAAATTGTCTCGCCTGTGATATAGCTGGCCTTCTTGGAGCACAGAAACGCAACCACATCGCCAATTTCGCGCGCATCTCCTGCGCGGCCCAGCGGGGTGCGCGACATGGCCATTTTGAACGCCTCGGGATTGGCGTTCACGCCCGCCATCATCTCCGTATCGATGGATCCGGGGCCCACCGCATTGACGCGGATATTGTTCTTGGCAAGCGCGAGGGCTGCGACTTTGGTCAGCTGCATCACACCGCCTTTTGAGGCGCAATAGGCGGGGATTGCGGGGATCGCGACCTGCGCGTTGATCGATGACATGTTGACGATGGACCCAGCGATATTGTGCTCCACCATCACTCTGGCCGCCATCTGCGTCGCCAGAAATACGCCGCGCAGGTTGATGCCGATGACTTTGTCGAAGGTCGCTATATCGTAGCTGAGGAAATCGCCGGGCATGGCGACACCGGCGTTGTTGACCAACGCCGAAATCGGTCCGTGATCCGTAGCGATCTGCGCGAACATCGCTTCGATCTGCTCCAGATCGCCCATGTCGCAGGTGATCGCCGCTGCTGCGCCAAGTTTTTTCGACGCCGACGCGACACCTGTTGCATTGATGTCGGACAAGATCACGTCATAGCCGTCTTCGGCCAAGGCCTCTGCGCAGGCATACCCGATGCCCTGTGCAGCCCCTGTGATCAATGCGAATGGTTTTGCTGTCATGATTTTATCCTTCGTATCCGTAGTCAGTCTTGGCCTGTTCGGCCGATATCAAACCGGCGCGTACATCTTCGGCCACAAGGGCCTTGTCGCGGTCCGTGGCGGCTCCGTATCCGCCGCCGCCCGGCAAGCTCAACTTCAGGCGCTGACCATTTTTGACCAGCTGACGCCCCTTGCTGCGCAGCTTGGTACCATCCGCCAAGGCGACAATCCCCGCCGCACCCGGGCCACCGCCATCGCGGCCGCGCGCTGCATTCTCAACCCTGTCAAACATCGCGTTGAAATAGAAATCATAGCCGTCGCGAGGCTCTATCTCTATGGTCTGACCCAACCCGCCACGCAGTGCGCCAACGCCACCGGACCCTTCGCGCAAATCCTTGCGCCAGACGATGATGGGACCAACGTGCTCAGTTGCCTCGACGCTCATCGTAGAGACGCCCGACGGAAAGGCTGTGGCCGACAATCCGTCGCATGCAGGCCGCGCGCCCGTGCCACCGGAATTGAACATCAGCACCTCGGCATTGCGTAATCCGCTGGCGGCATTACTCGGACGTGCAGAAATCTGAATATTCCATAGCGCACTTGCCCCCTCTGCCGGAACAGTATCCGGCAGGGCTTGATGCAGCGCACCAAGAACGACGTCCGGCACCAGGTGCCCCAGAACATGCCGCACCGATACAGGCGCGGGGCGCTTTGCCGCGAGGATACATCCCTCGGGCGCGGTGATGACAAACGGCTCCAACGATCCTGTGTTATTCGGAACCTGCGGCGCGATCGCACATTTCAAGCCGTAGCAGGCGTAGGCGCGCGTATAGACTTCGGGGACGTTCACACCAAAACGGCTCATGCCGGATGTGCCATCGAAATCAGCCCGGATCGTGTCACCCGCCACATCGAGTTTGACCGCCATGCGCACCGGCTCATCGTACCCGTCAACCTGCATGGTGTGCGCGAACGTCCCGTCGGGAACCTTTGCGATGGCCTCATGGGTGGCCTTGCGGCTGGTTTCGATCACAAAATCCGCCAGTCCGTCCAGATCAGCGATACCAAATTCACCCATCATGGTTTGCAAGCGGCGATCTCCTGCGTCATTACAGGCAGCCAGCGAATACATATCGCCGACGACCTGATCGGGCTCGCGGACATTGGCGCGCACGATGCGGATGAGATCCTGAGAGACGTTGCCGCGCTCGGCGAATTTCATAATCGGGATCAGCAGACCCTCTTCATAGACCTCGTTTGCATCAGGCCCGAAGCCGCGCCCGCCGATATCGACCACATGCGCGGTACAGGCGAAGAATCCGATATGGGTGCCGTTGCGAAACGTCGGGGAAACAACCGTGATGTCATGCAGGTGGCCCGTGCCCAGCCATGGATCGTTGGTGATGAATACGTCACCTTCAAAAATATTCTGCGCACCGATTTCGCGGACAAAATGGGTTACACTTTCCGCCATGGCGTTGACGTGACCGGGTGTCCCTGTCACAGCCTGCGCCATCATCCTGCCGCGACGGTCAAACAGGCCCGCGGACAGGTCTCCGGCCTCGCGCACCGAGGTGGAGAACGCGGTGCGGATCAGGGTCGTCGCCTGCTCTTCGACAACGGCAATCAGGCGGTTCCACATGATCTGATGGTCAATCGCGGTGGGGGTCGCGGGCATGATCATGTCGTATCTCCTTTGCGTATGAGGCGCAAACTGCCATCGCCTTGTCCAACGGCGCGGTAACCGGATGTGACGATGGTTGTGGTCTCGTTCTCGACAATGATGGCAGGGCCTTCGACAAGCGTGCCCGCGGTCATGGCTTTCCGATCGACTTCTTGTGCATCGACCATTTTGCGCAACGCGGCATCAAAAAACCGGCGCGTCCGCAGTGGTGTCGCAGATACGCCGGACACGTGGCGCACAACCGGGGCGGTTTCTGGAAGCGCCGTCGCCACAACAAGGGACCAGTTGGTGATTTCCATGCCAAGCCCATCGATGACGCGCCCGAAAAGCCTGCGATATGCTGCTTCAAAGGCTGTGCGTATTTCGGAGTGATCCGCGTCAACGAAGGTTTTGTAAGGTAACGAGACGGGAATTTCCCAACCTTGCCCGGCATAGCGCATAAAGGCCGTCAGTCGTGTTGTGGTTTGTGCATCTTGCGCTCCAGCCCGAACAAAGGCTCTTGCTTCCTGCTCCAACTCCGCCAATGCGCCGTTGACCGATGCTGCGTCAAACGCTTCTAAACGCTGGAACAGGCCGCGCGTTGCTTCATAGCTGAACGGCGCTTTGAGAAATCCAATAGCCGAGCCCACGCCTGCGCCGGGCGGGATGATCAGTTCCTTGATGCCAAGCTTCTCGCACAGGCGGCAGGCATGCAAAGGCGCACCACCACCGAAACCGATCATGGTGAAATGTTCGATATCGCGGCCATTTTCGACGGTGTGAACGCGCGCTGCATTGGCCATGTTCTCATCGACCATCTCAGTCACGCCAAAGGCCGCTTGATCGCTCGACATAGCAAGGCTGCTGGCCAATTTGTTCATCACCACAGCGTCCGAAGCAGACACCGACAGGGTGATAGCGCCGCCGGCAAAATTATCAGGGTCCAACCGACCAAGCAAAAGGTTGGCGTCTGTAACAGTCGGCTCTTCCCCGCCGCGCCCGTAACAGGCCGGCCCGGGCTCGGACGCAGCAGAGCGCGGGCCGACCTGAATGCGGCCAAGCGTATCAATAGAGGCGATGGATCCGCCGCCTGCCCCGATCTCAACCATCTCAACCACTGGTGTCGAAACGGTCATGCCGGACCCTTTCTTGAATCTATAGGTCCGCGCGACTTCAAAGGTGTTGGCCGTTTTGGGAGCGCCGCCTTCGATCAGACAAATTTTTGCTGTGGTGCCACCCATGTCAAAGGACAAGACATTCTCCAACCCATGCCCGCGGGCAAAATCCGCTGCAAAAATTGCCCCCCCGGCCGGGCCGGACTCCAGCAACCGCACGGGTTGTTCCGCGGCAGAGTCGACCGATATCAGACCACCGCCGGAATGCAGCATGAACACTGGTGCATCCACACCGACGTCCTTCAGGCGCTGGACCAGGCGACCGAGGTAGACGGCCACCTGGGGCTGGACATACGCGTTGGCAATGACGGTGTTAAAGCGTGGCAATTCCCGCATCTGTGGCGAAATCACCGACGAGATCGAGATCGAAAGATCGGGTGCTGCGGCACGCAAGGCGTCTGCCATCTGCACCTCGTGCGCGTCGTTGGCGTAAGAGTGCATCAGCCCGATTGCGACAGCCTCATAGTCTCCGGCCAGGACGGTCGCCACCATCGCGTCGACTTCGGCGGGATCAAGTGCCAAAAGCACCTCGCCCCCCGGCCCCATCCGCTCGTTCAGCGTCAGACGATCCTCGCGTGGGACCATCGGCTTGGGCAGTGTCAAGTTGAGGTCATATTGCTCAAAACGGTTTTCCGAGCGCATCTCGATGACATCGCGGAAACCTTCGGTGGTGATAAAAGCCAGTTTTGCGCCGCGCCGTTCGATCAGAGAATTGGTGACAAGCGTGGTTCCGTGGATCACCTGGCCGATATCACCCATTTCAATTCCCGCTTTGTCGGCGGCAATTTGCATAGCATCCAGAATGGCCTGTTCTGGCTTCGCATAATTGGTCAAGACCTTGCAGGTCGCAAGGCCACCAGAATGTGCGAGCGCGACATCCGTGAAGGTACCGCCGATGTCCACACCGACGCGGTTGGGAATATTCGTCATTGCTTACAAGCTCTTCAATACTTGGTTTGCGGTAAAGGCCGCCTCATATACCCGCGACATGATGGGGGCATTTGCGACAGACGACATGGTGGTCATCGGCATTGGCAGGTCATCGGGTGCCATACCGGTCAGAAGGTCTGACATCGACTTGCCGAAAATAGTGCCTGTGGTGATGCCCCGACCATTGTAGCCGATTGCCGTGTAGAGATTTTCATCAAGGTTGTGGATGCGCGGCATATGATCCGGCGTCATGGCGATCTGACCGTGCCATGCCTCTTCGAACTCAATATCGCCCAGATCCGGAAATATCCGCGCAAGTTGCTTGCGGGCCCAACGGTGTGACAGGCCTGATTTGGCATCGCCAAACACCCTGCCCATCGATCCAATGATCAGGCGGTCATACGCGTCGCGGCGCAGGCTGAACATGATTTGGCCTGTATCCCAAAGCCCCTGACGACCTTTCAGGATATGCGCCGCCTCAGGCCCCATGGGCTTTGTCGCCAACTGGAAATAATGGATCGGGGTGAAAACCCGCTTGAGATCCGGCCAGAGCGTGTCGGTGTAGGCATTTGTTCCAAGCACGACATGCTTGGCGGTGACGAGCCCCCTGTCTGTCTCCACCTTCCAATGGCCGCCGTCCTTGCGCAAGGCCTGAACAGTCACGCCGGTGCTGATCTTGGCACCTGCTCCCAGTGCCGCGCGGGCGAGACCGCGGCAGTATCCCATCGGGTTGATCGTTCCCGCGCGGTGATCGACAAGCCCGCCGTAAAATGCAGGTGAGCCGATGAGTTTGGAGACTTCTTCGCGGTCAAGCAAATCGACAGGCTCGCCCATCGCATTCCAGTCCTGCCAGCGTCCTTCCAGATCCTTGAAGCCCTTCATGGAGTGGGCCGCGTGGATTGTGCCGGTCCTGGTGACTTCGCATCGGATCTGATGTTTCTCGATCAACGAAAACACCGTTTCGGGGCCCTGCCCGAATGTCTTGAGAAACCGTGACCCGTATGTCGAACCCAGCTTTGCCTTGACGTCTTTGGGCGGCAGCCAGACGCCGGCATTCACTAGGCCCACATTGCGGCCGGACCCGCCAAATCCGATCTGCTTGGCCTCCAGCACATGGGCAGAGAGACCTTTTTCGGCACAATGCAATGCGGTCGAGAGACCGGTGAACCCGCCACCGACGATGGCAACATCGACAGTTGTGTCCGCATCCATCGGCGCGTTGTAATCCTGCTCCTGCGCGGAAGCATCCCACAGAGAAATGGCATCCTTTGTTGTCATGTGTCATTTCTCCAAGTCGTGTCGGATTCCTGTTCCTGAGGCAGGGTGCACAAGCGATCCAAACGTGTCAATATATGATATTATTGTTCCATATAGCAGCACAGATTAACTCTCCGACTAAGCTCAAAAATCTTCCGCGCAGATCGTGGCCGATGCACGCGCGCGCATCGAAGAAATCGAAACCTCCGACCCTATCGGCATGCTGGACGATCCCAATATTGGGCCCAATGTCGTGCCCGATATAATGATTGTCGATACCCGCGATGTGCGTGAACGTCAGCGCAGCGGTCATATCCCCGGCAGCTTTCATGCACCTCGCGGCATGATTGAATTTTGGGTGGATCCCGACAGTCCGTACTTCAAGGACATCTTTGCCCAAGAAGACAAGAAGTTGGTTTTCCATTGTGCCTCTGGCTGGCGCTCGGCCATCACAACCGCCACGTTGCAGGATATGGGGTTCGACGCTGCGCATCTGAGGGAAGGGTTTTCCACATGGGAAAAACAAGGCGGACCGGTGGGGTATCCTGAAAAAAAGTGAGACGCGTTTCAGGCCCGGCCAAGCTTTGCCGAAACAGAGCGGGCCGCATGCAATACCAAGCCGCCGAACCGGTCAATACCGCCTTCGGGCAGGTTTACGTCCGGCAAAGAAATGCCCAGGGCGCCGACAGGTTCTCCCCCAGGCAATGTAATCGCCGCGCCAAAACTGAGGATCCGCTCGCGGAACTCTCCTGTATCGAAGGCATAGCCGCGGGTACGAATGGCTGCGACTTCCGCTTCGAGCGCGGGCATATCGGTCAGCGTCTTTTCAGTATATCTGGTCAAAGCCCCGCCGATTTGGTCGCGCAGCTTTTCAAAATCCGCAGCCAGGATCGCTTTGCCAGTGCCAACACAGTGCAGCGGTGCCATACCGCCGACCGCGTTCCACGACCGAATGGGCTTTTGGCTGTCAACCTTGTCGATATAGATCACGCTGAGATTCTCGCGCACTGCCAGGTACACCGCTTCTGCCGTCTCTTGGGACAGGTGCGAAAGCTCGGGCGCGGCAAGTTCACGCAGGTTCAGGTTTTCAACCGACGCCCGCCCGACACGCCATGTCTTGAGGGTTGCGGCATAGGTTTTGTCGGGACAGTGCTGAACATATCCGAGTGTCGTAAGTGTTTGTAGCAGACGGAAGGTGTTCGATTTCGTCAGACCAAGCTCTTTGGACAGCTCTGTAACGCCTTTGCCATTCTGCGAACCAGCCAGGTTCTCGAGAATAGAAAGTCCCTTGGAAAGAGTTGAGTCGACTTTCGGCTCTTTGTGGCTTGCTTCGCTCATAGTGCTTCGGGTCCTCTTTTTCATTGCCTAGCAGCTATTACCCGGCTCCGAAAGTTGGCGGTTCATGGGCCTGAACAGGCGGCAATGGCCCCTCAAAGAGACGTATTTCAACCCGCATTCCCCAAGTAGATCTCTGATTTCGCTGTCTTGAACGTGATATTTTCTATATATATCATGGCGTTGGTTGCTGCGGAGGATGTGTTTCATGGATCACCCAGAGGGTGCGGGCTTGCAGCGGGCAGATCGTGTGGATTTTGACCCTCGCGTGCGGCTGGAATTCCGGGGCGCTCAGCTCAGTTCGGATGGCGGCCTTCTGGTGATGCGCGAGCTTGATGACGCGCTCGGTCTGTCCAATCTGGCGTCTGCTGCCCTGTGCGATAATCGCCGTGGCAAGAACACGATCCACCGGCTCGACGGGCTGTTTCGGCAATCGGTCTACGGCCGGTTGGCAGGATACGGGGACGTCAATGACGCCGACCGTCTCGCGCTCGATCCCGTGATGCGCCAGGTTGTCGGTGGCCGTGCCGTCGATGCGCATGCCGCATCCACGTCGCAGATGGGCCGGTTCGAGACCGAGGGACTGGCGACCGCAGAGAACCGGGCGGCTCTGTCTGA
>NZ_JAIMIA010000163.1 GCF_019966495.1 Tateyamaria pelophila | reverse complement strand
CAGAAGCACCGTATCAAAAAGCTAAAGAAGCAATCCGCGTATAGATACTGAAGCGTTTGTTTCGTAACAAACCCTTAGTGGGCGATCTGGATGCAGTTGCCACAAGCGCCGAAAGTCCGAAAATCGATGGGTTGGCCGGTACTTCATGCGCGCCGATGCACTATCAGTGATCACCGGGAACCCGAATGACGCGGTAGTCCGCAGCCTGGCGCGGATCATCCGCATTGGCTATCCGTTCCCGTCCTTGCGGAAGCCGCGCGAGACCGGATAGCCGTCGGACCACCGCCCCGAGATGCTTGCGCAATATCACCAACCGTTCGAGACAAGGTGTCTTTGTTGCACCGCTGACCGCTTTTGGAACGCATTGGCGACGGAAACCAACGCTGGCCCTGGCAACAGCGGAGCCCCGTCACGTCCGCGCCCAATCGGCCCGACATCCGTCCGATTGAACACTCTTTCACATTTGCGTCTTGAACCTGAGGTCGGTCTAAATCGTATCGTTCGGATAGGGCTGAGAATCGAAAGGAGCCGCCAATATGGGACACGGCCATCATCATCACGTGGATGCGCAAGCGGGCGACCGGCGTGTGTTCGCCGCCATTGCGGTCAACATGGGGCTCACCGTCGCACAGATCATAGGCGGCATTGTTTCTGGTTCCCTGTCTCTGATCGCGGATGCACTGCACAATTTTTCCGATGCAATCTCGCTCATCATCGCGTTCTGCGCGCGCAAGATCGCGCGACGGCCACGGGACGCGGACATGACTTTCGGCTATGGCAGGGTCGAGGTCGTCGCGGCGCTCATCAACTACACGACATTGATCGTGATCGGTCTCTACCTGCTTTACGAAGCTGCACTGCGTTTTGCCAATCCGCAGGATGTCGAGGGTTGGATCGTCGTTGTCATAGCGGGTATCGCGCTGGTCGTGGATGTGGTGACGGCGGCGCTCACCTATGCCATGTCGAAGTCCAGCGTGAACATTCGAGCGGCCTTCCTGCATAACGTTGCGGATGCGCTCGGCTCTGTGGCGGTGATCTTCGCAGGTACGCTTATCCTGCTTTACGATTGGCGGCTGATCGACCCAATCGTGACGGTGCTGATCGCGGGCTATATCCTGTGGCAGTCCTTCCACGAGATCGGTCCCGTGATCCGCATCCTGATGCTGGGCGCGCCGCCGGACATCGAGACCGAAGCCGTCCTCGACACGGTGCGCGGCATTGAGGGCGTGGCCGGCATCCACCACGTGCATTTCTGGCAGATGAACGAACACCGGGCGGCGCTCGATGCACATGTCATTATAGCGGAGGGCCGCTGGAGCGAAGCGGACGCCGTGAAAGAAGATATCAAGACTGCGCTGGCCGAGATTTTCGACATTGAACACACAACCCTGGAATTGGAATGCGCCCAGCACGCTTGCCATGACCCATCAGAGTTCGGAGGGCGCGGCCATCGCGAGAAACAGCACGGATGAGCAATTTCTGCCCACCGTCACACTGATCCTTGCCTTTTTCGAGAAGCCGCGTTGATCGCGGTGCTGGTCTGGTCCAGCCTTGTCCCGGATCATCGCCGCGGCCATCTGAGGGGGCAATGTCCATTACCCAAAGACCCCATCGACGTCAAAGCAGCCGGAAAACTGCGTGGACGCCCGTCATGATCAGCGCGACGTTCTTGACGATCCAGATAAAGGTATCCGCAGTTCACTTCCGAGGATCAGCCCGCAGTGCGTGACGATACACAATACCGGCAGGGCGGTCAGTCTGCCGTCATGTCCTTTGGCGCACCGCTCGCCGGGTCTGTCCCCACGTAAGGCAATCCGGCTTTTTTCCAGGCCGCGAAACCGCCCTCCATGTGTGCGAGCGGCTTCAGTCCGCTCTCCATAGCCGCCTGAGCGACCTTGCCTGAGCGGATGCCGGAGCCGCAATGCAGCACGATGCGCTTGCCGTCCTGTGTGGGCAACGCGTCGGCACGGAAAAACGCCATGGGCATCAAAAGCGCGCCCCTCACGTGTTCCATCATGTACTCCGGCGGTGTGCGCACGTCGATCAGGACGATCTCTCCCGCATCCAGCGCCTGCTTTACGCGCGCAGGCGTCCAGTTTTCCAACTCTGTCATTGTCATTCTCCTATCAGAATCTGTTGGCGGGGATCTTGAAGTAGCTGTGCCCGTCCGTTTCCGGTTCGGGCAGCTTTCCGCCCCGCAGGTTGACCTGCAACGCCGCCAACATCCGGTCGGGAAGAGAGAGCGTCGCATCGCGCGCTTCACGCGTCTTGACGTAACCGGCCTTCGCCGCGCCGCCGCCGACATGGATGTTCGACGCCTTCTGCTCAGCCACGGTGCTTTCCCAGGCAGGCTCCTCGCGGTCGTCAGTGCCGTAATCGTGGCCGACAAAGACGCGGGTCTCGTCCGGCAGGGCGAGAATGGCCTGAAGGCTGTCGTACAGTTCAGCAGCTGAGCCGCCGGGGAAATCGGCGCGCGCCGTTCCCGCATCGGGCTGCATGAACGTGTCGTGAGCGAAAGCGGCGTCCCCCATGATATAGGTGACCGACCCCAGCGTATGGCCGGGAGAGAGCATCACCTGCACCTCCAGATCGCCGAGCTTGAACGTGTCTCCGTCCGCCCAGAGCTGATCGAAGTGCGGCTCGGGATACAGGTCCGGCTCATGGTAGTATTCACGCCAGAGGCCGGCGATCTCTCGGACTTTCTCCCCGATCGCAGTGCGCGCGCCCGTCTTGTCCTTGAGCCAGGATGACGCGAGCAAGTGATCGGCATGGGGATGGGTGTCGAGGATCCATTCCACCGTCAGGCCCTGCGTGCGCACCCAGTCGAGGATCTCTTGCGCCGGTTCGAAATCGGTCGCGCCGCGCGCCGGGTGAAACCGCTGTACCACGTCGATCAGGGCCGCCTTCTTCGTCGCCTCGCAAATGGCAACATACTGAATCGAGCCGGTATCGGGCTCGTAGAAACCTGCGACGCGGGGACTGCCTGGGCCGGTACTTTCACTGATTTTCATGGTTGTCATCGCGTTCTCCATTGTCTGTCTTTTCAAGCGTGCCGATGATCCGCCGATGCCCACCTGCCATCTTGCCTGGACAGCAGGGACAGACCGGTCGCATCGCCGGTCCGAGGCGACCACCTCAGGCGGCTCAGCCTCGCACTTCAGGCTATCTATTCCTCGTCACCGCGCGTGACGGACACGTATTTGCTGGCGAAGTTCTGCTCTCCGAGCCGTTCGAGCAGATTGAGTTGCAGTTCCAGCCACTCCTTGTGGCCCTCTTCCTCCATCGCGATCTGTTCAAATAGGACACGCGAGCCGATATCTTCCGCCTCCCGGGCGGCGATCGCCGCCTTGGTATAGAATGCGATCGCCTCCTCCTCGTCGGCGAGATCGGCCTCGAACATTTCGACGAGAGACGCCGCACGCTGCGGCTTTTTTGCGAATGCGATCTGCGGGTCGCCCTTGAGAAACATGATGCGTTCGATGAACCGATCGGAATGGCCAAGTTCCTCCTGCATCTCCTCGCGCATCTGGTCTGCCAGCGTTGTCAGACCCCAATCGTCCAGAACGTGGGCATGAAGCTGATACTGGTGCGAGGCGCTCATCTCCATCTGAAGCGCCGTGTTCAGATTTTCGACAGTTTTGGCGTCGGTCGACATGGAAAATTCTCCTCTGAAGTGTGAATTTGATCGAAAGTGTATCCGTTTGCCGTAGTTCAGTCGGTGACCTTGTCACTGATATGCCATTACTTTTCGGAACCAGATAACGGGGGCGTCCATGCGTTTTCCGGACCGGTAACGTATGTCCATCGAAGCTCCACCATGGACCAGCCGTTCACGTTGTGCATGCCCCTTTCACGCTCGGCCATCCTGCTGACCCGAGTGGCGAAAGTGTCGTTGGACGCGATTGCATAGGACCCGTCTTCGGGAACAGAGGCTTGCACGGCCCGCAGCAAAGGAACGGTTGCGTCAATCAAGGTGGGGTGGCTCACGAAATTGACTTCGTTCGGATCTCGAACGTCGATAAACATGATAACGGGTTCCGCCTGAAGCGCCCAATGTACATTTTCGGCGGTGAGACACTGTCCGAGATCCGCCCTCTTGTCATCTGCCCAACATGGTTCGTCGACGCTGGATCGGATATCGTCGGAAAGCCCGGGTGCGGCCAGCATGAGGACGGCGGCCCCGAATGAATTTCGGTCATGTGAGCGGACATCTGTTTCAGCCTTTCTGTTGCGGTTGCGACCCAAGAACAAACTCGGATCAAGGGGCCAGGGTTCCAAGAGGAATGCGGCGACCCTGAACACTTCGTCGGCGTTACCAGGCATCGTTCGGGGGAAAGAAAATCCACCCGTTCCGCTGGTCGATCAGGTGAGATCGCTTCAGCCGAGCCATGACGGCCCCATTCCCCTCCGACAGATGCAGCCCGACGCCCAAGCCCGTAATCCGCGCGGTGAGGGCCTCCAGGCTTTCGAATGCTGAGAAATCGAGCGCGTTCACGGCCGCAAACACGAGGATAAAACCGTCGATCATGCAGCTTTCTGTCAGCCGGTTCTGGATCAGGTCTTCCAGGAACCGGACGTTCACGAAATAGAGGCTTTCATCGGCACGCAGGCTCATTGCGGGAGTATTGGTTTTCACCTGGTGTCCGCGGATGTTGCGGAATTGCCCGCTGCCCGGGAAGCGGCCCAGTATGGCATCGATGATCGCGGCGACGAGAGCTCAGCACGCCGCATTAGCCGAATTCGGCCAGAACGATCTCGCCGCGCTCGACGGTCAGGGGGCAGAACCCATAGCCATCGTACTGGCCACAGCCTCGTGACCGCGCATGTAGGCGACGCTGTTTTCGGCAATGACGGGAGCCTGCTCGCGCGCGGCAGCGGCTGTCTGGGCGTTGGGCGCGTTCATCGTGTCGCCCAGAGACCAGATGGTCTCATATTCCATGTCGCGCAAAGTCGCCTGATCGGCATCATCAGCCCGCCTGATCGGCCAGAGACGGGCCTCGCGTCTGCCTCGCCCAGCGCCCAGCGTGTCATGGCAAGTGTGCCTGTCCGGCAGACCGCAGAGACCGGCACCTTGATTATCGTTCCGTCGTCCTCGAACAGCGCATCAAATTGGCTGCCGCCGCGCTGGAACGCGGTGCCCTCGATGAAGACCTTGCCGAAGGTCTGATGGACGACCTTGATATTTGCAGCGACCTTGATCTTGCCGCCGAGCCGTTTGTGAATACAGGACGCTTCGGACATCTGTTTCGATGATTGATCCGAGCTTAAAGCCCTTTTTGTGTATGATCGCAGAGAAAGTATCGCCGTGATCGTAGGTGATCCGGCCCGCAGGACAATCGCTGTCCATTGCGCTGTTGGTCACCACGCAGGCGTTGCTGGCGGGGTTATTGATTACGCAGCGGAAACCCTCGAAAGCTAGGATCAGCGCACGGATCATGACGAAGCCAACGCTGGGGTCTCACATGTCTACGTCGTCGAAGAAGTTGAGGTTTTCGCGGGGTCCATCATCCCGGTCATTGGATTGCCCCGTCCGAAGACGAGGCCAATGATGTAGACGGCGATCAGGTGCATCTCAGCCTCCCGGAACGTGACGAACGACGAAACCGGTGACGGCGGTCGCGGCCATGAAGGTCAACGCGGCGGCAATGAAACGTGGCGAGAGCCACGCCAGGCCGCAGACATCGCGGTCGAACGTGCTTTTTGTCCGGAGCGCCACCGAAGCCCACAAGAAGTTCGCACCGACAAGCATTGTTATCGACAATGACAGGTGCGTTGGCGAAAAGGCAGCAGCATCGGCGCGAAAACCATTCCGACCAGCAATACCACGCGCCATGCGAATTCGCTGCCCGATGCACGCGAGTCTCTCGGCCAGTGCGCCTTGCGGACCCATGAAGCGGCCAAGCGCCAAACCGTTTCCAATCCGATCTGGAAGCCACCGAACAGCGACACCAAGGCGTAAGACGCAGGTTCCATCGGCAATCCCGGCGCGTCTTTACACCGGGAATGCGATTGGCCGGGCAGAAACCGGTGAAAGCGTTGATTAGAGTCGTCGCGCCGACAGCGATCACAGTCCGGAAAAACAGACCGGTTGGACAGTTGCGAAATCAGCGTCAAAGCGATCGACACCGGGCCGACGATCCCACACAGCTCGGCCAGCTGTTCCTTCATTGCCGGTCATGGCCCTTTGACTTGAGTTATCCTTGGCCTCTTATTTGCTCAACGGTCGATGACCGTGTCACCGACCGTCCGTTCGGGATCAAAATCCGATGACACGGGTTGCGGGGTTCGCGATCAAGGCACCGATTTCGTCGGGATCCGCAACGCCGACGCCCTCGATCAGGACAGAGGCATCTTCCCCGCGACCGGGCAGATAGATCGCGCACACCTCTACAGTCGCATCCGCCTGATCCATGAGACGGCGCATCAGCCCTTGCGGACTGGCATCACGCGGTGGTTGACCGGCAGTTGCAGCTGCAGGTGCATCTGCTAGAGCAATATCGCCAGCGGGACCGCAAAGCAGAATGCGTGGTTTCACACCCTGACTTGCAGTCTGAAGCGTGAGGACCATTGCCATGAGTTGTGTCTGCGCATCGCCCGTAGAGACGATCGAAAGCATGGTACGCTCGTCTTGTGCGGCAACGGGAGCGGACATGGCAGCAGTGGTGGCGACAACGGTAAGAAGTCGTTTCAGCATTGGGGAATCTCCTATCGTTCAAGGCAAAATGCCTGTTAACATATAAAGTAAATATATCATTTTAGACGTCTGTCAGTGACCTTGTCACCGAACGATCAAATTGGCTTGGCCATGACGAAGATTTTCCGGCGCCGCTCGGTCCGCAAGCTGGACGGCGCCCCGGTGTTGCGCGATCCACGCCCGCCGCTGGAATTCCGGCGATTGGTGGCTCACGACAACTCGTGCGGTGCCAAGCTCGGTGGCCCGAACTCCGTGATTTACCGCGATCTGGTCGTTCTTGTCCGCCAACTCAAGCATTTGCGCGGCCGGGCGTACATCCATGCGCCCGCAAGCGATTTCCTCGACCGTCAGGAACAGATCGGTGATGCGCTTTGAATAAGCGTAGAGCACGAAACGTCGGAAGGGCGGGGTTGTAAACATTCCCTCACCGTCGCGGGTGACGTCCTTGAGGCGCAGATTGGCAAGATGCGTTGCCATCGGAGCGTTCCGCCCGGTGGTGCGGACAGCGCGCGCCTTGACGATGGCACCGCGCGAGCGCGCTTTGATGATACGATTGGCCTATATGACGACGCGTTGTCCGCACCCAAAGTGCGACCATTTGCCGGATGTGATCTTGCCTTTGCGTGGGACGGTGCGGCCGCCAATGTCAGAGAGACGAACGGGCGCTGGCTGCTCGATGATCGTATGCGGCCCGGTCGAATGCGAATATCGTCTTCGATGTTCATTACACGCCCGTTGCGCATCGCATTACATCACCGAGAAAATCGGGAAAGATCCGGTCACGAGATCTGCGCCAGTTCTGCGCACCTCGCACGTTCGACTCGTAAATCCCTGAAAAAAACAACCAACCCTGCGTCGAGCGCCGACCCACCATCCTCATGTAGAATGCACTTTTCAACCCAATCACAATTGAACCCCAACGCGTTCAACAGCGTCGAACCTGTGCCGCGTAGGTCGTGAATTGTGAAGTGCTGTCAGGGCAGGCCTTCTTTCTGTGCGCGTATCATCACACGGTTTACTAGGCGCTTGAATGTCGCCCGCGACAAGGGGCCATCCGCTTGTAGCGTGAAGGAAGCAGATATCGGGACTTGCCTGCGCAGCTTTTCAGCGCGCTCAGTGGTCGATCGTTTGCTGCGCCAGATAAGTGGTATGCGTCTTGGCCCGCTTCATTTTCTCTTTCGGAATCGACCAAACCGAGGTCTCAAAGTCGACAGCATATCGAAATCACATGTGCCGCTGCGTATACCGTCACTAGGCAGCGGACTCATAAAACTCGATCCACAGCCTGACGGATGCCAGTTTGATCATCGACAGGAAATTGCGTGATGT
>NZ_JAIMIA010000162.1 GCF_019966495.1 Tateyamaria pelophila | reverse complement strand
CCTCTGCCGGGGCACGCCTCGGCAGGGGCTCTCAGCGCAATCTCCAACTAAATTTCCAGACGTCAGGTTACAGTACCCATCCTCCCGCCCGTTGTTTGGACGAAATGAATCACAAACCTATGCCATTGAACAAGAATTAATGGGTGTGCTGCCTAGCTGTTCCATCCTGGACGATCACATAGATCCTCGCGGCTCTGCATTTTTCATGGCAAGATCTGTTTTGGGTGACATCCGGGAGGCGGTTCAATGCTGATCCATATTCGTAGCCAGGCGACGACTAAACCCAAAGTGCGGGCGGAAATTCAAGCGAGTGATGAGCCTGCTCGGGGTGTTCCTGTTGGCGAGCAGCGATTGGAGTTCAGCTTGGTCGTCAGGGCTCAGGTACAGGCAGATGTCATTGCGTCTCATGCGCCGACACCGACAAGTCCGGCCGCAGCATACAATCTTCCGTCAGGTGCGGAACACTAGGAGGGCTGAAATTCATACCCTTTCGTGATGCTCTTTCTTAGTATCCGACGTTGAAAAACTTAGTAATTGGAAACTACGCCAAGGCGCTCCGCGTTCATTGACTTCTGTCAAGTTGCTCAGTCATGCTGGCTTTGGTCATGCGACATACGGTTGACAGCTGCCAGCTTTGCTTCGGCGCGCTACTGCAGGCTGCTGCGCGCGACGATGTCCCTTCCAGAGACCAATGCGTCGTTGGGGTGCGTCACAACGGTTGTGCCAGCCTCCAAACCGTCCAGCACTTCGGCGAATTGCGCGTTCTGGCGTCCGATGCGGATGATCTGTTCAGTGGCGATGTTGTCTTCCGTCGTGAACACCGCCCAATCGCCGTTGCGTTTGAACAGGGCGCTGAGGGGCACTTGCAGCGCGTCCTCAGTCCGCCACTCAATTATACGCAGGAACACGGCAAAGCCATCGCCCAATCCGGCTCGCTCGGTCATGGGTGAGGTCATGTCGAACACGGCATCAAGCCGTTGTTCGTCGATACCAAGTGCAGAGACTTTCGTCTCCGCCGCAGGAGCGATCTTGGTCAGGGTCGCGGAAAGGGCTACTGGCCCTCCCCAGCGCTCCACAACAGCTTGCGCACCCGGTTTCAGGCGCACAGCGTCGCTGGACAAAAGATCAGCCACGATCTCAAGCTCGGCAGGATCACCGACACGCAAAAGTGGGTCGCCGGTATGAACAGGATGTTCGCTGATGCTTGCCACGTTGAGCACGACACCGTTTGCAGGGGCGGTGATTTGCAGACAGCAGTCCATGTCGATTGCCGCTCCGGATTCGGGGTTTTGCAACATCGCCTCGACGCGGGCGAGTGTGCTTTGCGCCATGTTGATGCGGGCCTCGGCGGCTTGCACTGCGGTTTCGGCTATGGTTCGCCTTTGCAATGCGTCCTCCAACTGCGACAGTGAAGACACATTGCGTTCTACAAGGGTCTGCGTCCGGTCGTATTGGGACCGCGCCAATGCGCGAACCTCAATGGCGCGCGCCAGATCGGTGCGGGCGACGTTCAGCGCGGCTTCGGCCTCGTGCACGGCGGCTTGGGCTTGCAACATGCTGCGGCTGTCCAGCAAATCAGGGGCTGCGGGTTGCACTACCGCGACCACGGTTTCGCCCACGACGACCGGATCGCCTACATCGACGGGGGATCGCAGGGCGGTGCCGGTGATCGGGCTGGCGACATCATAGAGGTCTTTGATCCGTGTGACGCCATCGGCGTTAATGGTAACGTCCAGCGGGCCGCGGGTCAGTACATACAGGTCAACGGGGACAGGATCGTCCTGAAAGGCCACATAGCCCAGCCCAAGCATCATTGCGGCACCGACGCCGACCAATCCAATGGTGCGAGGTTTCCAAGTCATTGGCTACTCCCTTGCTTTCATTATAGAAACGAGGTTTTGTTTGTCCAGGCTGCGGCGCACGACCATAACGGAGGCAAAGCTGGCCAAGAGCACGAAAAAGCTGGCTTTGGCATAGACCGCAGGTTCAATAACAAGCGGCAGATTATACAGATCGCTGGAAAAACTGTTGAACATATTGGCGGCGATCAATGTTCCGATAAACCAGCCCAAAGGCTGGGCCAGAACCGCCAGCAACATAGTCTCACCGATCAGGATGTAGGACACCTCGGACCGCGTGAAACCCAGAATGCGCAGGCTGGCCAGTTCGCGGGATCGTTCCGACAGTTGGATGCGCGCGCCGTTGTAGGTGACCCCGATGGTGATCAGCAGGGCGATAGTGATGTAGATCGAATTGATCATGCCGATGTTTTCTTCGACGGTTTCGGAGAACGACCGACGGGTGTCGGTCATCATGACGATGCTGGCAAGATTGGGAATGTCCTTAAGGCGGGCATGCAGGTCCAGCACTTCTGCATCATCAAGCGAGACATTGATCAGCGAAATGCGTGGCGACTGGCGCAATAACCCGTTCACATAGTCAAGGTCCATATAAGCGCCGATCCCAAAGTACTGGGCGATGGTATTGGTCACGATCAGCGGGTGGGTCTCCTGCCTGCCACCCAGAAACTTGGCATCAATGGTATCCCCAAGCCCGACGCCCAAATGCGCCGCCAGCCTATCGGTCAGGACAATGCCGCCGGGCGGCACAGCAACCTGATGGCCGTCGTTGTTCATGACGCGGCTCAAGTCTGTCGCGGGATGGCTGGCTTGGATTGAGGTACGTTTCTCGCGGTGGCCGTTACGTAATATAACCGCATGAAACTGCTGGCCTTCGGTTTGGAGGATTGCAGGAAGGGCGGCCACAGTTTCCAGCACGACCTGAGGCATGTCATGGGACAACACCAGCATGCCGTCTTGCCGGTTGGTTTCGTAAAAGGCGCTGTCGATGATCTTCTCCAATGATGGCGGAAAGAACGCAGGCGACACGATTGTCGCTACCGCCAACGCGATACCCAACATGGTCAGTCCGCTCCGTAGCGGCCAGCGGATTAAGCTGCGCAGGATCATGATCGTGGGTTGCGACAGGCGCATCGCGGCCATTGCGCGGTCAATCAGCGAGCGTTTGAATTGCGGTGGTGCAGGAGGCTGCATCGCGATTGCAGGGGCAAGCCGGGCAGCCCTAATCGCAGTTTGCGTGGCCCCCAGCATAGTGGCCAGCAACGCTGCAATGGCTGAGGCGGCATAGACCCAGAGTGAGGTGCTGAAAATCAGAAACGGGAAATCAAAGTATTGCCCGTATTCAGTCGCCATATACCGCGCCAGCCACGTCCCTGCGACCCAGCCGATCCCGATACCCACGACCGCAATCAGCCCGGCCAACATCAGATAATGCAGGCAAATCTCCACGTTGGAATAGCCCACAGCCTTGAGCAACCCAATCTGACTGCGTTCAAGCATGATGATCCGGCCCATGACCATGCTGACCAGAAACGCCGAGATTCCAAAGAAGATCGGGGGCAGGATCGAGGCCATGTTGCGCTGTTGCTTGATCTCGGAATCAATGAAAGCATCCGAAATTTGCAAATCCCGCCCGAAAGCCCCCAGCGATCCGTAGGGGTCAAGCAACTGATCGACCGCATCGATCACGCTGGCTTCTTGCGCGCGGGGTGTCAGTTTCAAGGCGACGTCGTTGAACGCGCCAGTCATATCAAAGGCTGCGTCAGCCGCTGGCTTTGGCATCCACAAAATTCCAAAGGTCGCGTTGTCCGGCATCAAGGCACCGGGGCCGATGGTATAGATGAACTCCGGCGATTGGGCGGTGCCGGTGATCGTCAGTTGCCGTTTCTGGCCGTTGAGATTGGCAAAGAAGAAATCTCCGATTTGCAGATTATTGGCGATGGCGAAATTGGCGTTCACCATGACCTCATCCGTAGATACCGGGTCAGGCAGCCGCCCTGTGGTGATGATTGGGACGTTTAACCTAGGTAACCCGTTAATCGGCAGCGATAGGATTTGTCCAGTAACGCTGACGTTGCTACCAGGCACGTCCAGTATCGCGCTGCCAGCGGTGCGTGTTTCTACAGCCCAGACACCGTCAATCGCGGCCAGCTCCGCGATCAGATGTTCCGGTGCGCGCTTGACCGCGCTGAACACATCGGCAAAGCGGTTGCGTTCATAATAGGTTTCACGGGTATCGCTGAGCGATTTGTAGGTTCCCAGCGCCATCAACAGGATTGCCACGCCGCAGGCCAATACCAGTGCAATTGCGAGGGCTTGTCGCCAAAGCCGTTGAAAGTCGCGCAGCAGTTTTCGATCCAGCGCCTGCATCACCAGACAATCTCGGCTGGGGCGAGGCGTTCTTCGTTAGTGGATACACTACTGATCTTGCCGTCCTGAAACTGAATAACGCGGTGCGCCATGCGCTGGATTTCTGCGTTATGGGTAATGATGACGGTGGTAGTGCCAAAGCGTTCGTTGATGTCAGCCAACACCTCTAGCACCTGAACGCCGGTGGCGCTGTCAAGCGCGCCGGTGGGTTCGTCGCACAGCAAGATCTCGGGGCGTTTGGCAATTGCGCGGGCAATGGCGACACGTTGTTGTTCGCCGCCCGACATCTCAGAGGGGAAGTGATCCATGCGGTCGGCCAGATCGACTAATGCCAAGGCCTCTTCGGCGGGCATCGGGTTGGGGGACACGTCAGTGACCAGCTGCACGTTTTCACGGGCCGTCAGGCTGGGCACTAGATTGTAGAACTGAAACACGAAACCTACGTGATCGCGCCTGTATTTTGTGAGACCACGGTCCGGCATATCCGTCAACTCTTGGTCACGAAACCAGACACGGCCTTCTGTCGCGTGATCTAGGCCGCCAAGGATGTTGAGCAAAGTCGATTTGCCGCTGCCAGAGGGACCAAGCAGAACGGTCATTTCGCCTGCGAACAGCTCCAGATCGACTCCGGCGAGGGCAAAGACCTTTACGTCCCCGGTCTGATAAACCTTGGTGACGTTTTCGGTGCGAAAGACGCATTCTGACACTGCTATGCCCCCCTTTTTGGCAAACGGTATCGGGTGACTTGTTGTCATACCGTGTTTGCGGTCGCATTGAGAGAGATCAATTGCCGCTGTGGTGTCGGGTGATAATCTGAGGCCAGAGATTGTGGACTGCTTCCCATTTTATCCACAAAATGACACAGAAATGACGTCCAATGTTGAAACAGTTGATTGTGCCCTGCGGCGTGTGATTGGTGCAGCCCTTATCGTATAAAAATTACGGTCAAAGAAGCTACATTGACAGACGCCGTTGCGATGAGCCGAATTCTGCGCGACATTCTGTTGGCATAGAAAAGTGACAAGCCCAGCACAGTTACGCGTGTTGTGGCCAACTATGGGGCACCTCGATTTTTGACCGTTTTCGCGACCATGAAGCAGGTGATGCAGCCTGAAGTGCGTCGGAACTCGCATCGTAGACCGTCAGCTACAAGGTTGTTGCGTCCGGCCTAATGATGCCCTGCCCATTTCCGGACTGTTTTTCGTGATGCGCCGCGTGATCTGTGTCCTTGGTCGACTGTTTTTCACGCCGGATTTGGGTTGATGCGGCGCAACTGGCAGAGGCGGCGCATGTTGTAGGCGAGGTTCTTCATCCCGATCTTGGCCTTGGCCCGAACCAAGCCGATGGTGCGTACCAAGGTCCTACCCATGTCATTGGCCTGCGCGCCAAAGATGTGCTCGACCCGGACCCGCACGGTGGATTTGGTCCGGTTGCTGTCGGCCCAACCCTCGGGCACTTCGCCCTTCTTGATCGCCGCGTTCTCGTCGCGCGTGTTGTGGTTTCGAGGCACCGGCACAATCGATGCATCCAGTATTTGCCCGCCTCGCGCGATATAGCCCTGCCTCGCCAGATGCCATAGGCAGCCGAGGCGGCCACATCATTGACGAAGGCCACAACCGGCTTCACCTCGTTCACAGCGCGAACGAGGTTGGCAGTGGCGAACATGCCCGTGGCCTCTCCGCCCGGACTGTCGATATCCAAGAGGATCGCATGCACATCCGGGTCGGTTTGCGCCTCGCGCAGCTGCGCGGCAATGTGTCAATCCCGGAGCAAAATTGGCCAATTTCCCGGTGTAAAATTGGACAGTTTGGTTGGGAGTTAGCCGCGCCTTGGCGCGCGTGCTCTCCAGATAACCGCGCAGACCTGCCTCGCACACGCGGGGCTCGTCCCGGTAGACGGGCCCGCATGTCGCGCGCCCGAAAATGGAGACGACCCCATGACCAAACTTTCCGACACCCAGACGATCATCCTGTCACGCGCGGCCCAGAACGAGGACCGCATTGCCCTGCCCCTGCCCGACACACTGCGCGGCGGTGCTGCCGCAAAGGTGGTTCAGACCCTGATCACAAAAGGCTTCCTCGAAGAAGTCGATACCAACATGCGTACGGGTGAGCCCGTCTGGCGCGAAACCGGCGACGGCCACGGCGTCACGCTGGTTGCAACCGATGCAGGGCTTGCCGCCATCGGCATTGAGCCCGAGGGCGCGGCAGCCGAACCAGCCCCTCAGGAACCGTGCAAGAAGCGCACACCCCGCGCAGGCACGAAACAGGCCCAACTGATCGCCATGCTTCGCACGCCGGATGGCGCGACGATCGCGGAGATAACAACCGCATTGATGTGGGCTCTACACACCTGCCGAGGGGCCATGTCCGGCGCGCTCAAGAAAAAGCTCGGGCTGACCATCACATCCCGGACTGACGATCAGCGTGGCCGCGTGTATCGCATTGAGAACGCCGCGCTGTGACTTCTCGGTGACTCTGACCGCCGCAAGCGCCCTGAGATCATTGCCGAATCCCGCAGTATCGCGACGGTGGCATGTGAGGTTTCGCCTGTATGAAACCTCAACTGCTCGAAGTGGTGCCGCCTGCACCGCTTCACCTTCCTCAACTCGGGCCAGCCTTTGCGCTGGCCCTTTTTTCCAGCATCCAATCTTTTTAAATCAAGCAATGCGCAACGACGCGATGAGGCCTGCCTGCCAGTCAGATAGCTGGCGATGCTGCAGGTGCAGTCGCCTGGTGTCAGCCCGAAGCGGCACCTCAGCCCTTGCCCCAAAACAGAGTTAGCCGACCTTCCCCGCGCGGGTCGCGAAATGGTAAGATGCGGACGTTACAGACATTGCGGCTTCCCTTCTGCCCGCAAGCCTCGAACGACTTAACCTCCGTCGGGGAGTGGTGGCAGCTGACGTAAATACAAAACAACAGCATCCAGATCGTTTTCCGTCATAGCCGCATAATGATGATACCCCATCGGTGGACGCATTCTGGAGCCATCTGGCCGCGCACCGTCTGTAATCATAGCCTTCAATTCTGCATCACTATAGCCAGCGAGCCCATCTTCATGAGTGGTCAGATTGGCAGACACAGACGTTCCCCATGGCCCGTGGAACTCAAATCCACCGGCACCGAGATGCGTGTCAAACATCGGCCCTTTCTCACCCATCGGCGTGTGACACTCGACGCAATGTGCAACTGGGCCTGCAAGATATTCACCATATTCGACGCTAACCGACTGCGGTGGAGCGGAAACGCTTTGGAGTGGTGGTCCATACGCGGGCGGCAACGGAATATTGTATGTGGAGAAAGGCGTTTCATTTTCGCTGACTGGAACCGTACGGAGGAAGGCAACGATTGAGTAGAGATCATCATCAGACAAACCTCGGTAAAGGCCCATTGGCATTGGCGGTCCGATAACAGATCCATCAGGGCGAATACCCTCTCGGATAGCTTTTGCCAGTTCATCGTCGGTCCAATTGGCCACACGCCCACCGGGTGTAATATTCACCGCCCAAGCCTCAAACATAGGGTTCTTTTCAACCATGAACCCACCCAGCTCGTTAGACATATCGGGGCCTTGAGGTGTTTGGGGTGTATGGCAGTTTCCACAACCCGCGGGACCCCGAACCAGATACTCACCTCGCTCCACGGACGGCTCTGCATTCGCCAAGAGTGCTGTTGATGACAGTACGAAAGTTGTCAGGATTAGGCGCATATCTTATTCTCCTAAGTTTAGTTAGCCAACGAGCCTGCGTCAGCTTCGCTCTCAACAATAGGGTTGAATAGAGAATATCTCCTAGAAAAAGTTTCTGGGTATGTCTGCAACGGGCTCTCACCGGGATTTCGCTGCACGCTACACGAAAGGCCGCTAACGGGAAACGGGCCAAACTTTGAAAATTCCGC
>NZ_JAIMIA010000161.1 GCF_019966495.1 Tateyamaria pelophila | reverse complement strand
CAATCGCATCGACGAACTCATGCCGTGGAACTGGCAGCCGGAAAAGGCCTGAAACCGCGCCGACACCAGACGGATACGGATGAAGCGTGTTCCGAGTGAAGGCTCTTTAGGGCAATCGCTTCATTTGAAGTCAAAAAAGGCCTGAAATGCAAAGCCAGGACACTGACCGAGAGAGGCGAAACACAGGCGATGTCCACTTTTCTGCGTCACAATAGCCCAGTGCAACAGTTTGATGGCGGTCTACCTGAGCGTCATGCAAAAACCGGACGGAACCAAACAGTGTCTGCGGCCATTCAGGCGACGTGCAATATTGTTTGTGGCGGCAAGCTTTATCGTTCCGCCAATTCTGGGGTCGGTCGTAGCGCAGTTGCTCTTGTCATCGTGAAACGCGCACAGCCGGACGTAGGAAAAGGGTGACGGACTGTCGCCATTCCACCATATGGGGCAGGCGGTCAGCCAGGAACCACTAAATCCAGTTGTAATCGAATCTAAAACTTGGAGAACATCAAGCGTAATAATCTGTTCTCAACCGCCGTCCCGGTCGCATCGACCTTTGGGGCGTTCGCAGAGACAATCGAAATGCTGAACAGGTACGTCGCCGGTGACAGAATGGTTTTCAGCGAGGAACTGATCCGAACTGAGGTGGGCGATGTGGGCCGTTTTGTGCCGACGGACAAATCTCAAAATGCCCGGTCCGTGAAGGGTGTTCTGCGAGAAAACCAAGATGCGTTTAAAGGCAAAATGAACATTGCGTGGTATATAAGGTCACAGAAACAGGCCCTACCGCAGACGTGTGCTTGCCGCACCAGGGGATGGGCATGGTGGCGTTCGTTGTCGTTGGCGATGATTTAAGCAACGCCGAGCAAGTCCTGGTTGCACGCATCCCCGGCGCTCATAAAGCGACCTTGGAAAACCTCCTATCAAAAAAGCCCACATGACCAGTGCAGTTCCGCGGCCATCGGCGCGGCGGAACGTCGCGACGTCGATCCGGCGCGGGCCCCACGACGTACACCTATCAATTGCAAGATAAACAATGAGGTGCCGAAAATGACTTTCGCTGCTGAAAAACTTGATACAGATGGACGGCCAGAAATTTGTGCCGCCCTGAACACGGCGCTCGCCGAAACAGCCGTTTCGACGATGATGGCGCAGAATTTCCACTGGAACGTGACGGGCATGAACTTTGCGCCGCTGCATCAGATGTTTCAGGGAATCTACGAGGATCACTTTGCCGGACAGGACGATCTTGCCGAACGGATCAAGGCGCTCGATGGCCATGCCGATGGCAACCTTGCACGCATGCTTGAGCGTTCGAGCATTGTTGAGCCACAGGTAGACATGACCTCCACGGACTTAATCGCCACGCTTCTGAACGCCGAAGAAATACTGGCAGCCACTCTGAAGGCGACCGGCGAAATTGCAGCCAACTACGGCGATACGATCACAGAAGATCTGTGCATTGCACGCGGTCAGGTTCATGAGAAATTCGCCTGGATGCTGCGTGTCCACCTGCGCTGACCACCTCCGTAAACCGAAATGCGACCCCTTTTTGACCCTTAGCGGACGAAGAGTGCAGGCGCAGTATGACACCCTGCCGACATGAAGGAGTAGACAGATGTTAGACGCAATCAACGACACGTCCCTGATGATCGTCGAAGACGACGACGCCCTGCGCGGTCGCCTCGCGCGCGCAATGGATCGGCGCGGCTTTGACGTGCGCGAGGCCAGCAGCTTGTCTGAGGCGATGGCCCAGGCAGATACCGAATTGCCGAAATACGCAGTTGTCGACCTGCGCCTGCTGGATGGCAGTGGTCTGTCCTTTGTGGAGACCCTCGAACAGCGTGATCCTGGCATCCGCGCCATCATCCTTACGGGTTACGGCAACATCCCGACCGCCGTCGCCGCCGTACGCGCAGGCGCCATTGATTTTATCGCCAAACCTGCAACAGCCGATGAAATCGTAGAAGCGCTGATCAGGCCGAGAAATGAACATCCACCGGCCCCATCCGCTCCGATGACGCCCGATGCGGCGCGCAGGGAGCATATTGAGCATGTGTTCCATGAATTGGATGGGAATGTTTCAAAAACGGCTCGTGCGTTGGACATGCACAGGCGGACGCTCCAGCGTCTACTCAAACGGTACGGAGACGTTTGAAATGCGATCGGGGACAGCGGACACGATCGTCATGCAAGCCAATCGGGCCGACATGGAAAACACTGACACACTTGCGCGGGCAACTGTCTATTTTGATGGCGCGTGCCCGCTCTGCTCAGTGGAAATCAAGCACTACAAGGCGCAAGCCGGTAGCGAACAGCTGTGTTTCGTTGATGCCTCACAGGCGGACGTGTGTCTTGGCCCGGACTTGGACGCGCGCGCCGCAATGCGTCGGTTCCACGTACGCCGTCCGGATGGCACGCTGATTTCGGGTGCGCGCGCTTTTGTTGCGGTCTGGCAAACATTGCCCGGCTGGCAGTGGGCGGCACGGCTTGCCCGGTTACTTGGCGCGACACCTTTTCTGGAACTGGGCTACCGACTGTTTCTTCCGGTTCGGCCGCTGCTGTCCAAAGTGGCGGCGCGGTTTGGTGCCAAGCCGATGCCACAGCACAGTTCCGTTCGGTAGCGATGGTGCCAGAGTCCCATTTCCAAAGGCTTGAAACCTTGGTGCGAGGCGCGATGTCACCGCCAGCCGGGGCGGGCCGCATCGCTTTGGCGCTGACCTTTGGCGCGGCGGTGCACCTGGTCTTTGCAATGGCCGTCGCGGCGATGATCTTGGCGATGTATTTCGGGATGAGCTGCAGCTTGGGAAGCGTTTCTTGGCCGTATGCCATTGTCGCCAACGCTCTTCTCATCCTGCAATTCCCATTGGTGCACTCGCTCCTCCTGACTGGCCCCGGTATGCGCTTCCTGATGCGTTTGGTTCCGGGCCCCCATGCCCAAACGCTGAGCACGACGACCTACGCGCTTATCGCGTCGCTCCAGTTGCTGGCTCTGTTTTCGCTATGGACCCCCACGGGGATCGTCTGGTGGCGCGCCGAGGGCTGGATGCTTTACACTGTGACCGCAGCTTACGCAGCTGCTTGGGGACTATTGATTAAGGCCAGCTGGGATGCAGGCGCCGAGGTGCAGTCGGGCGCGCTTGGCTGGATGTCACTGATGCGGAACGCGACGCCAAAGTTCCCTGACATGCCCACAGGTGGCTTGTTCCGGATCATACGGCAACCGATTTACGTGGCCTTTGCGCTGACACTCTGGACCGTGCCGACATGGAGCCCGGACCAACTGGCACTTGCGCTCAGCTTGACCTTCTACTGCCTCGCTGCACCCAAGCTGAAAGAACGCCGGTTCGCGGCGCGCTACGGTGATCGCTTCGAAAGTTACAAACGCCAAGTGCCTTACGCGGTCCCGGCGATCGGAAAAGGGGAAAGACATGACTGAGAAAACCCGAAACGACCTGTCCATCTATGACGATGTCGCCGCCAATTGGTGGTCGGACGACATTCGCTGGGTGCGCACGCTCAAGAATCTCGTGCCGGGTCGGCTTGCCTGGTTCGACCACCACGTGGATTGGGGCGGTCTGGCGGTTCTAGATCTCGGGTGCGCCGGGGGGTTCATGGCAGAGGCGGTTGCGACGCGCGGGGCCAATGTCACGGGGATCGACCCCGCGGCACAAGCGATCGACGCCGCGCGGACGCATGCGGCCGAGGCCGGTCTTGAAATCCAATATGATGTTGGGGTGGGCGAAGAGCTACCCTATGCAGACGCTGCCTTCGACGTTGTCGTCTGCGTCGACGTCCTGGAACATGTCGAGGATCTCACCAAAGTCTTGGCCGAAGTGGCGCGCGTTCTGAAACCCGGGGGCCTTTTCCTGTTCGACACAATCAATCGCAACCTCCTGTCGCGTTTCGTGACGATCACGGTGGCCGAGGATATCCTGGGCCTGCTGCCCAAAGGCACACACGATCCAGAACTTTTCATTCGACCCGCAGAGTTGTCCACCGCGGTCGAGAAAGCGGGCCTTGTGTCCGGCCCGATGAAGGGCCTTGGACCACGCAGCGTTAACCGCAACGGCGACTTCACCTTTGGCCCGCTTCCCATCAAGAGCGTGATCTACATGGGCATTGCGCGCAAACCGAGGAAACACTGATGTTCGAAATCTCGCTTCTTGTCACGGCGCTTCTGTTCGGCGGCATGGTTCTGTATTCCTTCGGCTTCGCAGCCTTCGTCTTCACCGCACTTCCGCCGGAAACCGCAGGTCCCCTCATCCGACGCGCCTTTCCCCACTTCTATCTTTTCGTGTTGGCAAGTTCAGCAGTCGCGGCTGCCATCGCATTTGCGTTCGATCCAGTTTCAAGCGCAATTCTCATGGCCATAGCGCTGACCACGATCCTCGCGCGCCAAGTTCTCATGCCCGCAATCAACACCGCCACCGATGAGGGCGCGAAGACCCGGTTCAAAGTTCTGCACGGCTTTTCGGTTCTGATCACTCTGGCGCACATTGGCGCTGCTGCCATCGTGCTCGTCCGGCTCGCTGGCTCCTAGTGCGCGGGATCGTTTATACTGGGTTCTGTGCGCCCGCAAAAAACATCAAGCCACCATCGGCATCATAGATAGGCTTTATGCGCAACCGGTTCAGGAACGGTGATCCGTCTTTGCGGTAGTTCAGGATGTCGATGGTAAAGCGTGTCTGCGCTTTCAGACCCTGACGGATTGCCTCTATTGCATGAGGATCTGTATCCGGTCCCTGAAGAAAACGGCAGTTCCGCCCAACGGCTTCTTCGGGCGAATAGCCGGTCTGATCTTCGAATTCATCGCTCACGAAAATCATCGGATTGTCAGGAACAGACGGATCGGAAAAGACCACGCTCATCTCAATCTCATCGTCTTCCAGCAGCGATCTGAGATAACCCTGTTCAAGTTCTTGATTTGGCATCCGAGTTTGTCTCCTCCGCGTGTCTCGTCTTCCTGAGATACTGACACTTTATCAGAACGCGACGCCACGTCGACGCGAAATCCCATGCCCCCAACAAACATGGCTGAGGACTCGACGCGGGCCCTGCGGTAGAGATCGGACACCCCAGCCAGGCTGGCCAGTTTGTCGCTTTGGTACCGCCGTCAAGACGTGCACGAGGATACAAGCTGCACCTGGGCATTTCTTTTCCTTAAGGAGCCTTTGACTCGTTGGCTTAGGCACTCAGAGGCCTATTCGAGGTAGTTGTGCGACATAAGGCTACGCTCGGTGTCAAACCGCAAGCTGAGGCCTACGTCCCATTTCATGAACAAGAGTAGGCTAATGAGGACAAGAAAAGCCGTGGGAAAGTTGAGCTTGGTCGGGTCAACCCTGACGATGTGCATGATCGCAACGGGTGCCACTGCGCACGTGAATTGGTTCGTCGAGCGTGACGCAGAACCGCTTGCCAATTTCAATGTGACTGATCCCATTTTTCTGGTGTGGATATGCCTTGCGACCATGATGGTTTTTTTCTCAGTCTGGATTGACGGGAAATTGCCTACGCTCCGCGTTGCAGAGACGAAGCTTCGTCACGATTTTATGGAAATCCTGCGCGTCTTCACGGGGATGAGCTTTCTGTTGACCGCCTACGAGGGGTCACTGGTCGCCCCACATAAGGTTGCGGACGGGACGTTCGGCCTTGTTCTCGTCGTCATGCAGGCAGTCATCGGTATCATGCTGATCGCCAACCGGTGGATCAAAATCGCAGCCATCATGATGCTCATCCTCCACGCTGGTGTCACCCTCAAATTCGGTCTGTTTCCCGCACTTGAATACGCGATCATTGTCGGGATCGCGTTCTTCTTGCTGCTAAACTCCATCGCGGATGAGGCACGCCGGGATTTACTCAAGCCATACTCAGTAGATGCGCTGCGCATCTGGACGGGGATTTCGCTTGTTGCTCTGGCCGTGGGAGAAAAACTGGCGCCCTCGGCACTGGGACAGGTTTTTGTTGCGCAGTATCAATGGAACTTCATGCAGGCACTCGGTATCGACTTTTTCGACGATCGTCTGTTTGTCTTGTCCGCGGGGATGGTCGAAGCGGTCATCGGGATCGTACTTATCCTTGGCACGACGGTCCGCCTCGCGGTCTTGGCCTTGTCGGTGATGATGGCGATATCGAACATCGTCTTCATTATCCAAGGCAATAACGAAGCCGCGCTTGTCGAATTCGTCGGCCACATGCCGATCATTGGCGTAGCCCTTCTTCTGTTGTTGCTGGGGTATGGTCAAAGGCTGAAAATCACGGATGCCTTTTCGCAACAGCGGGCTACCTCTCAGCTGAGGTCACGGGCGGCGCTCGGACACCACCAACGCCGACAAAGGCCCGCAACCGACCACGAAGGAGTTTGAACATGAGCAATACCGATCGCCCCGAGACCGCAACGCATGCGGATGTGACGGACCGTCCGAGCCCGGTTACGCCAAGTGTGGACCGCCCTTGGGACTCGTTGAAAGAGGTCTTGCGCCGCGTAGACGTCCGAAAAGGCGACCGAGCGACACATCGCGCGTATCATAGCCTTTACGAAGACATGCTGAATTGAGCGCACCGATACTCATAATGGGCGCGACCTCCGGAATTGGCGCGCTCGCTGTCACAGAAGCTGTCGATCGCGGACTACATGTGCGTGCGTTTGCGCGCAGCGCAGACCGTCTTGAAAAAACCGATTTGATCGAGCCATTTGCTGGGGACGCGCGGTCGGTCGACGATGTGACTGCGGCGCTCGCAGGCACCCGTGCAGTCATCTACGCCTTGGGTATCAGGGAACGGCTTGCGATGCTTTGGGAAGAAGAGACGCTTTTTTCCGACAGTACACGTGTGCTGATTGACGCCATGAAAGACAGTGACACCAAGCGATTGGTGGCGGTGACCGGGTTTGGCGCGGGACGTTCTCGAAGTGCCATGAGTTCCATAGAGCGTCTCGGTCACAGGGCCTTTCTTGGCAAGCCCTACGCCGACAAGGACAGGCAGGAGGCGATGATCGTGGAAAGTGACCTCGACTGGACAATCGCACGACCGGTCATTCTGACCAATAGTACCAAATCAAGCGGGCTTAAGGTGCTGCGCGATCCATCGAGTTGGCGAAACGGATTGGTCTCCCGGCGCAGTGTCGCGCACTACCTCGTCGACAGCGTGGAGGATGGGCTCGACATCCGCGCGGATGTCGTGCTCACTCGTTGAAAAATGACGTTTGCTTTGGCTGCTGCCGGATGGCATCGCTATAGCAGTTTGCTCAAGGATTAAGTCTCTCTCGATGTCGGAACTTGCCGCAGAAACAACGCGTGCTTTGAGGGACCTTGACACCCATCATGCGCCAACCTGTTACATTCCGCCCGAAGACGTGATGGCCGAGTTGATCCCTGTGCACAGTTCCACCTTTTGTGAGGGGAAAGGGCAGGTGCCTTATTTCGACGTACAAAACGGCGGCACAATAGCCGCCCGAGCCGCTTGGGCCTCTCCATCACCAAACCTGTCTTTCAAGGCACTCGCAGGTCGTGGGACATCCTACGCGGCAGCGATGGATGCGTGTTTTGTTGGTGAAGAGCGGGTCATTCCGCAGTCGGGCGACTTCCACGGCGGGTGGGTGACATCCAACCTGCATGGTCGCACCAAGGGTGCGCCGGGGACTGAACATTGGTAGGGCGGACCGCCAAAACTGCCATCATAGGCGCCGGTATGGCTGGCCTGACCTGCGCGCGGGAATTGATGCAGCGCGGCGTGGATGTGGTGGTTTTTGACAAGGGTCGGGGACTGGGCGGCAGGATGGCAACGCGCCGCGCGGGGGGCGGCTTCCAATTCGATCACGGTGCCCAGTATCTCACAGCGCAAGGCGACGGTTTTTCCGCGATGTTGAAGCGAGCCGAAGCCGCTGGTGCCTTGGCGCGGTGGCCGCAGGATCGTGAAGAACCAACATTTGTCGGCGTCCCCGGGATGACCAGCTTGGCTAAGTATCTGGGCATCGGGCTGAGTATTCGAAAAGAAACCCGCATAGAGGGTATCGTGAAAGCGAATGGTCGTTGGAAACTGGTTTGGGAAGGGGGCAATGAGACGTTCGATCGGGTGGTCATCACAGCGCCGGCACCTCAGATTGGTGCGCTTTTGCCCGACGCACATCACTTCAACGTTCCACTGGGAACGGTCAGGATGACCCCGTGTTTGACGCTGATGGTCGGTCTGCACCATGGTGTCAAACTGCCTTTTGTCTCGCGTCATGAACCGGATGACTGTTGATTTTCGCTGAGAAGTGACCCGGTATTTTCACCGAGATTTGACCCACCCTTGATTATGTCTCAGCGGTCATG
>NZ_JAIMIA010000160.1 GCF_019966495.1 Tateyamaria pelophila | reverse complement strand
AAGGCCTATATCAAATGGGAATGCCAGGATGCGTGATCATGCCAAATCCGAATTTCCAGACGTGGGGTTGCTCAATCCGGTCGAAATCGTAATGAACCCTGCGGAATTAGGTCGAGTCCGCATGACATTGACCACAACCGACTCCGGGATTGTCGTCAATATTCTTGCCGATCGGCCGGAGACGCTGGATTTGATGCGCCGGAACATCACCGATCTCGGCGAGTCCTTTTCTGATCTGGGATACGACGACGTCGCCTTTGCCTTCGGCCAGAACGATGATCCTTCTGACGCATCATCACAGGAAAATTCCGATGGTGCAGAGGTTCTGTCACTCGACTTTGGAGAGAACGATAACACTGATTCCCCAATATCTGACTTACCGCGCCTGGCCACCTCGGCTGAAGGCATAGACTTGAGGCTTTGATCGCATGAACCTGACCCAAACATCTTCGGCCACTACTCCCGCAACGATACAAACCGCTCCTTCCGCCAGAAGCAGCGTCCTCAGTTCTGATTTTGAGGTTTTTTTGCAAATGCTGACAGCGCAGGCGCAGTATCAGGATCCGCTGGAGCCGATGGACAACTCGGAATATGCCGCCCAACTGGCCCAGTTCTCCATGGTCGAGCAGCAGGTCACGACCAATGACCTGATGCAGCAGTTGATGTTGACGCTTGGGACAAACGACATGTCCAGTGCGGCGAACTGGATCGGGATGGAAGCGCTGGTCAGTGGACCCGCTGAATTTGATGGCGATCCAATCACAATTGCGCCCAATCCACCGATTACGGCGGATACCGTGACGCTCGTCGCCTACGATGCACAGGGCAACGAAGTGCAACGCACGCCGATGCCAGTGAGCGCTGATCCATTCGAGTGGACAGGACTTAACGACACCGGTGCCCCAATGGCTCATGGCGAGTACACTTTTGAAATCGAGAGTAGCGCCAACGGCGAGGTATTGTTGACCGAGCCCGCGATGTCCTATGCGCGTGTCACCGAAGCGCGAATTGAAAACGGTTCGACATTGCTGGTATTGGAGAGCGGCTACATGATCCTCGCAAACAACGTCGCGGGTTTGCGCGAACCTCCGGTTTAGAATCCCCGATCGTTCAGGCGGAGCGCCGCGTAGATCGGTGGCATTATGGCACGCCGAAATCGGCCAAGGGGAAATTGTGCAGCAGGTTTGCGCATGACGGCAGGATACAAATCAGGCGTACGACCCAGCGCAAGATCAGCCAGCATTCGCCCCGCGTAACTGCCCATGGCCACCCCGTTGCCATGAAAACCAAAGCCTGCCAGCAACTTCGGTGATCCGGGCACAGGCCCCACAAACGGTGTCAGGTTACGCGAGAGGCAGACAAAACCCGACCACGTGTGTGTAATGTCCACCCCGTTCCATGCCGGGAACATATGTTTGAAATCGCGCGCAAGAGACGACCGCGCCTCCTGCTCCGATCGCGGAGAAGACATAAGCCCGCCACGCATCCCGATCAGGAAACGGCGATCCGGCAGCAACCGGAAATAGTGCAGCAAGCGCCGCGTGTCATAGGCCATCTGGTCACTGGTCCACCCTTGTGCCAGAATTTCATCCTCTGTCAGAGGACGTGTGACGAGCACGGTGGACTGGGTCGGCATATAGCGCGAAGCCATCCACGTTGGAACATCCTCGCTTGAATAGCCGTTGGTTCCAAGTATGGTTTTTTCGGCCTGCACCCGGCCACCCGAAGTCCTGACCACAGGCCCTGAAATCTCGACGGCCGCACTTTTTTCAAACACGCGCACGCCTGCCTCAACGGAGGCGCGAAGCAGTCCCCGAAGGTACTTGCGAGGGTTGAGTGCAAAACCAATCGGCGTGGTCAGGGCCGCATGAAACGGGCCTGCGAAACCGTGGGCAGAAAGTTGATCCTTGGCAAGGAACGTTGGTGCCACATCATAGTTCTCAACAATGCTTGCAGCTTCTTCTTCAAGGCGGCCCACTTCGCTCTGACGGTGCGCCAATACGGTCTCTCCCGTCGAATGCCGATCCACATCAAGATCAAGGTTCGTGATCAGCGCGTCGACCAATGCAACGGCCGCCTTTTCGGTCTGGTGCCACTCCAAGCGACCCGCACGTCCGAATGACCGATCCAGAAAAGCATCCGACGCTTTGGCACCCCCCAAACAGCAAAACCCACCGTTCCGCCCTGACGCGCCCCAGCCGATGCGCTGCGCCTCAAGCAAAACAACCGAAGCACCGGCCTGAGCAAGATGAAGAGCGGCTGAGAGGCCTGTAAACCCACCCCCGATGATGGCAACATCGCAGCGCATATCACCTTGCAATGCCCCATGTTCCGGCATGTCGCAGGTCTCATCCCACCAGCATCCGTCGCGCGGGCCATCGCTGTACGCATAGTCCGGAAAGATCCGCTTCATGCGGCGCGCGCGGCCTGTTGTTCGTCCCGCTTGGCGCGCAGGGCCGCCTGTTTGCTGGCCAATGAGGCGCAAATCACACCGATTGTGACCAGCCCGATCAAAATCGTGCTCAGCGCATTTATCTCGGGGCTGACGCCCAATCGCACGGAGGACCAGATTTTCATGGGCAGAGTCGTCGCGGACGGCCCCGACGTGAAGGAGGCAATCACAAGATCGTCAAGGCTGAGTGTAAAGGCCAGCAGCCAACCCGACACCACCGCCGGCGCGATGATCGGCAACGTCACCAACCGAAATGCCGTGAACGGCGACGCCCCCAGATCAAGCGCCGCCTCTTCCAGCGACTGGTCAAACGTCATCAGCCGCGAAGACACGACAACCGATACGAAACACATCGAAAACGTCGTATGCGCCAGCACAATGGTCAGCACCCCCCGGTCCATCCCAATGCCGATGAACAGCAGTAAAAGCGACAGGCCCGTAATGACTTCGGGCATCACCAGAGGCGCGTAGATCATTCCCGAAAACAGCGTGCGCCCAAAAAACCGCCCCCCGCGCACCAGCACATAAGCGGCCATCGTTCCCAGCACGGTCGCGATGGTGGATGATATGACGGCCACCTGCAATGTCACCCAAGCTGCGTCCAGAAAGGCGTCATTGGCGAGCAACTCACCGTACCATTTGGTAGAAAACCCCGCCCAGACCGTCACCAGCTTGGATTCGTTAAAGCTGAAGATCACGAGGATCAGCATCGGCACGTAGAGGAACACAAACCCCATCGTGAGCGATACGACATTGAATGGGCTCAGACGGTTCATTTCTCCGCCTCCGCCTGTTTTTGCTCATTGCGCTGAAACAGCACTATCGGAACGATAAGGATCAGCAACAAGATCACGGCGACCGCCGAGGCGACCGGCCAGTCCCGGTTGGAGAAGAACTCTTCGAACAGCACCTTGCCGATCATCAACGTGCCCGATCCGCCCAGCAGCGACGGGATCACGAATTCACCCAGCGCCGGAATGAATACAAGGAAGCACCCCGCGATGATTCCGTTTTTGGACAGCGGAATCGTCACCAGCCAGAAGGCTTTCAGCCGCGAACATCCGAGGTCTTCGGCGGCTTCGATCAGGGACCCGTCCAGGCGATCCAGCGCGGAGTAGATCGGCAGGATCATAAAGGGAAGATATGTGTACACGATGCCGATATAGACCGCCGTATTGGTATTGAGCACGGTCAGCGGCGTATCAATGATCCCAATCCACAGCAGGAACTGGTTCAGGAACCCTTCGTTCGACAAAATCCCGATCCACGCATAGACCCGGATCAGAAACGACGTCCAGAATGGCAGGATCACCAGCATCAACAGCGTCGGGCGCCACTGTTCGGGCGCGCGCGCCATCGCATAGGCCATCGGATAGCCAACCATCAGCGTGAGAACCGTCGAGATCAAAGCGATCTGCAAAGAGCTGAGATAGGCTTTCCAATACAAATCATCCTGCGTCAGGAAGATAAAGTTTTCGAAATCGAGCTGCGACAGCATGGTCCACAGCCCGTCTTTCATCGTCGGGGTATAGGGCGGAATCGCGAGTTCGATATCCGACAGTGAAATTTTGAATACAACCGCAAACGGGATCAGAAACAGCGCCAGCAGCCAGACATACGGTACCGCTATGAGGAACGCCCGCTTCATTGGTCCAGCAAGACCCCGGCGGTTTCCGTCCAACTGATCCACACCGGGTCTTCCCACGTGAAGGCGCGGCGGGATATGCGGCGGGTGTTGGCGACTTGTGCCTTGATGATCTCGCCTGTGGGCAATTCGACATGGTAGGTGCTCAGGTTGCCCAGATAGGCGATGTCCAGCACCTTGCCTTGCACGGCGTTGTCAGCCGCTGGGTGTTCCGCGTGGATCGACACCTTTTCCGGTCGGATCGCCAGATGACATTCCTGACCATCTGAAAAGGGGCGCGTGCTGACGGCGTGTACAGGGTCCCGACCCTCCGCCCATGCGATCTGATATCGGTCCGGGCCGACCGCCGTGGCAGAGCCCCGGATGATATTTACGTCACCGATAAAGTCGGCAACATAGACGCTTTGCGGGGCTTCATAAATTTGTTCGGGGGTCGCGACCTGCATGATCCGTCCTTCGTCCATCACGGCCACGCGGCTGGCGACGGTCATCGCTTCTTCCTGATCATGGGTGACGATGACGAATGTCGTGCCGGTCTTTTCCTGAATGTCCATCAACTCGAATTGCGTCGCCTCTCGCAACTTGGCGTCCAGCGCGCCCAAAGGTTCGTCCAGCAACAGAAGTTTCGGCGCCTTGGCCAGTGATCGGGCCAAGGCCACACGCTGGCGCTGCCCGCCCGAGATCTGGTGAGGCTTGCGTTTGGCAAACTTCTCAAGCCGTGTCAGCTTGAGCATCTCTTCGACCCGGGCAGAAATCGCAGCCTTGTCACTGCTTTCGCGTCGCAGGCCGAACGCGATGTTGTCCCAGATGGAGAGGTGCGGAAACAGCGCATAGGACTGGAACATCATATTCACGGCCCGCTTGTTTGGCGGAACTCCCGCGATATCGTTTCCGGCAAGCTCGATTCTGCCTTCGGTCGGATTCTCAAAGCCCGCCAGCATCCGCATCATCGTGGTCTTGCCACAGCCAGACGGCCCCAGCAGGGCAAAGAACTCCTGCTCGAAAATATCAAGGGTCAGATCATCAATCGCCGTGAAATCACCGAAGCGTTTCGTGACATTGCGAAACCGGATCAACGGCTTCTGGTCGGGGTCGTCCCAAGGGGCGAAAACAGTATCAGCCAAGGCGAAATCCGTTCAGTTTGAGACGGGCGCGGGGATAAAGCCCCGCGCCCGAAGATCGGGGTCAGGTGCCCGATTTGATCTTGGTCCACATCCGGGTCACGGTGCGTTGTACCTTCGCGGGATATGGCGACTTGGTGTAGAGTTTTTCCAATGTCGCTCCATTAGGATATATCGCTGGATCACCAATCACGTCTTCCACCAAGAACTCCTGGCTGGCGAGATTGCCGTTGGCATAATAAACATAGTTTGACGCGGCCGCCATGTTCTGAGCATCCATCATAAAATTCAGGAATGCGTGAGCATTGTCCACGTTCGGAGCATCGGCGGGAATGGCCATCTGATCGAACCACATCAATGAGCCTTCTGAAACGGGATTATATACGATTTCAACCCCATTTTCGGCCTCGGCCGCCCGATCACGCGCCTGCAGTATGTCTCCAGAAAAGCCAAAAGCCACACAGATATCACCATTTGCCAGCGCGTTGATATATTCAGAACTGTGGAACTTTTGAACATACGGGGCCACGCCCGCCAATATCGGCTCCGCCATGGCGAGCACATCAGGGTCTTGACTGTTCGGATCCTGGCCAATGTATTGTAAGGCCGCCGGTATCATCTCGGTCGGAGCATCAAGGAAATGCACACCACAGTCCTGCAGCTTTTCCATGTTTTCCGGGTTGAAGATCAGATCGAGCGAATCCAACGGCGTGTCGGGACCAAGAAATTCCTCAACTTTCAGAACATTTGCGCCAATCCCTGTCGTTCCCCACATATAGTTGATGGAGTAGGCGTTGTCGGGATCGAAGGCTGACGTCCGAGCCTCGATCGTATCCCACATATTCACCTTGTTAGGCAACTTAGAAGCGTCCAGTTTCTGATAAACGCCAGCGCTAATTTGCCGTTGCAGAAAGTCATTGGAAGGCACAACCACGTCGTAACCCGATCCACCCGCCAGCATCTTGGTTTCTAGGACCTCATTGCTGTCGTACACATCGTAGATCAGATCAATACCCGTCTCTTCCTCGAATTTGGTCAGCAAATCTTCGTCGATATAGTCCGACCAGTTGTAAACGCGCACTTCATCGGCGATAGCGGCGCCCGCAAGGGCGCCGAGCGCCACTGTGCTCAGCATCATCTTTTTCATGGTATTCTCCCGTAACTGCCCGGTTTTCCCGGGTCATCGTGTATGAAAACAATTTTTGCGGCGATCGTCCAGCAAGATTGCAGTTGTCACATTGACGGCGCGCAAGATGCTCATATTCTCGGCACACTCAAACACAGAGGTAAATATGCCCGCAATCACCAATCACCTGCCGACGTCCGAACTGCAAGCATTGGATGCCGCACACCATATGCATCCGTTTACGGCCAACGGCGAATTGGCCGAAAAAGGCGCGCGCATCATCACCCGCGCCAAGGGCGTCTATCTGTACGACAGCGAGGGTAACGAAATCCTCGATGGCATGGCCGGCTTGTGGTGCGTGAATATCGGCTATGGTCGAGGTGAATTGGCCGATGTGGCCGCGCGCCAGATGCGCGAACTGCCCTTTTACAACACATTCTTTCAGACAACCCATGTGCCGGCCATCGCACTGGCGCAGAAAATTGCCGAACTGGCGCCGGGCGATCTGAACCACGTCTTTTTTGCGGGCTCCGGCTCCGAAGCGAATGATACCAATATCCGCATGGTGCGCACCTATTGGGCGATCAAGGGGAAGCCGGAAAAGACCATCATCATCAGCCGCAAGAACGCATATCACGGATCGTCCGTCGGGTCAGGATCGCTGGGCGGCATGACCCCGATGCATGAACAGGGCGGACTGCCGATCCCCGACATTCTTCACATCAACCAGCCCTACTGGTGGGCCGAAGGCGGTGACACGACGCCCGAAGACTTCGGCTTGGCGCGTGCTGCCGAACTGGAAGAGGCGATTCTTGCGCAAGGCGAAGACCGCATCGCCGCTTTCATTGCCGAACCGATTCAGGGCGCCGGGGGTGTCATCGTGCCCCCCAGCACCTATTGGCCGGAAATCCAACGGATCTGCGACAAATATAAAATCCTGCTGATCGCAGACGAGGTCATCTGCGGCTTTGGACGGACCGGTAACTGGTTCGGGTCGCAAACGATGGGTATCAAGCCGCATATCATGACGATCGCCAAGGGACTCAGTTCCGGCTACCAGCCCATTGGGGGCTCGATCGTTTGTGACGAAGTCGCGGAAGTGATTGGGTCCGGCGAATTCAACCACGGTTACACCTATTCCGGCCACCCGGTCGCCTCAGCGGTCGCGCTGGAAAACTTGCGCATTCTGGAAGAAGAGCATGTGCTGGACCATGTTCGCGACGTGGCGGCACCTGCACTGAAAGAGATGTGGGAAGGGCTCGGCGATCATCCTTTGGTGGGTGAAACCGCGATTGTCGGCATGATGGGATCGCTGGCACTGACCCCGCAAAAGGAAAGCCGCGCCAAATTCGCGATGGATGCCGGCACAGCCGGCTTCACATGTCGTGAGCGCTGCTTTGCCAACAATCTGATCATGCGTCACGTCTATGATCGGATGGTAATTTCGCCACCACTTGTGATCACTCCAGATGAGATCACCGAGATGGGCAAACGGGCGCGCAAGGCATTGGACGAGTGCTATACCCAGCTCAAAGATCGAGACCAGCTGAAACCGGCCGCTTGAGCCTACGGTTGCACCTTGAGGGGCCAGCCCCTCAAACTCCCCGGGATATTTTCAGGCCAAGAGATGTAACCATATATTAAATTTAATGTCTTCATCTCATCGGACGGTACAGGCGGGGACGCCGATGACCGTGCCGGGAGAAGCAAATACCTTCTGTCAATCGGGAGGCGCCTTTGCAGGTGCCTCCCATATTTCTTCCGGCCCCAAATATCTTCGGGGGGGCGCCGACTGCCTCCGGCGCCTGACGGCCCCCTCAAAGTCTTCGGTTCCCGCACTGTTACGTCGACCGCACGAAAGGACATGGTTCGTTTACCTCAGTCCGGCGGTTGGAGCATGTTCGATGGGCCGAACACCAAAATCGAACCGGTCCATGAAAACTGGCCCTGTGGACAATCGCGATTGGTCATCGGATTGGTGAATTTCAGGCCCCTGCTTCCGAAAATTTCTCCTTGTGAGCCAATGGGTTTTCAGGATGGTGCCTACTCAGGTGAAAAACCTGTTGGTTACCGGACGACACACACAGTTTCGGCCTTACCGGTTTATATCCAACCGAGTTTCGCGTAAGACTTTCAAAAAAACGCAAACCACTGCCAGAGCACAATGCAGAGCCTCCTTCGCCCAACTTTGAGACTGACAAAGCGGTTGCTCAATGCGAACGCGTGAACGAAAGCATTGACCGTGCAACGCACGCTGCAAAAGGCCGCTGAGCAGCCCCACTTGAGTGGTCCAAATTGAAAGTTAGTGCATGATTGGCCTTTGGTCCATCGGAACGATGGCTTCA